>JADZDA010000138.1 GCA_020851255.1 Burkholderiales bacterium | reverse complement strand
GTCGAGGAAGGCGAGGTTGTGCCGGACCCAGGGCTCGACCAGGTCGGCCTCGTTGCGGACCATCGACACCGACCAGAGCTTCACGCGCGGCTCCGCGCGCCCGCGAGGCGCACCACCATGCGCTCGACCGCGGCGAGCACGACCGGCAGCGGCGACGCCGCGGCCGGCGGCGTGTAGCGGAGCGGCGCTGCGCGCAGGAACGGGTCGTCGACGAGCGCGACCTCGGACGCCGGTTGCCACCACCCCCGCGGGACCGACCAGTTGACCGCGTGCTCGGTCAGGGTCGCGGCGTCCAGCGGTCGCCCGGCGACGACCGCGTCGTACGCGGTCTGCGACGCGGCGTCGGGCTGCCAGTCGCGGCCGGCCGCGACGCGGGCCAGTTTCTTGGTCGCGACCTTGGCGACGAGCTGGTCGGCGCTGCGGATCGGCACGTGGGCGATCGCCGCGTGTTCAGCGCGCACGCGCGCGTGCGGCGGCGCGTCCTCGAGGCGGCCCCCGAGGACCGCGGCGACGTAGTGGTTGCCGTCGCCCAGCCGCGCGTCGGGCGTCGTCGTCAGGTGGCGCGTCACCACCGCCTTGTGGAAGACCTGGCGTTCGGCGGCACGCCGCCGCGCCCCGCGCAGCAGGGCGACGATGTCGGCGGCGGGGCGGGCGTAGTCGGGGACGTAGGTGAGCCAGTGGAGCAGTCCGTGCATGCGCGCGGGGATCGCGGCCAGCGCGCGGCGCAGCGCCTCGCGCGACGGTGTCTTGAGGAACTCGTCGGCGTCGAGCGGGATGACGAAATCGGCGCCGGTGCGGGCGAAGACCTCGCGGGCGAGCGCGGTGGTCATCTGTTCCTGCAGGTAGCCGGGCGCCTTGCCGTCGACGAGGATCAGCGGCGCGCGCTCGGCGGCGAGGTGCTTGAGGATGTCGAGCGTGCCGTCGATGGAGCCGTGGTCGATGATCGCCATGCCGTCGAGGAAGGCGAGGTTGTGCCGGACCCAGGGCTCGACCAGGTCGGCCTCGTTGCGGACCATCGACACCGACCAGACTTGGACGGGGCGGCGAGCGCCGCCCGCCGGTGGCGCGGTCACAGCCCGCCGGTCGTCCGCGCGATCTCGGCGGCGACGCGTTCGCCGAACGCGAGCACGCGCGCGAGCGGGCGCGGCGGCTCGTCGCCGGTGTACCGGAGCGCGGCGGCGACGTCGATCGGGTCGTCGACCCAGCGGGTCGTGACCGGGCCGGCGCCGTCCCTGTCGGTGCCGTAGCGCGCGACGATCGCGGCGAGCGCTTCCTCGTCGTACCGGGTACCCGCGAGGATCGCCCGGTAGGCCTCGGCCCATTCGCGCCGGATCGCGCTCTCCTGCTCGCCCGCGAGCAGGCAGGCGAGGTAGCCGACCGCCGCCTTCGCGGTGAACTGCTCGGCGCTGCGGACCGGGACGTGCGCCACCGAGGCGACGGCGGCGTCGACCCGGTGCATGGGCACGAAGTCCCCGCCGGCCACGACGCTGTCCCGGCCGTCGGCGATCGCCGCGCCCGGACGGTCGAGCGCTGCCCGGTCGACGACGGGCCGCCACGACGGCGCGCGGGGTTCGTCGCGCCGCTGCGCGTGTCGCAGTTTCCCGGCGATGCCTGCGCCCCGGTCGAACGCGATCCGGTGGATCGAGGCGGCGATCGCGATCGGCGTCCCCGCGCCGGCCTTCGAGACCTCGCGATCGAACGCCTCCCGGGCGGGGATCCGGAGGAACTCGTCGGCGTCGACGAGCACGACCCGATCGGCGCCGGCCGCGAGCAGACGGCGCATGTGCGCGGTCGCGAGCCCGGACGGGCGGTACTCGATCGCCTCCTCGCGCGCTGATTCGATCGCCAGCCCTTCCGATGCGAGGCCGGCGACGATCTCCGGCGTGCGATCGTCGGAGCCGTGGTCGACGACCGCGATCGCGTCGAGCGCGCGCAGGTTGTGGCGCAGCGACGCCTCGAGGATGTCCTCCTCGTTGCGTACGATCGTGAGCCCGACCAGCCGCATGCGGTTCAGCGGCCGGTGAAATCGCGCCAGGACCCGAACGCCCGATAGATGGCGAGCCCGATGCCCGCGACCTGCAGCGCGCGCCCCAGCCGTCGGTAGCCGAACACCGGCAGCGCGTAGCCGACCGCGCGCACCACCCACGGACGTACGCGCGTGCGCCGGGCCGGGTCGGCCGGCGGCGACAGGGCGAGACGCGCGTCGCGCCACGCGCCCGCCATCCTCAGGCGTTCGAGCTCGGAGGCGGCGACGAGCCGCGCGCGCTTCTCGGCGAGGTCGTCCGCGATCATGGCGCCGGCGGCCCCGGTTCGCCCGACAGCATCGCGCGGTCCTTCTCGAACTCCGCGATCGTCGCCGAGAACGGCGTCGGCGCCTCCCGGACGATCGCCCCGGCGCGCGCGAAGGCGAACGCGGCGCAGCCGCCGTAGATCAGCACCAGCGCGGCGATGGCCGCGTAGCGATGCGTCTCCCAGAAGACCGCGAGCACGCCGATCGACAGCGCGGCGATCGCGAGCGTCGCGAACACGGCGCCGGCGACCGCGAGCACCAGGAGCGACTTCACCCGCTCGCGCTCCTGCGCGAGCTCCACGCCGGCGAGCTCGAGGCGTGTCCGCACGAGCGCGAGCGCGCCGGCGGCGAGCCGGGTCACGGCGGGACCCAGCCCCCCGACGGCGGCGCGCGGTCCGGCGTCGTCCATCCGGCGATCCCCGCGCCGCGGGTCAGCGGCGGTTCATCAGCAGGCCGGCGAGGAAGCCGACCGCGGCGGCGACCCCGATCGCGCGCCACGGATTGTCGTGGACGTAGTCGTCGGTGTAGCGGGCCGCGGCCTTCGCGCGGTCGGCGGCGTCGGTCTGCAGCTCCTGGAGGCGGAGCTTCGCCGACAGGAGCTTCGACTCGACCTGCGAGCGCAGGTCGCGCGCGCGGTCGCCCGTCTCGTTCGACGCCTTCTTGAGCAGGTCCTCGGCTTCGGCGAGGACGGCGGAGAAGTCGTCGACCAGCTGATCGCGGGTACGTTCGAAAGCCATGGCGGTCTCCTTCCGGGGTACGGGGCGGTCCGCGTCCAGGGGATGGCGGATCGCGCGGTCTTTCATTATAGCCAGTCGGCCGCCCCGGGGCCGCGCCCGGCGCCGCCCCGAGATCCCGGCCGTCGCCAAGCCGGCGCGGATCGGCGATACTGGCACGGATGAAACCCCTGCGCGCTCCCGCCATCGACGCCGCCGACGTACCGGAGCGGCGCGGCTCGACGTATCCCGAGCCCTACGCGGCGCGGATGGGCGACCGCGCCAAGCGCCGGCTGGGCGACGCGCTCGGCTTGACCAAGTTCGGCGTCAATCTGGTGACGCTCGCGCCCGGCGCGCAATCCGCGCTGCGCCACTGGCACACGCTCGAGGACGAATTCGTCTACGTGCTCGAAGGCGAGGTCGTGCTCGTCACCGACGGCGGCGAGCAGGTGCTCCGGGCCGGCGCCTGCGCCGGCTATCCGGCGGGCAGCCGCGACGCGCACCAGCTCGTCAATCGCAGCGGCTCGCCTGCCCGCTATCTCGAGGTCGGCAACCGGATCGACGGCGACAACGCGTTCTATCCCGCCGACGACCTGATGTGGTGCGAGGACGAGAACGGCGTCTACGCCGCCCACAAGGACGGCCGTCGCTACGGGGCGTGACCGGTCGCGCGTCCCTTGACGACGGGGATGTCCGGCCCGAGATTGCCGACCGCGGTGTCCTTGCACCGCCAGACCGCAGGAGAGGAACCCCGATGGCCGACTTCCCGCCGCCCCCCGTCGCGTCCGCCGCCCAGCCGCCGATCACGGCGGTCCTCGTCGCCTACGCGCTCTACGCGATCGCGGCCATCGGCGGCGTGATCTCGTCGGGGCTCGTCCATTTCGCGCCGCTGGTCGCGATCGCCGGCATCGTCGGCGTGATCGTCGCGTACGTGAAGCGCGGCGACGCCCGCGGCACCTGGGTCGAGTCGCACTGCACGTGGCTGATCCGCACGTTCTGGTGGTCGCTGCTGTGGAGCGTCGTCGCCGTGGCGATCGGCACGGTGCTGATGCTCGTGCTGATCGGCTTCCTGCTGCTGCCGGTCGCGCTCGCCGTCGTGTCGATCTGGGTGATCTACCGGGTCGTGCGCGGCTATCTCGCGTTCAAGGACAGCCAGCCGCTGCCGGTCGGCTGACGGCGGGGCGCGGCGGTTCGCGCGAGCCGCCCGCGGCCGCGCGCGTCGTCGCGCCCGCCCGCCTCGATCGCGGCCCCGATCCGGGGCTCGGCGCGCGGGTCCTGGAATCCGACCTGCGTGCCGGTCGGTCAGCGGGTGACCGGCGGCCGCCAGGACGAGGCGTTCCGGTAGGTCCAGCCGACCAGCGCGTCGAGCGCCGACTGGGCGCGCGATGCGTTCGGATGATTGACCATCGCCACCACCGTCCAGCGACGCCCCTGCGCATCGATCACGTAGCCGGCGAGCGCGCGCACGCCTTCGAGCGATCCGGTCTTGAGGAGCGCCTGTCCGGCGACCGAGCCGTTCTGGAACCGCCGCTGCAGCGTGCCGTCGAGCGCCGCGACGGCGAGCGAGCTCGCGAACTCCTCGCGGACCGGCGAGGCGTCGGCGGCGTCGAGCAGGCGAGCGAGCGAGCCGGCCGACAGCCGCTCCTGCCGCGACAGCCCCGAGCCGTTCTCGATCACGAGTTCGGGCATCGGGAGCCTGCGCCCGGCCGCCCACCGGCGCACGGCCTCGCGGGCCTTCTCGATCGTCGCCGGCGGCGGGGAACCCGCGAGCGCGAGCGTGAGGAAGAGCTGGCGCGCCATCACGTTGTTCGAGAGCTTGTTGACGTCGCGCACGATCTCGTAGAGCGGCAGCGAATCCATCGTCGCGTAGGGCGCCGTGCCGGCGGGTGCGGGGCCGTCGCGCACCGCGCCGGAGTACGCGCCGCCGGCCGCCGCGAAGTAGGTCCGGAACATGCCCTGCACGTAGCCGGGATGGTCGAGCAGCGCGACGTTCCAGTCGCGCTCGCCGCAGTCGCGCGGGTAGCGGCCCGCGAACGAGGCGACCGCGCCCGCCGGACGCGCCGCGAACGACGCGCCGATCGTCGCGCGCCAGTCGCCGCAGGGGCCGTCGACGGGCGCGGGCTTCGCGCCGACGACCACCTCGGAAATCGGCGGCTCGGCCAGGACGTCGATCGCCGTGCCGTCGGGCGACGGCAGGAACCGGAAACGCACCGACTTGAAATTGACCAGCAGCGCGTCCGGACCGACGTTGTAGGGCCGCATCGGCTCGGCGTCGAACGCGGACGGATCGTGCGCGGGCAGCCGGAACAGCGTCCGGTCGAGCACGAGCCCGCCGGAGACCTCGGCCAGGCCGCGCGCGCGCAGCGCGGCCATGAACGCCTCCCACTGCTCGATCGTGATCTTGGGGTCGCCGCCGCCCTTCAGGACCAGCGGGCCGTCGAGCCTGCCGTCGACGAGCGGGCCGCCGAGGTAGGCGTCGGTGCGCCAGCGATGGTCGCGGCCGAGCAGATCGAGCGCCGCGAACGTCGTGACGAGCTTCATCACCGAGGCCGGATTCATCGGCTTGTCCGCCTGCTGCGCGAACAGCGGCCGGCGCGCGCCGGTCTCCTGGACGACGGCCGACACGTGCGTCAGCGGCACGCCCTGGTCGAGGAACGCGCGCGCCAGTTCGCGCGGGAGCATCGCCGGCGCGGGCGACGAGAGCGCGAGCGCGAACGCGCCGGCCGCGCACGCACCCGCGAGCCCGCGCGGCCGGCTCATGCGCGGTCGACGACGTCGATCGTCCGCTCGACCAGCATCGCGTACTCGTCGTCGGTCGTCGCGTACGGTGGCAGGAAGTAGACGGTGCGGCCGATCGGGCGCAGCAGGATCCCGCGTGCGATGCCGTCCGCGAACGCGCGCCGCGCGAAATCCGCGCCGGCGCCGTCGACCTCGAAGGCCACGATCGTTCCGGTCCGCCGGAATTCGCGCACGCGCGGATGCGCGGCGAGCGGCGCGTCGATCGCGGCGTGCCGGCGCGCCCGCTCGCGGTTGACCGCGATCGTGCCGTCGTCGCGGAAGATGTCGAGCACGGCGAGCGCGGCGCGGCAGGCGAGCGGATTGCCGGTGTACGAGTGCGAGTGCAGGAAACCGCGGCGGACGTCGTCGTCCCAGAACGCCGCGTACACGGCGTCGGTGGTCAGCACGCAGGCGAGCGGCAGGAACCCGCCGGTGATGCCCTTCGACAGCAGCAGGAAGTCGGGCGCGATGCCGGCCTGCTCGCAGGCGAACATCGTGCCGGTGCGCCCGAACCCGGTCATGATCTCGTCGGCGATCAGGTGGACGCCGTGGCGCGTGCAGGCCGCGCGCGCGAGCGCGAGGTACGACGCGTCGTGCATCACCATGCCGGCGGCGCCCTGGACCAGCGGCTCGACGATGACCGCCGCCGTGCTCGCGTGATGGCGCGCGAGGTGCGCGTCCAGCGCCTGCGCCGCCTCGCGGGCGACGTCGGCCGGCGTCCGGCCGCCGCCGGCGAGCCGGGCGTCGGGCGCGGGCACGGTCGCGTGGCGCATGAGCAGCGGCTCGTAGGTGTCGCGGAACAGCGCGACGTCGGTGACCGCGAGGGCGCCCAGCGTCTCGCCGTGATAGCCGCCGGCGAGGCTCACGAAGCCGCGCTTCTCCGGCCGGCCGGCGTTGCGCCACGCGTGGTAGCTCATCTTGAGCGCGATCTCGGTGGCCGACGCGCCGTCGGACGCGTAGAACGCGTGGCCGAGCCGGCCCGGCGCGATCTCGGCGAGCCGTTCGGCCAGCTCCACCGCCGGCGTGTGCGTGAAGCCGGCCAGCATCGCGTGTTCCAGTCGCCCGGCCTGGTCGGCGATCGCCGCGCGGATCCGCGGCTCGCCGTGGCCGAAGAGATTGACCCACCAGGAGCTGATCGCGTCGAGGATGCGGTGTCCGTCGAAGTCCTCGAGCCACACGCCCTGCGCGCGCGCGATCGGCACCAGCGGCAGCGTCTCGTGCAGCTTCATCTGCGTGCACGGATGCCAGACCGCGGCGCGGCTGCGTTCGAGCCACGCCGCGTTGCCGCCGGCGGCTCCGGTCGCGGGACGGTTCGTCGCGGGCACGGCGGTCACGGGCGTCCGAGGTACACGTACCAGCTCGACTGTCCGCCCGACGCCTTGCCCCAGGCGAAATAGAACGGGCCGAGGTAGGTGTCGGCGGTCAGGAACACGCTGCCCGCCTTGACGAGGTCCGAGACCGACGCGTCGGCGCGCTCGCGCCACACATTGCCCGCTTCGAGCGACGCGCCCACGTACCACGCGCGGCCGAGGAACGGCAGCGCACCCATGTGCTGCCGGTAGACCAGCCGGCCGAAGCCCAGGTAGTTGCCGGCGAGCTGGTTGGAGCGCAGCCCCGAGAGGTTGAACAGGCCGCCCAGCTGGAAGTCCCTGGCGAATTCGACGGAATCCCGGTTCGACGCCGCGGCGCGCAGACCCACGAGCAGCGCGCTCTTCTCGCCGATCGGGAACGCCGTCAGCGACTCGGCGCGGAAGCGGGTCACCGCCTCGCCGTCGGAGAGCGAGGCGACGCCCTGGAAGACCTCGCCTACGACGCGCGTGCCCTCGCGCGGGTAGAACGGGTCGGACAGGCGGTCGTAGCGGATGCGAACGCTCAGGCCGCCGTCGTCGACGCGCACCGGATCGAACAGCGTAAGCGCGACGGTCGGCGCCGCGGACAGGCGCTCGTAGCGCAGGCCCGCGCGGAGCTCGGCCCAGCGGCCGAGCGCCCAGCCGGCGTCCAGTCCGCCGCCGGTGGTCGTGATGTCGTACTCGGCGATCCGCTGGTCGCCGGCGAACACGTAGCCGGGCTCCTGCCGTGCGAATCCGTACGCGGAGACGAACGGTCCGAGCCGCACGCCGACCGGCTGGTAGAACTCGGTGGCGAGCTGCCGGCGGCTCCCGAGCGACGCCTCGTTGATCCACTCGGCGCCCCAGCGGTTCAACCACGTGCGCTTGTGGCCGACGATCAGGTTGAAGCCCGCCTCGCCCTGGAGGTCCGACGCGAGCTGCAGGCCGAAGCGCAGGAAGTTCGGCCCCCACGACTTCTCGGTCACGTCGAGCACGAGGTCGCGACGGCCGCGTTCGTCGATGATCCGGTACTCGATGCGCTCGAAGTCGCTCCAGCCGTACAGGTCGCCGATCTGCTCGTCGAGCCGGGCGAGGTCGAGCGGGCGGCCGACGTCGGGCGCGACGACTTCCGCGATCGCCACGGGATCGACGAGCTTCGTCCCCTCGACGCGGACGCGGTCGATCGGCAGCGCCACGACATCGAGCGGCCGGCGGCGCGACGCCTGGTAGGCGGCGTAGGCGTCGTCGGTGAGCGCGAGCCGGCGCAGCGGCCCGGACGCCGCGCGCGCGGCCGCCTCGCCCAGCGCGATCAGCTTCTCCGACTGCCCGAAGTCGAACGACGTCATCGCGCCCAGGTCCGGCGAGATCAGCACGTCGTCGGGCCGCAGCCGCGCGAGCGACGCGCGGACGTTCCGCTCGGTGAGGATGTTGAGCGACTGCGTGGCGAAGCCGATGACCGACGTGAGCTGCTCGCGCGTCATCAGCGGCGTGCCGATGTTCACCGCGATGACGATGTCGGCGCCCATCTTCTTCACGACGTCGACTGGCAGGTTGTTGACCAGCCCGCCGTCGCCGTAGACGCGCCCGCCGGACTCGAACGGCGCGAACAGCCCCTGCACCGACATGCTCGCGCGGATCGCCTGGTAGAGCGGGCCGCGGTCGAACACGACCTCCTTGCCGGACACCATGTCGGTGGCGACCGCGCGGAACGGCACCGCGAGCTCGTCGTAGCTGCCCAGATCGTCCGCGGCGATCAGCCGCTGGTGCAGCCACAGCTCGAGATTCGCCCCCGAGATCGCGCCCTTGAACAGCTTGAACGACCCGTCCGAGAACCCGATCTCGACCGGCAGCGGGTAGATCGCCTGGTAGTCCTTCTCGCGGACCGGGAGGTCGGCGCGCGGCGGCGAGTCCGAGAACATCCGCGACCAGTCGATCGCGCGGACCTCGCGCTCCATCTCGGCGGCGTTCATGCCCGACGCGTAGAAGCCGCCGACGATCGATCCCATGCTGGTCGCTGCGACGTAGTCGACCGGCACGCGCAGTTCCTCGAGCACCTTGATGACGCCGATGTGGGAGATGCCGCGCGCGCCGCCGCCGGACAGGGCGAGGCCGATCCGCGCCCGGCCGCCGGCGTAGGACGGCTGCTCCGGGAGCGGCGCCTGCGCCGCCGCGCATCCCGCCGCGAGGGCCAGCGCGCCGGCGAGGACCGCGGCGGCGACGCCTCGCCGGCCGCGTACGCGCGCGTGGCGGGCGGGCGGGGCCGGGTGGTCGCCGGTCGGGGGGGCGCGCATGGGTCGAGCGGGCCGCGACGCCGATGCGCCGGGCCGGCGCGGCTATCCGGGCGCGATCCGCCGGCGCAGGCGCGCGACCGCGGCGACCAGCTCGCGCTGGATGCCCGGCTCGCGCACCGAGTGGCCGGCGTCGGGGACCACCACGTACTCGGCCTCGGGCCAGGCGCGCGCGAGCGTGTGCGCGGTCACCGGCGGACACACGACGTCGTAGCGTCCCTGCACGATCGTCGCGGGCAGGTGGCGGACCCGGTGGAGGTTGTTGACGAGCTCGCCGTCCGCGAGGAAGCCGTTGTGCAGGAAATAGTGGGCCTCGATGCGCGCGATCGCGAGGGCGGCGGCGTCGCTGTCGAAGACCGGTCCGCCGCCGCCGCGCGGCAGCAGCGTGGAGCAATCGCTCTCGTAGCGGTCCCAGGCCGCCGCGGCCGGGCCGTGGACCGCGGGGTCGGAATCCACGAGGCGCCGGTGGTACGACGCCAGCAGCTCGCCGCGCTCGTCGGCGGGCAGGAACCCGGAGAACGCGTCCCAGGCCTCGGGGAAGACCTGGCGCATGCCGTGCATGAACCAGTCGATCTCGGCGGCGGAGGCGAGGAAGATGCCGCGCAGCACGAGCCCGGTCGTATGCTCGGGAAACGACTCGGCGTAGGCGAGCGCGAGCGTCGATCCCCACGAGCCGCCGAAGAGCGCCCAGCGCTCGATGCCGCGCAGCGCGCGCAGCCGCTCGAGGTCGGCGACCAGGTGCCAGGTCGTGTTGTCGACGACGTCGGCGGCCGGCGTCGAGCGTCCGGCACCGCGCTGGTCGACCAGCACGATCCGCCACTCGGACGGATCGAAGAACCGGCGGTGGTAGGGCAGGCAGCCGCCGCCGGGTCCGCCATGCAGGAACACGATCGGCTCGCCTTCGGGATTGCCGCATTCCTCCCAGTAGATCGTGTGCCGGGCGTCGACCGAGAGCCGCCCGGCGGCGTGGGGCTCAATGTCGGGGAACAGCGGTTCGGAGCGCAACGGCTCCCGGACCGGTTCATCGGCGCGCGAGTTCATCGCGGACTCACGCGAGCGGCGAGCGGTAGCGCTCGTCGACGTCGATCCGGTAGCCGTTGGCCAGGCGATTGGTCTGGTTCGCGAGCGCGACGACCGCCATCAGTTCGCGGAACTGCGCCCCGGTCATCCCCTTCGCCCGCGCGGCGGCGGTGTGCGTATGCAGGCAGTACTCGCAGTTGTTGGTCGCCGAGACCGCGATGTAGACGAGCTCCTTGACCAGCGGATCGAGCGCACCCGGGGCCATCACCTCCTTGACCGAGCCCCAGACGCGTTCGAGCGTCGGCGGATCGTTGGCGAGCACGCGCCAGAAGTGGTTGACGTAGTCGGTGCCGCGCGTCGCGCGGATGTCGTCGAACACGGCGCGCGCACGGGGGCCTAGCGCGTCGTCGGCGAGGGCGGGGAGCAGCGACATCGGGAGTCCGAACGGGGATTCGCCGGCCGAGTATACGCAATGCCCGCCCGCGCGGCACGGGCGCGGGCGCGGGCGATCGGACGGCTGGCCGGACGCCGCCCGGCGCAGGCCGGGCCGCGCCTCGGGCAGCGCTGTCTACCCGCGCCGCGCGCGCCAGGCGACGACCTTCTGCCGCTGCGCGCCCAGACCCTCGATCGACAGCTCGATCGAGTCGCCGGCCTTCAGGAACTGCGGCACGGGTTTCATCCCCATGCCGACGCCCGGCGGCGTGCCGGTCGTGATGACATCGCCCGGTTCGAGCGTCATGTAGCGCGAGACGTCGGCGACGAGCGTCGCGACGCCGAAGATCATCGTGCGCGTGCTGCCGGTCTGCCGGCGCTCGCCGTTGACGTCGAGCCGCATGTCGAGATTCTGCGGATCGCGGACCTCGTCGGCGGTCACGAGCCAGGGGCCGATCGGGCCGAAGGTGTCGCAGCCCTTGCCCTTGCCCCACTGGTTGCCGCCCTTCTTCAACTGGTACTCGCGCTCGGACACGTCGTTGACCAGGCAGTAGCCGGCGACGTGCTTCAACGCGTGCTTCTCGTCGACGTAGCGCGCGCGGCTGCCGATGACCACGCCCAGCTCGACCTCCCAGTCGGTCTGCGTCGAGTCCTTCGGCAGCATGATCGGGTCGTTCGGACCCTGGATGCAGGTGGTGGACTTGAAGAAGACGATCGGATTCTCGGGGATCGGCGAGCCGGTCTCCTTCGCGTGGTCGGCGTAGTTCAAGCCGATCGCGAGGAACTTGCCGACACGCGCGACGCACGGGCCGATCCGGGGCCGTCCCCGGACGAGCGGCAGCCTGCGCGCGTCGACCTTGCGCAGCTTCGCGAGCGATGCCGGCGCGAGCGCGGCGGCGTCGATGTCCTTCACCTTCCGCGACAGGTCGCGGAGTCTGCCGTCGGCGTCGATCAGGCCGGGCTTCTCGCGGCCGGCGGGGCCGTAGCGTACGAGCTTCATGCGATCTCCTCCGAAAAAGTCGGGTCGAGGGTCAGTTTATCGCGAAGGGCGCCCATCGTTCGCTCAGATCGTCATGCCGCCGTCGACCGAATAGACGTTGCCGGTGGCGAACGCGCTCTCGTCGGAGGCGAGGAACACGACGACCGGGGCGATCTCCTCGGGCTTCGCGAGCCGTCCCATCGGCTGGCGTGCGATGAACATCTTGCGCGCCTCGACCGGATCGGGGAACGCGTTGATCCGCGCGGCGAGCGACGGGGTGTCGACCGTGCCCGGCGCGATCGCGTTGCAGCGCACGCCCTTCTGCACGTAGTCGGCGGCGACCGACTTGGTGAGCCCGATGACGGCCGCCTTGGTCGTGCCGTAGATGAAGCGGTTAGGCAGCCCCTTGATCGAGCCGGCGATCGAGGCCATGTTGACTATGCTCGCCCAGCGTCCGGTGCGCGCGTGCGCGTCGAGCATCGGCGGCAGCGCCGCCTGGATCGCGACGTACATCGCGCGGACGTTGAGCGCGAAGCTCGCGTCCCAGTCCTTCGGCGTGCAGTCGAGGATGGTGCCGTGGTGGACGTAGCCCGCGCAGTTGAACAGCACGTCGAGCGGTCCCGCCTCGCCGATCGCGCGTCGCACCGCCGCGTCGTCGAGCACGTCGAGCGTGCGGGTCTCGATCCCCGGCGTGCCCGCGAGCGTGGCGAGGAGCGCCGGGTCGAGGTCGGTGGCGATCACCTTCGCGCCCTCGCGGGCCATCGCGATCGCGCTGGCGCGGCCGATGCCCTGGCCGGCGGCGGTGACGAACGCCGTCTTGCCGGCGAGTCTTGCGGTCATGTCGTGCTCCGGAGTCGGTGTCGGCGGCCGGACGCCGGTCAGCGCCCGAGCGCGGGCACGCGCGCGTCGGTCGGATCGGCCCACTGCCGGTTGGGGACGTGCGCGAACCAGCCGGGACGTCCGGGGTCGCGGTCGTACGGATAGCCGCCGAGTTCGCGGTACAGCTCGTGGTAGCGGCGGAGCTTCTCGCGGTCGAGCTCGACGCCCAGGCCCGGCGTGTCCGGCACGCGGATCGCGCCGCCCTCGTAGCGCAGCGGACCGCCCACGATCAGATCGTCGGCGAGATGGTGGTAGTGGGCGTCCGCCGCGTAGCCCAGGTTCGGCAGCACCGCGCCCAGGTGCAGCATCGTCGCGAGCTGGATGCCCAGCTCGCCGGAGCTGTGCACGGCGACCTGCATGCCCAGCGTCTCGCACACGCCCGCCGCCTTCACGCAAGGCCGGATGCCGCCCCAGAAGGTCGTGTCGAGCAGGATCACGTCGATCGCGCGCGTGGCCGCGTTGGCCGCGAGCTGCTCGAAGTTGACGACGACGGTGTTGGTCGCGAGCGGGACGCGCACGAAGTCCCGCAGCGCCTTCATCTGCGCGATGCCGAACACCGGATCCTCGTAGTAGTCGTTGCGCAGCCCCTCGATCGCACGGCCGAAGTGCACCGCCTCGTCGAACGACAGCGCCGCGTTCGGGTCGTAGCGGCAGCCATCGCCGGGAAACAGGGCGGCGACCGCGCGGTAGGCGTCGAGCTCGTGCGCCGGGGGGAACACTCCGCCTTTGAGCTTGTGCGAGCGGAAGCCGTGCTTCGCCTCGAGCTCGCGTGCGTTCGCGACCAGCTGGTCGACGGTGCGGACTTCGCCGCGGCCGGTCGCCGGGTTCGCGTAGCGGAAGAAGAGATAGCTCGCGAAGTCGACCCGGTCGCGGAGCTTCCCGCCCAGGAGCGCGTGGACCGGGACGCCGAGCTTCCTGCCGATGATGTCGAGGCAGGCGAACTCGATGGCCGCGTGGAGCTGCGTGCGGTTGTTGTACAGGCTCGCCGTCGGATTGCAGATCTTGAGCCGGAGCGCCTCGAGCGCGAACACGTCGTGGCCGGCGAGATAGGACTCGAGCGCGGCGAACGCGCGCGTCGCGTCCTCGCCGCCGCCGCCCATCTCGCCCAGGCCGACCAGCCCGTCGGCGGTCTCGACCTCGACGATCGTGCGCACGAACCGGCCCCAGTGCGCGCCGTTGCTGTGGCGCAGCGGTGCCTCGAGCGGAACGGTGACGGGCGTGGCCCGGATCCGGGCAATCGTCGTGGCGGGCATGGAAGTCGGCCGGGAAAGGAGTCGTCGGTCGGCCGGACCGGATTCTAACCCCGGCCGTCCGTCGGGTCGCGGGGGCCGCGCGCGGGCGTCGCCCGAGCGGCTGCGGCCGCGCGCGTCGTCACATGAGCAGTTCGGGCAGCAGCGTCACGATCGGGGGGAAGAACGCCATCGCGAAAATGAGCCCGACGACCGCGAGGATCAGCGGCAGCGCCTCGCGCGTGTACTCGTCCATCGGCGTGTCGAGCAGTCCGCAGACCGTGTACATCGCGACGCCCACCGGCGGCGTCATGCTGCCCAGCGTCGTCGACGTCATCATGACCAGGCCGAAATGGACCGGGTCGATGCCGGCCTTCACGACGATCGGCACGAGGATCGGCGTCAGCAGCAGCACGATCACCGTGCTCTCGAGGAACATGCCGAGCAGCAGGATGAAGACGACCAGCATCGACATCAGCACCTGCCGGTTCTGCGTGACGCCGACGATCCACTCGGCGGCGTTCTGCGGCACGCGCTCGAGCGCGATCACGTAGCCGATCATCGCCGACAGCATGATGATCAGCATGATCATGCCGATGTCGTGGACGCTGTGGCGCAGCGCGTCGTTGAATTCCTTCCAGCCGAGCTCGCGGTACGCGAACACGCCCACGACGATCGCGTAGGCGACGGCGAACGCACCGACCTCGGAAGGCGTGAACACGCCGAAGCGGATGCCGATGACGAGGAACACCGGGAACAGCAGCGCCCATTTGCTGCGGTTCGCCTCCCGCGCGACCTCGCGCCAGCCGGGGAACGCGCCGATGTCGGGCCGGTAGCCGCGCCGCCGGGCGATCGCCCAGGCCGTACCCATCAGGACGAGCGTCATCAGGATGCCGGGGACGACGCCGCCGAGGAAGAGCTTGCCGATCGAGACGTTGCCGAGGAAGCCGTAGAGGATCAGTCCGATCGACGGCGGTATCGTCGCGGTGATCAGCGCGCCGACGGCGATGACCGCCGACGAGAAACCGCGCGAGTAGTTCTGCCGGAGCATCGCCGGGCCGAGGATGCGCGCCTCCATCGCGGCGTCGGCGACCGCCGAGCCGGACACGCCGCCCATCAGCGCCGAAACGACGATCGCGACCTGTGCGAGCCCGCCTGCGATCCAGCCGGTGAGCGCGCGCGCCAGCGCGATGATGCGGTCGGTGATCCCCGACGAGTTCATCAGGTTGCCGGCCAGCACGAACAGCGGCACCGCGAGCAGCGGGAACGACTGCGTGGACGTCGCGATCCGCTGGACGCCGATCGACGCCGGGATCGTGTCCGACGCGAGGAAGAAGACCAGGCTCGACACGCCGACGGCGAACGCCACCGGCATGCCGAGGAACATGAGCGCGAGGAACAGGAACGACAGGACGATCGTCACAGCGGGCTCTCCCCGGCGCCGAAGGCGAGCTTCGGATTGCGCACGAATTCGAGGAGCTGGCGCGCCGCGGTGAACGCCATCAGCAGGCAGCCGATCGGCACCGCCGCGGTCACGTACGCGTACGAGATCTCGGTGTCGCCCATCGGGCGCTCGACGTTGAGCAGCGTGAGCTGCACTCCGAGCACGACCAGCGCGGCCAGGAACGCCAGCATGACCGACCAGTGCGCGATCAGCAGCGCGCGCTGGGCCCGCTGCGGCAGCAGGCGCACGACGATGTCGATGATGATGTGCTGCTTCGCGCGCAGCGCCGCGTCGGCGCCCAGGAACGCGCACCAGATGAACAGCAGCATCGCGATGTCGATCGCCCAGAGTATCGGCGCGCCGGCGGCGCGCGAGATCGCGGCGACGAACACCAGCGCGGAGCAGCCGGCGAGGCAGGCGCGGGCGGCGAGATCCTCGGCGCGGCGCAGGCCGGGCACGAGTCGGGACATGGGTACCTCCCCGGTGTCGGCGGGATCCCGCGGCGGTCGCTGCCCCGTCGCGGGACCCGTGCCGGTCAGCGCCCGAGCACCTTGTCGACGTCGCGCCGCAGGTCGGCGTAGCCCAGCGTCTGGTAGACGCCGGCCGTCGCCGCCTTGAACGGCGCCTTGTCGATCTCGGTGATCGTGACGCCCTTCTCGCGCAACTTCTTCTCGTAATCGGCGAGCGAGGCGATCGTCGCCTCGGACGCCCACTTGCCGGCGGCGAACGACTCCTCGCGCAGGATCGCCTGCTGGTCCGCAGGCAGCTTGTCGTACCAGGCGCGGCTGGTGATGATGCCGGTGATGAGGTAGATGTGCTCGGTCTTGGTGATGTGCTTGACCACCTCGTAGAGCCGTGCGCCG
>JADZDA010000137.1 GCA_020851255.1 Burkholderiales bacterium | reverse complement strand
GAGAGCGCGATTCGGCCCCGGCACCGGCAAACCGCATGCCGATGTCAATAACGTGGATCAAGCAATCGGAAAAATCCGTTGCTATTGTCGCGGAGGCGATTATCATTCCGCCCCACAGCACCGCGGACCTGTCGTCCGCACCCTCAATTAGAAGAAAGCCGCACCAGCGGCCGGCCGCAGGCGTGTTCTTTGGGGGATTTGTCGCACTCTTTCGGGAGAATTCCAAGATGAACGGCTTGCGCGGTTTCGTGATCAGATTCTTCTCGGTGGCCATCGCGGCGCTCGCGCTGATGTCCGGCCCCGCAATGGGCGCGGAGAAGCGGTACACGCTGACGGTGTCGCCCGCGTCGCCCATGGCCTCGTCCGGGCCGTTCGTGTTCACGTTCACGAACGACGGCAACTCGTCGTTCAACTCGCTGAGCCTTACCGTTCCGACCGGCTGGTCGATCCCGGCGACGGCCTCGGTGACGGCAAGCCGCGGGAACGTGACCCTCAACGCGGCGCGCACGCAGATCACCGTCAACGACATCAACCTGCCGACCGGGGCCGGTCAGTCCATGTTCGTCACCGTCTCGGCCGTGACCGGGACGGCGACCTGCGCACAGCAAAGTGGCACCTGGTCGGCGCAGCCGTGGACCGGGTCGAGTGTCGGCAGTGGCCAGACGTTCCAATTGAAGAACGGTACGTCGTTCCCGTCGACGACGCTTCTGGCGTGCTCGTTCACGGTGACGGGTTCGCCCGCGGCGAACGTAACCCCGACGCCGCAGACCAAGTCGTACAACGAGACCGCGACTTTCACGGTGACGGCGCCCGCAGGCTCCCACACGACCGGGGCAAGCGGCTGCGGCGGTTCGCTGGCGGGTTCCACGTTCACGACGGGACCGATTACCGCGAACTGCACGGTGACCGCGAGCTTCGCGCCCAATACGATGACGGTCGTCACACCCGACCCCGTCTACGCGGACGGCAATCCTTTCAACGTATCCGTGACCCTCGAAGGACCGATCGTGCCCGTCTCGCTCGGGTCGACCTGCCCGGGCTTCACCATCACGGGGTCGAGCGAGAGCGGCAGCACGACGACCTTCACCGCCAAGGTCACGGCGGTCCCGGCGGGAGGCAGCTGCTCGGTGAGCGCGTCCGCGGCCGACTATCCGACGACGTTGAAGTCCTTCACGGTGTTCGGCGGCACGCTCGGCTGCACGTCGACGACGAACAAGGGCGGCAACCTCGATCCGGGGCTCGACCTCGCGTACGTCAACGTCCCGCCGGACTGGGGCCTCATCCGCGGCAACAACAAAGACGGCGGAGATTGCGTCGTCGTGCCGTACACGTTTACGCTGGACACGACGGTGACACCGCAGAAGGCCAGCTTCATCGTGCCACCGGGCACGGGACAGGCGGTATCGGCCCAGTACATCGTGGTCTGGAAGGCAATCACCGTGCTCTCGGCGGCCGATCCGAACGCGTTCTGGACCATCGTTCGGCCGAAGCTCGCTTGGAAAACGGATAGCTCGGGCAATCCGATCTACATACCCGCGTTGTCGTGTGTCGTGGACCCGGATGACTTCTCGTTGGTGAAGAATGTGATCTACACAGGGGGGCCGCCGTACACGTTCGAAGACCTGAAGCCAACTATCCCGAACACTGCAGACTTCACGCCGACTGCGGCCACCTACCCGATCGGCTCGAAGGCCAACATGTGCATTTCGCAGCTGGGTTGGACGTCGGTCGGAAAGGACAGCAGCGGCAACACCTTGGTCCAGTACTGGACCAAGGTGATCGACTTGGGCGACGGCTTCATGTCCCTCGACTAGGACGAACTCGTACGCACCCGCGAAAAGCGGCCCCTCGGGGCCGCTTTTCATTTCCGCGCGACGACGCGTCAGCCGGCAGGCATCGGCACCGTCGGCAACGTTCGAATCGCGAGCCGCGCGACCAGCGCGTCGCCCTCGGCAACGACCTCGGCCGGCGGCTCAGTGCCGGCACAGCGATACGCTGCGCGCAGCGAGTGCAGCGCCAGCGCCGTCTCCTGCAGGTCCTTGCGTGTACGCGCCGCGGCGAGGCTCGCCTCCAGCGCTTCCCGCGCAGCCGCGCAGTCACCCATGCGCAACAGTGCGTGCCCACGCACGCGTTCCAGCACCGAAACCGCTTTGCCGCCGACCTTCGACACTCGCGCACGGGCGAGTGCGTCCGTAGCAGAAGCGAGGCCCGCCGCGGCGTCGCCCGCGAATACGCGGCACTCGGCGATGCGCGCGTCGACGTCGAGCGTCTCCTCTTCGCGCTTGACGGCGACGAATAGCGCGCGTGCCTCCCCCAGGCGGGCGAGCGCCTCGTCGATGTGGCCGGCACGCAGCGAGACGCGACCGAGCAGCCACAGGCAGCCGCCGAGCAGGTAACGGTAGCGCGACGCGCGCCAGATCGGCAGCGTGTCGAGCAGCAGCGCCTGCGCCTCGGCGAGTTCGCCGCGGTCCGACAGGATCTCGGCGACGTTCATCCGCGCCAGCGCCGCGTCGAACATGTTGCCGAGCTTCACCGACTCCGCGCGGCCGCGCTCGTAGTACGACAGCGCCTCGTCCCAGCGGCCCTCCCACTGGCAGATGACGCCGAGGTTCGACAGCAGCGCCGCCTGCCGCAGCAGATTGCCCGAACGGCGGTAGGCCTCCAGCGCGCGCTGCAGGTACGGCTCTGCCCCGTCCTTGCCGAGGACGCCGTACGCCCACCCCATGACGAAGCACGCGGCACCGAGCGCCTCGGCGTCGTCGGCGGCCTCCGCTTCGCGGATCGCGCGGTCGGCCCAGCGCATCGCGTCGGCACTGCGCCCCTCCGCCTGCAGCACGTTCGCGTACCAGGCGCTGGAGCGTGCGGCCTGCTTCGCGGGTTCACCGCCGCTGAGGCCTTCGACCGCCTTGCCCGCACGCGCGGCCCAGCGCAGCGCCTGCGCGTAGTGGCCGAGCTTCTCCTCCAGCTTGGAGCGCTTGAGCAGGAGTTCCGAAGCCTGCAGCGGGTCGCCTGCCGCCATCCGACGCGCCGCGGAGTAGCCGTCGACCGCCTTCGGGAACTCGCCGACGCGATACCAGCAGTCCGCGAGCGACTCGTGCACCGAGGCCAACTCCCGCTGCGGCACGTCGTGCAGGCGCCGCCCCGCCTCCAGCGCCCGCGCGTACATCCGTGCCGCCTCGACGAACGCGAAATCGTCCTGCGCGTTCTTCGCCGCGATCGTCGCGTAGCGCCAGGCCGCGCGGTGCTCGCCCGCGACGAGAAAGTGCAGCGAAAGGAGGTCCGCCTCCTCTTCGGGCTGCGCGAGCTCGCGCTCCATGCGCGTCGCGACCGCCCCGTGCAAGTGGCGGCGCAGCTTGTACGGCAGGCCCTCGTAGGCCGCGTCGCGCAGCAGCGACCGCCGGAAGCGCAGGTACCCGTCGTCCTCCTCCTCGAACAGCTCGGAGAGCCGCTTCCACGTCCCGGGATCCGGCGCCGCCACCGAGCCCTCGGCGTCGAGCCACGCCAGCATTCGGGGATGGAACGTGAGCCCGAAGACCGCGGCGCGACGGACGACGTTGCGGTCTTCCGGCCGCAGCGCGTCGATGCGCGCCATCGTCGCGGCCTCCGCCGAGTCCGGGAGACCGCCCACGCCGCCGGACTCGATCGCGACGCGCAGGAGGTCGCGCAGGAACTGGGGATTGCCGCCCGAGCGCGTAGCGACGACGTCGAGCACGTGGGGAGGCAGCGGGTTGTCCTCGGCCGCGATCTGCGTGAGCCGGCGCGCGTCCGCTCCCGCGAGCGGGCCGAGTTCGATGCGCAGCGCGGCTGCGGCGTCCGCGGCGACCGCGTCGCCGCCGGCGCGGCGCGCGACGCACACCAGCCACGGGTGCGTGCCAGCCACGCGCGCGACGTGCGCGGCGAGTTCCCCCGAGGCCGGGTCCAGGTGATGCGCGTTCTCGAGCACGAGCAGCAGCGGACCGGGCAGCGTGGCCGCCAGGAACGCCTCGACGGACTCGTGCAGCTTCGGCCGGCGGTTCTTCTCCGCCAGCATCTCGACCTCGGCGGTCGCGGGCAGGTCGAGCCCGAACGCGATGCCGATCAGCGGCAGCCACGGCAGCAGGTGCGGGGTCGTGCTGTCGACGGTTGCGCGCAGGCGCTGCTCGACCGCGTCGTCGGTGTCGTCGCGGCCGAAGCCCGAGGCTTCGCGGAGAAGCTCCTGCCACACCGCATAGGGCGTGCTCGCCGTGTAGGCTTCGCACACGGCGTGCAGCGACTGGAAGCCGGTCGCGTCCTCGCGTACGGCGTCGAGAAGGCGCGTCTTGCCGATGCCCGCCTCTCCGACGATCTCCACGAATCGGCCGCTGCCTGTGCGCGCGCCCGCGAGCGCGTCGCGTAGCTGCGCGACCTCCGCGTCCCGCCCGATCAACGGCAACTGCTCCAGCGATCCCTCCCGCGTCCGCGACCCGGTCGCGGGCCCCACCGCCCACGCCTCGATCGGCTGCGCCTTCCCCTTGACCGTGAACGGCTCGAGCGCGGTCGTCGCGAACAGCGTGTTCGAGCGGTCGAGCACGTCGGCGGTCGCGTAGATGTGACCCGGCACGGCCTTGGCCATAAGCCGCGCCGCGAGGTTCACCGCATCGCCCATCACCGTGTACGTGCGCCGGTAGAACGGGCCGATGTCGCCGGCGAATATCGAGCCGCGGTTGACGCCGATGCGGATCGGGAGCGGGACGCCGGCGTCGACGATCCGGCGCAGCGCGAGCCGCATCCGCTCCTCGTCGTCGCCGGTCACCGTCGGCGCACCAGCGGTCAGGATGAGCTTGCCGCCGTCGGCGTCGACGTCGGAGGCGAGCAGCGCAACGCCGAACTCGTCCGCCGCGGCGTCGACCGCGGCGACCAGCCGTTGCAGCGCGTCGGCGGCGGCGTCCGGGCCGTGCTGCGCGATGAGCGCGTCCGTGCCTTCGTACCGGATGAACGCGATCGTGACGGGGCGATGCTCGGACGAGCCGCCGCCGGCCAGCACGTGCGCGCGCACCGCGGGCGGCAGGCACCGTTCGAGCGTTTCGGGCGCGATGCGCGGGCGCGGCACCAGAGGCAGCTTTTCGGCGGCGCCGGCGGGCTCGCGCGCGAGCAGCACGCCGGGCCCCTTGGGCTTGCCCAGGCACCGCGCCGGCAGCAGCGGGACCGTCTCGGTGCTCACGAGAATCTCGCCGGCGGTCGCCGCGTGCTCCATCTCGACCACGCGGCTCCACGCCGGGCCGACGGGCAGCATCTCGAAGTGCGTCGCGCCGACGGCGAAGAAGTGGAAGAGCCCCGAGTGCACGCCCTGCGACATCCGCAGCGTCACCTTCGCACCCGGCACCTCGATGCGGCCGACCTCGCGCAGCACGCGGCGCATCAGCACGGCGGCGCGGCACGCGCGCGTCGCGTGGCCGGTGTCCTGGAACCACAGCAAGAGCGCGTCGCCGCCGAACTTGAGCAGGCTCGCGCCGTTGTCGTACGCGACGGCGAGGATCGACTCGAAGCTCCTGCCGATCACGTCGGTGATCTGTTCCGACCCTTCGCGGCCCTTGCGTGCGAGCCGCTCGGAGAGCTTGGTGAAGCCGGAGATGTCGACGAACACGACGGTGCCGTCGGCCGCCCACCAGCGGCCGTCGGGATTGTCGGCAAGGTGCTGCTGGAGGATGCGCGGTGTGTAGAGGCCGGCGCGTTCGGCGCGGGTGGCGGATTGCTGCAACGTGCGGCTCCGGCGGCTTCGGAATGAGGACGCGCCGAGTTTACGTCAGTCGCGCCAGCCTACCCACGGTCGCGCTTGACGAT
>JADZDA010000136.1 GCA_020851255.1 Burkholderiales bacterium | reverse complement strand
GTTCTCGAGGCCGAAGGGCTTGCCGATCGCCACGACCCATTCGCCGACCCTGAGCTTGTCCGGGTCGCCGATGGTGACCTTCGGCAGCTCCTTCGCCTCGATGCGCAGCAGCGCGACATCGGTGCGCCGGTCGGCGCCGATCACCTTCGCCACGTATTCGCGCCGGTCGGCCATCCGCACCTTCACCTCGTCGGCGCCGTCGACGACGTGCGCGTTGGTGACGATGTAGCCGTCCGCGGCGATGACGAATCCCGATCCGGTCGACTGCGCTTCATGGTCGCGCGGATTGCCGCGCCGGGGAATCGGGCCGAATCGCCGGAAGAACTCGTAGAACGGATCGTCCTCCGACAGGTCGGGCATCGTCGGACCGCGGCGCGCGCGCTGCGTGACGTCGATCGAGACGACGGCCGGGCTCTGCTTTTCGTAGAGCTCGGTGAAATCCGGCAATCCGGCGGCGCGCACCTGCGAGGATGCCGCGGTCGGCAGGAGCGGCAGCGCGACGGCGGCCGCGAGGAGGGTGGCGCGGACGATGCGTACGACGGTGTGGTTCATGGACTTCCCCGGAGCGATGACTAGGGACCCGGCGCCCGCGCTCCTGTCGGGCGCCGGGGACCGGAGCTAACCTGGATCAGCGACGTGACACGGACAACGCGATCTGCCGGACGGTCTCGGCCGGCGCCTCGCCCAGCGCCGTCACGACATGCTCGTCCAGCTTGACCGAGAACTGGTTGATGCCGCCCTGGCGCGCCCGTCCGACGCCGCGGCGGGCCTGACCGCGGGGCTCGATGAAGACACTGACCGCGACCAGACCATCGGAATACACGAGCTGGACCACCGGCGGCGCACGCCCGGTGCCGCGCGTGCCCTCCATGATCTTGGCGAACCCGGGCGGCAGGCGGGTGACCGACCAGCCGGTGTCACCGGGCGTCGCGGTGCCGGTACGCCCCCGCTTCTCCATCCAGTCGGAAGGCGTCGACGCCCAGGTGGGCCGGGTCAGCGCCGGATCGACCTTCACGCCGAGCGCGAGATCGAGGAACGCGATCTGCTCGACGATCTCGCCGCGCTCGTCGAGCGTGCGCGCCTTGAGCAGCATTCCGCTCGTCGTGTCGGTCCAGAATTCCTGCGCGTAGCGGTAAGCGTCCCTGGGCTCGAACGACCAGCCCTGCGCGTCGCGCCCCGCCACGCGGCCGGCGGCGCCCTTGCGCAGCACGTAGTACCGCGCGAGGGCCTCCTGCTGTTGCGGTGACAACGACGGGAACGCGTTGCGGAAGGTCCGGGGCTCGATGCGGACGAGCTTGGCGTCCGGGTAGTAGCAGCGCACCTCCCCCTTCTGGCGGATCACCTCGCGCGCCGGGCCGTCGAGAGCGACCAGCTTCTCGAACTCCTCGCCGTTGTCGTTGACGTGGATGATGCGCGCGGTCTCGACGGCCGCACCGGACTGGAAGACGATCGTCCCGACATAGTCGAGGGTACGCGCGGCCTCGGCGGCGCGTCCCAGCAGCCCCGCCGCGTCCTGCGCCAGGACGGGCGCGGCGCTCGCCCAGCACAGGAGGCCGGCGGCGAGCAGGCGCGACCCGCGATGGATGACGGCCCCGCGGCCGTTGCTCGCTCGCATCGGACGCCCCGCCCTAGCGCTCGGCCGGCACGCCGAACGACACCGCGCGCGCATACGGGCGCACGCCCTGGATCGCCGTGGCCGGCGAGTATTCCTGGTGCGCGAGCAGGTAGTCGGGCGGGATGGCCGGCGTGCGGACCTCCGCCGCGCGCACGGCGTTGGCCTCGCGGGCCTTCGCGATCGCGACGTCGGGCGCATCGGTGAGCGACACCGCCGTCCAGCCGACGACCGCGACGGCCGCGACGGTGGCGGCCGCGGCCCAGGCGAACGTGGCGGGGTGCGCGACCCGGCGCACCGGCGCGAGCACCGTGGGTTCCGCGGCGAGCGCCGCCGACAGCCGCCGGGAGAAGCCCGGCGACATCGGCGCGTTGCCTCGCATCGCGTCGCCGATCACGTGGTAGCAGGCCCAGGCGTCGGCGCCCTGGTCGCGACGCAGCGCCGCCAGCGCGCGATCGACCGCCGCGTCGTCGTCCAGTTCGCCGTCCATCAACCGCGAAACGTCCTCGTTCATCACCATCTCCGGTTCTCGTCGGTGCCCAGCAGCGGTCGCAACTCGGCGGCGATCGACTCCCGCGCCCGGAAGATCCGCGAGCGCACGGTGCCGATCGGGCAGTTCATCACGGCGGAAATCTCCTCGTAGGAGAGTCCCTCGATCTCGCGCAGGGTGATCGCCGTGCGCAGGTCGTCGGGCAGCGCCTCCACGGCCTTGTTCACGGTATCGGCGACCTCGCGCCCCATCAGCACGTCCTCCGGCGTCGCCGTGTCGCGCAGCGCCTCGGCGTCCTCGAAGGACTCGGCCTCTTCGTTGTCGAACCCGGTGGACGTCGGCGCGCGCCGGCCCGAGGCGACCAGGTAGTTCTTCGCCGTGTTGATGGCGATCCGGTAGAGCCACGTGTAGAAGGCGCTGTCGCCGCGGAAATTCGGCAGTGCCCGATAGGCCTTGATGAAGGCTTCCTGCGTCACGTCCTCGACCTCGCCCGGATCGCGGACGAACCGCGACAGGAGCCGTCCCAGCTTGCGCTGGTATTTTTGGACCAGGAGTTCGAACGCGCGCTTGTCACCTGCCCGCGCGCGCTCGACCAGTTGCTGGTCGACCTCGCGATCACCCATCCGCCGGTCGGCCCATCCCTGTTGCGTTCTTTTGTCTTCCCGCCCGATGGCGGGCGCGCCCCCGGGGGTCGCCGGATCCGGCGTCGCCGTCCCGGACCGCGGGGGTCGGCGCTAGGCGCTTGCCCATACAGACCGCGCCGGGCTCGCCGAGTTCACCGGCCCGGTCCGGGTTGCGCATTGCGCTCACCGCGCGTCCCCGCCTGGCGCCGGATTGTCCAGTACAACACAGGATCGTATCCGCCCCACCGCCGTCCGGCGCGCATTGTGCAACACCGGCGACGCCCACGCCGAGAGATCCGCGCGTGCGTCGTCGTCGAGCGCGCCGAGCGCCTCCAGGACGCCGATCGCCGCCGGCGCGATCGCGCGGGTCGCGCCGTCCGCGATCTTGATCGCGATGCCCAGCCGCTGGCGTTTGAGGCCGATCGCCTGGACGCCCTCGGCACCGACCTTCGCGATCCAGGCTCCGCGCCCGGCCCGCATGAGGGCGAGATCGCCGCGCCGCTCGCCGGACACGTAGTCCGGATGGGTGCTCATCGCCCCGGCGATCGCGCCGAGCGCCGGACCGTCCGTTCCACCGGCACCGGGAGCCGCGAGCCGCGCGTAGGCCAGCGCGAGCCCGGCCAGCGGCAGCGCGTAATTGGGCGCCGAGCAGCCGTCGATGCCGCGGACCAGGTCGGCCTCGGGCGTTCCGGTGTGCCGTGCGACCGCGGACCGGATCGCGGCCTGCAACGGATGGTCCGGATCGAGGTAATCCGCGATCGGCCAGCCGTTGAGCGTGCAGCACGCGAGCATCCCGGCGTGCTTGCCCGAGCAGTTGTTCGCGACGACCGGATACGGGGGCGGCGGCGGGATCTGCCGGCAGGCGTCGTAGACGAGCGGCGCGTGCGCGCCGCATTGCAGATCCGCCGGCGACAGCCCGGCGCGCCCGAGGATCGCGAGCACCGCCGCCTGGTGCTTCGCCTCCCCCGAATGACTGGCGCAGATCACGGCGAGTTCGTGGAGCGCGAGCCGGTAGCGCTCGACGCCGCCGGCGAGCACGAACGGCAGCGCCTGCAGCGGCTTGAGCGCGCTGCGGGTGTAGGCGAGCGTCCGCGGATCGCCGGCGCCGGCGACCAGCCGCCCGTCGGCGTCGACGACGGCGACCGACCCGGCATGGACGCTCTCGACGGTGCCGCCGCGTTCGACGACGACGAGCGGGACGTGGGGCCAGCGGGTCCGGGTCGTCGTGTCCATCAGGTCCTCGCGAGCGCCCGATCGACCGCGGCCCGCACTGTCGCCGCGAGCTCGGCCATGTGGCGCGTGATCAGCGTGACGTGGTCGCCCGGCACCCGGTGGGCTTCGACGTGCGAGGCGAGCCGCGACCAGCCGCCGTCGCCGCCACCCCGTTCGCGCGCGGCCGCCAGGACGACCGCGACTCGCCCCTGCCACGGCGTTCCCCGGTAGCGGTCGATCGCCCGCCGGAACCTGAGGTCGACCTCGCTCGCCCGGTCGCGCGCCGAGAGGATCTCCGCGGCTCCGCCGGCGCCGACCTTCACGAAGCGCTCTACGCCGTCTTCCGCGCCGGCCATGCGCGCGTGCGGCGCGTTCGCCTCGATCAGCACCACCAGCGGCACGCGGTGGCCGCGCGCCTCCAGCTCGCGGGCCATCTCGTAGGCGACCAGCGCGCCGTTGCAGTGCCCGCCGAGCACGTAGGTGTCCGACGGACGCGCGCGGACGAGCGCGTCGACCCGCTCGGCCGCCATCGCCTCGATGGTGTCGGGAACGCGCGTGTCGGCGAGCCCGTGCGGATGCACGACCAGCGCCGGCTGATCGGGGCCCAGCGCGAGCGCGAGGTTGCGGCTGTAGAAACCGCCGGCCTGGAAGTCGCCGTGCAGGAACACGAACGGCGGACGCGAACCTTCGCCACGTACGGTCACGATCGGCGCCGCGACCGGCGGCGATCCCTCGCGCAGCACGCGCGCCATGCCGGCGACGGTGTCGTCGGCGAACATCGCGGTGAGCGGCACGGCGCAGCCGGTCTCGCGCTCGACCGCGTCGACGAGCTTCGCGGCGAGCAGCGAATGTCCGCCGACTTCGAAGAAGCGGTCGAGCACCCCGAGTCCGGTCGTGCCCAGCACGTTCTCCCAGATGCGCAGCAGCACGCCCTCGAACATGTCGCGCGGCGGCACGCGCAGACCGGCCGCCCCCTGCACGCTCGCCCCCGGCGGCGGCAACGCGCGACGGTCGATTTTCCCGTTCGCGTTGAGCGGCATCGCCGGCAGCCACACGAACGCACCGGGAATCATCGGCTCGGGCAGCCGGCGCCGAAGGTCCCGTGCGAGGTTCTCCGGTGGCGGCGAGGTCGGATCGGTCGCGACCAGCCATGCGACCAACTGGCGCGACTCGGCCGAGTCGCCCCGGATCTCGACGACCGCCTCGCGGACCTGCGGGAGCCGCGCGAGCGCCGACTCGACCTCGTCGAGTTCGATCCGATGACCGCGCAGCTTGACCTGCCGGTCCGAACGGCCGAGGAACTCGATCGCCCCGTCTTCGCGCCAGCGCGCCCGGTCGCCGGTACGGTAGAGGCGCGCCAGCGGCGCAGGCGCGATCTCGCGCTCGACGAAACGCTCGGCGGTGAGCTCCGGTCGTCCCAGGTAGCCGATCGCGACGCCGGGACCTCCGATCCACAACTCCCCCGGTTCGCCGGGCGCGCAGGGCTCGCCGTCGGGACGCAGGACGTACGCCGTCGTGTTGGCGATCGGCCGGCCGAGCGGCACCGACGCGTCGTCCGCGTCGACGCGCCCGATCGGGTGGCAAACGGCGAACGTCGTCGTCTCCGTCGGACCGTAGCCGTTGACGAAGCGCACGTCCGGTGTCGCGAGCTGCGCGAGGCGCACGCTGCGCGGATCGACCGCCTCGCCCCCGACGATGACGTCCCGGCAGCCGGCGAAAGCGGCCGGAACCTCGCGCACGGTCGCGTTGAAGAGCGCCGACGTCACGAACAGCGCGGTCACCTGCCCGGCCGCCAGGCTCGCGGCGAACGCGCGGGGCGAGACCGCGGTGGCCTTCGCGATCGGCACCATCCGCGCGCCGTTGCACAACGCCCCCCAGAACTCGAACGTCGACGCGTCGAACGCCGGGCTCGCGAGCTGCGCGACCCGGTCGTCGCCGGCGATCCGCACGTAGTCGGTGCCGCACACCAGGCGCAGCACCGCCCGGTGCGGCACGACCACGCCCTTGGGCGTTCCGGTGGACCCGGACGTGTAGATGACGTACGCCGGATCACCGGGGCCGGCGCTGTCGTCGGGAGCCCGGTCGGGCAGCGCCGCGATCGCCGCGCGATCGCGTTCCGGTGAGATCGTGCGCACGCCCGCCCGCGACAGGCGGATGGCGAGGATGTCGTCGGCGACCAGTTGCGCGATGCCGGCGTCGTCGAACAGGAACGCGATGCGCTCGGCGGGCCACTCCGGATCGACCGGCACGTACGCGCCCCCCGCCTTGAGCACCGCGAGCCAGGATAGCGCGACGTCCTCGGCGCGCGCGTGGCTGACCGCGACGCGCGATCCGCGCCGCACGCCAGCCGCCCGCAGCGACTGCGCGAGCCGGTTGGCGCCCGAGTCGAGCATCCCGTAGGTCAGGGCGCCGACCGCGACCGCGTCCGGACGACGCGCGGCGACGCCGGCGACGTGCGCGTGGACGCTCACCGCGTCCGGGTACGGGCGCGCGGTCCGGTTGGTGTCGACCACCAGCCGGGTGCGTGTCGCAGCGTCCATCATCGGCAGCGAGCGCACCGGTGCGCCCGGGTCCGCGGCGATCGCCTCGATCAGGCGCTCGAACTGGCCGGCCATCCGCTCGACGGTCTCGCGACGGAACAGGTCGGTCGCGTATTCCCAGTGCGCGAGCAGCCGGTCCGGTTCGTCGAGCAACGTCAGCGTGAGGTCGAATTTGGCATGGTCGAAGCGCAGCCGGTCGCGCACGACCCGCGCGCCGCCGAGGACGAGCTCGCGCGTTCCGGTCTCGCGCATGCCGAAGGCGATCTGGAACAGCGGATTGCGGGACGGATCACGGGCGGACCCCAGCGCGTCGACGAGCCGCTCGAACGGCACTTCCTGGTCGTCGAGCGCCTCGGTCACGCGGGCCCGGGTCCGCGCGAGCACGGCGATGAAGTCCGGATCGCCGGAAAGGTCGGCGCGGATCGCGAGGGTGTTGGCGAAGAATCCGATCAGCGGCGCGAACTCGGGTTGCGTGCGTCCGCCGACCGGCGTGCCGATCGCGAAATCGACGCTGCCGGACAGGCGCGAGAGCAGCACCTCGAACGCGGCCAGGAACGCCATGAACGGCGTCGCTCCGTGTTCGCGCGCCAGCGCCTTGAGCGTCGCCGCGCGTTCACGCTCCCAGGTGCGCGTCACCACCGATCCGCGGAACGACGGCGCAGGCGGACGCGCGAGATCGGCCGGCAGGTCGATCGAGGGCAGGTCCGACAGCCGGAGTCGCCAGCGATCGAGCGCCGCGCGGGCCGCCGCGCCGGCGAGCGCACCCTGCTGCCAGGCCGCGTAATCCCCGTAGTCGAACGCGATCGGCGCGAGCGAGGGCGCGCGGCCTTCGCTCTCGACCGCGTAGGCGTCCGACAGCTCCGCGTGGAACAGCGGATTGGACAGTCCATCGGACGCGATGTGATGCCAGACGCGGACCAGGGCATGCCGGTCCGGGCCGGTACGGAACAGCGCGAACCGGACCGGCGCGCCGGCGGCGAAATCGAACGGCCGTCGGACCCGTTCGGCGATCGCGGTAGCGAGCGCGGCCTCCGGATCCGCGGCAGCGCGCAGGTCCACGATTTCCAGCGACCACGTCGGCCGCGCGTCGACCACCTGCCGCGGCTCGCCGCCGGTTGCGACGTACCGGGTGCGCAGGATCGCCTGCCGGTCGGCGACCCTGGCCAGAGCGCGGTCCAGCGCGCCGGCGTCCAGCGGACCTTCGATGCGCCAGGCCGTCGATTCGTGATAGGCGTCGCTCGCCGGATCGAGCCGATGCAGGAACCAGACGCGTGCCTGCTGGCGGGAAAGCGGCGCGGCACGCGCGTCCGACCGGCGCGGTAGCGACGCCCGCCGCGCACCGGCGTCCGGAGCGGAACGGACCCGCCGCCGTTCGGCGTCGATGATCCGCGCCATGCCGGCGACCGTTCCCGCCTGCTCGAACAGCGCCGGCACGCCGATGTCGACGCCGAACAGCGCGCGCACCTGCCCCACCAGCGTCGCACCCCGCAGCGAATCGCCGCCCAGGAGGAAGAAGTCGGCGTCGCGCGGCACCGATCCGACCCGCAGCAGGTTCGCCCACAGCCCTGCGAGCGCGGCCTCCAGCGGCGCGAGCTTCGCCGCCGGCTCCGCCACGCCGGACGGAGTGTCGACACCGTCGGCCGACGCCTCGGGGCGGCCCCCCGCGGGGCTTGCGGCGGTCACGGAGGCGGTCGTTTCGTCCATGGAGAGGTGTTTGGCGACCGGCGCGCGGACGCGCGCGGCCACGACAGTCGGGCTTTCGCCGTGGCGCAGACCGCCAACACGCGATTATAGGTCGCGGGACGGCGAAGACGGCTTCAACGGGTCGGATCCGGCCACCGTCGCCCGGGCGAGCTCACCCGCGATCCGGGCGGCGAGACCTTCCAGCGTCGAACGCTCCCCGACGAACGCGTCCGGGGCCAGCAGCACGCCGAACGCCGCGGTGATCAGCCCGCCGAGCCGCGATCCGGCGTCCGCGTCGCCGGCTCGGTCGACGCGCGCCTGCGGTCCGTCCGGCGGGCGGCCGTACGCGATCGTCCAGAGTCCGGAAACGGCGGCCTCGATCGGCGGGCGCGGCGGCGCCGCACCGCCGCCCGGCGGGTCGGAGATCGTCGCGGCGTCGACACCGGGGAGCGCGGCGAGCGCCGCGCGCACGACCTTGCCGGCCGCGTTGCGCGGTATCGAGTCGACGAACCACACGCGGCGCGGCGCGCAGCGGGGCCCCAGCCGCTCGCGCACCCGCGCACGCAGCGTCGATTCGTCGGCGGAGCAGCCGGGGCGCAGGACCGCCACGGCGACGATCTCCTCCCCGAGCCGGGGATGCGGGATGCCGAAGGCAGCGACGTCCGCGAGTTCGGGCGACGCGCGCAGCACCGCGTCGATCTCCGCCGGCGAGATCTTGTCCCCTCCCCGATTGACCACGTCCTTCACGCGACCGATCACATGCAGCTCGCCGGCCTCGTCGAACCGGCCGAGATCGCCCATGCGAAAGCCGCCGTCGACGAACGCACGCGCGTTCAGCTCGTCGTCATCGACATAGCCGTCGAACACCTGCGGCCCGCGCACGACGATTTCGCCGGCCTGCCCCGGCTCCACGTCGAGCCCGCGTTCGTCGACGAGGCGGACCTCGCAACCCAGCGGCGGCCCGACCGAGCCCGCGCTGCGCGGCGCCGGCGGGAGCCGCTGATGCGAGACCGAACCGCCTTCGCTGGACGACAGTCCGGTGATCACCGGCGCTCGCAGCCTCGCTTCGAGGCGTCGCAGCTCGTCGGGCTCCAGCCGCCCCGAGGCGATGCGCACGAACCGCAGCCTGCTCGCGTCCGCCGTGCTCCCGACCGGCCGTTCGAGGATCTCCCGGAACAGCGTGAACGACGCCGACACGTACGTGACCCGGCCGATCGCGATCTGCGCGAGCAGCGCGTCCGCGTCCATCTCCGGCAACACGTTCGCCGCGCCGCCGTTGGCGAGCACGTGCAGCAGCGCGTTGCGGATGCCGCCGGCCAGATGCAGAGGGGAGACGTGCCCCGAAATGTCGCCAGGCCCGAACGCCAGGCGATCGGCCATCGCGTCCGCCGATGCGAGGATCTGGCGGTGGCCGTGCGGCACGAGCTTGGGCCGGCCCGTCGATCCGGACGTGGCGCCGATCACCGCCCATCGCGGCGCGAGTCGGTCAGGTCGCGCGAGCGACGCCGTCCGGCGCCCGAGCGCGAGATCGAACGCGCCGGCGATGCCGCTGCCATCGTCGATCGCCGACAACTCGGTCAGGTCGAGCCGGCGGGCGGCGGCCAGTGCCGCAGCCGCGCGTTCGTCGGCGACGATCGCCTTGGGGCGCAGCCGCGCGAGCGTCTGCGCGTGCGACTCGACGCTCGCCCCCGCCGGGAGCGGCGCGATCGTGCAGCCCGCCGGCAGGCTCGCGAGCGCCGCGACCGCCGCCGGCCGATCGACCACCGGCCACGCGACCACATCGCCGCGCTCGATGCCCCAGTCGCGAAGCCGCTCGCGCAGCACCGACACGCGCTCTCCCAGCGCGGCCAGCGTCATCGGCGCGCGCCCGGACGCCAGGCAGACCGGGGCCGCCGGCTGGCGGTCGGCCCATTCGAGCAGTCGTCCGGTGAGATCGTCGGGTGGCGAGGGGGACATCGTGGCCTGCGACATCGGGGCGCCGGTGCGTGCGCGTCGCGTCCGCGGCGAGTATAGCGGCCGGCGATCGGGCGGCGACATGTGCGACAATCCGCGCCGCGCGCCGGTGACCTCGCGGGTTCCCCGGCAGCGGATTCCCCCATCGAAGACTGACGAGCCGAGCATGCGCCATCCGCAACCGCCCGCAGGACACACCCGTCGGATCGCGGTGCGCGCCGTGCTGGCGCTCGCCGCGGCGACACTCGCCGTCGCCGCGGGTGCCGCTCGCGCCGAGGATTCCGCGACCTATCCGGATCGGCCGGTGCGACTGGTCGCCGCGCAGGAGCCCGGCAGCGCGACCGACAAGATCGCCCGCCTGGTCGCCGACGCGCTGGAGCGGGAGTGGTCGCGGCCGGTGGTCGTCGAGAACCGGGCAGGCGCCGCGGGGACGATCGGCGCCGAGGCGGTCGCGCGCGCCGCGCCGGACGGCTACACGCTGCTCGTCGGCGGGCTGTCGAACCTCGCCGTATCGCCGGCGATGCGTCCGGAAGTCCGCTACGACACACTCCGGGACTTCGCACCGATCGGCCGCGTGGCGCACGTGCCGTTCGTGTTCGCCGCCAGTACGCAGGCGCCCTGGCGCACGATGGCCGAATTCGTCGCCTCGGCGCGATCGAATCCGGGGAAGTACACGTACGGGTCGCTCGGCGGCGGAGTCACCGGCCTGTGCAACTCGCAGCTGTTCGCGGCGACCCGCATCGACATGCTCGCCGTCGAATACAAGGGTGCGTCGTCGGCGATCACCGATCTCGTCGCCGGTCGCATCGATTTCCTGTGCAACGAAATCGGCGCACTCGCCTCACAGGCGCACGCCGGACGCGTGCGACTCGTCGCGCTGCCGGGTCCGCGGCGCGCCGCCCTCGTGCCCGAGGTGCCGACCGCCGCCGAGTCCGGTTATCGCGACCTGCAGGTCGTTGGCTGGTACGGACTGCTCGCACCGGCGGGCACGCCGCAGCCGGTGCTCGATCGCATCGCCCGCGCGCTGGCGGCCGCCACGCGGTCGCCGGTATTCGTCCAGAGGATCGAGGCGATGGGCTACGAACCGGTGCGCGAGTCCGCCGAGGAATTCGCGCGCGCGCTCAGGGACGACGTCGCCAGGGCCAGGCGCCTGCTCGCGGACCCGCGCGCCGGGCAGCCTCGCTGACCGTGCACCGCCGGCGTCCCGGTCCTCGGGATTCCCGCGGGATCACGGCACAGCGGACACCCTCGTCGGCGCCGGGATCCTGTCAACCGCGCGCCGCCCCGGCGCGCATTCCCGCCCGGCTTCGCGCCCCGGCCCCGCGACTAACCGGTCCGCCCGTCGAACCGCCTCGCCATCTGCGCGAGCGTGAGATCTCCTTCCGCGAGCGCGGCCGCGTCGATGTCGACGCCGAGGACAGCGCGGATCGACGTGGCGATCTCCTGCGCGCGCACCGCGTCGCCTCCGAGGCGCGAGAACGGCGCATGGGCGTCGGTGACCGGCGTCCCGAGCGCGTTCGCCCAGAGGCCGGCCAGCAGCGCCTCGATCGGCGTCAACACCGCACCGCGCACGCCGGGATCCGCAGAGGTTCGCCCGATGACCGCCGTCGCGCCGACGAGGGCCGCCAGTTCACGGCGGACCAGCTTCCCCGCCTCGTTGCGTGGCAACGCGTCGACGATCCAGACGCGGCGCGGCGCGCGACTCGCGCCCAGGCGCGATCGCGCCGCCGCCGCGATCTCGTCGGCGGAAACCGCCGCCGACGGTGCGAGAACCACGGCGGCCGCCACCTCCTCCCCCAGCGTCGGGGGCGGGATGGCGAAGGCCGCGGCGTCGGCGACGCCGGCGATCGCGCGCAGCGCCGCGTCGATTTCCAGCGGCGCGATCTTGTCGCCGCCGCGGTTGATCACCTCCTTCAACCTTCCGACGAGGAAGATCTCGCCGGAGGCGTCGAGCCGAGCGAGATCGCCGAGACGGAACCAGCCGTCGACCCGCGAACGGCGTTGTAGTTCGTCGTCGTCGAGATAGCGGTCGAAAACCTGGGGCCCGCGAACCTGGATTTCCCCGACTTCGCCGGGCGCCGTCGCGCGACCGTCCGCGTCGACGACCCGCACTTGCGCGAGCAGAGGCCAGCCCACCGACCCGGTCGATCGACGGGCGGGCGGCAGTGGCTGATGGGTGACCACGCCGGTCTCGGTCGTCGCGAGTCCGCAGATCGCGGGAACGCCGAACACGCGCTCCAGCGCTTCGATTACCGGCGGATCGAGCGATCCCGAGGCGATCCGCAGAAAGCGCAGCCTCTGCGAGCGGATTCGTTCCCCGGCCTCCGCCCGTTCGAGCAGCGCCCGCAGCATGGCGAACGACGCGGACACGTAACTGACCTTCTCGTCCACGATCGCTCGCCACAGCGCGTCCGTGTCGGCTTCCGGCAGCGCGAGCGCGCTGGCACCGTGCAGGATCGGCAGCGCGAGCGCAGTGCGTTGCCCGTTGGCGAGATTGAGCGGCGTCGCCACGCCCGACACGTCGTCGGGCACGATGCGAAGGCACTCACCCGTCGCGTCGGCGACCGCGAGCAGTTGCCGGTGGCCGTAGGGTACGAGTTTGGGACGATCCGTCGTCCCCGAGGTGACGCACAGATAGGCCCAGCCGGGCGGATGGCGCGGGGCGGTCCCGTCCAGCGTCCCGCCGGGGTCGGCGAGATCGAACGTACACAGGCCCGCGATGTTCGGGTCGGCGGATGCCGCGATGCGCGCGACGCCCCGGTCGCGGGCGGCCACCGCCATCGGATGATCGATTCCTGCGGGCACGATCACCGCCTTGGCCCGCGCGCGATCGATCAGCGATCCGCAGGCATCGACGCCCGAACCCGCGGAGACGAGTCCCAGCGTCGCCGACGCCGGTATCGACGCGTAGAACCCCATGGCGAGCGGCCGGTCGAAGACCGGTGCGAGCACGACGTCGCCGCGCGCGATCCTCCAGCGGCCGAACCGCCCGCGGACTTCCGCGATCTGCGCCGCGAGCGCGCCGCGGGTCATCGGCTCACGCCCCGGAGCCCGGATCACCGGGGCCAGCGGGTCGCGCGCCGCGAGTGCGAGGAGCCGCGCCTGGATGTCGTCGTCCATCGCCGCGCCCTCCCCGCGCGCAGCCCCGGCGGAAGGCCGCACCGGGGCCGACCGCATGATAGCCCGGCTCGCGCGCGGTCCGCGCACGATCGGGTAACATCTCGGCCGATGCGCTCGAAGCTCCCATGCGCCGGAACGCTCGCGACCTGCGGATTCGCCCTGCTCGCGCTCGCGTCCGGGGCGGCCATCGCGTCCGAGCCGCCGTTCCCGAATCGCGCGGTCCGGATCATCGCCGCGCAGCAGGCAGGCAGCGCAGCCGACCACGTGGCGCGTGCGATGGCCGATGCGCTCGCTGATCACTGGGGCGTACCGGTGGTCGTCGACAATCGTCCGGGCGCGAGCGGCGCGATCGGGACCCAGGCCGCCGCACGCGCGCCGTCCGACGGGTACACGCTGCTCGTCGGCGGCCTTTCCAATGTCGTGACCTCGCCTTCGCTCGACCCGGATTACGGAGTCGATCCCGAAAACGACCTGATCGCGATCGGAAGGATCGCGCGCGTGCCGTTCGTGCTCGCGATCCATGTCGACGTCCCGGCATCCTCGCTCGCGGATCTCGTCCGCCACGCCCGGGCGAACCCCGGGGAGCTCGTGTTCGCCACCAGCGGCCCGACCGCGTACTCGCGGCTCGTGGTCGAACGGCTCGCGCGCGGCCAGGGCATCCATCTGCTGACGGTCGAATACCGCGGCGCGCCCGCGGCGACACTCGATCTGGTCGCCGGTAGGGCACACCTCCAGGTCAACGAGGTCGCGACGATGAAGCAACACGCCGACGCCGGAAGGATCCGGCCGCTCGCGATCGCCGGTGACCGCCGCGCCGCCGCGCTCCCGTCGGTCCCGACGTTCGCCGAAGCCGGTGCCGCCGCGATCCCGATGTCGCCCTGGTACGGTCTGTTCGCGCCCGCCGGGCTCTCCCGGGAAACGCGGGCGCGTCTCGACTCGGCCTACCGCGCGGTGATGCGCGAAACGCGCGTGCGCGCGCGACTGGAGACGCTGGGTTACGAGCCGATGTCCGACGAACCCGGCGCGTTCGCCGAGGCGCTACGCCGAGACCTGGCCACGGTGAGCACGTTCGCGCGCGAGGTCGGTCGCGTGCCGGTGCGCTGACACCGCTGCGCACACCCGGTCACGCGCCTCCTGCGCACCGGCGAATGGCCAGCGCCATCTCGCCGAGCGTCGCATCGACACTGGCGACCGTCTCGTCGGTGCATTCGACGCCGAATGCCGCGCGGACCTGCTCGGCCAGCGCCCGCGCACGCGCCGGATCGCCGCCGAGCGAGCGGAAGGTGTCTTCCGGCGACACCGCGGACACGCCGAGCAGGCCGCACCACAGTCGCGCGAGCGCCGCTTCGGCCGGTGTCAGCGAAGGGTTCGGCGCCGGCGGCGCGCCACCGCCATGCCCGGTGTCCGTGGAAGGGGCAGCGCCGCCGGCGCCGACCCACGCCGGGAGTCCCGCGCGCAGGAGCTTTCCCGCGGCGTTCCGGGGCAACCCCCCGACGAACCAGACCTGGCGGGGCGTGCGCCGCGACCCCAATGCGGCACGCACGTGTTCCTGCACGGAGGAGCCGGTAACGGTGCCGTCGGGCGAGCGCACGACGGCGGCGACGACCTCCTCCCCCAACGTGGGATGCGGCAGGCCGAACGCGGCCGCGTCGGCGACGCCGGCGAGCGAGAGCAGCACCGCGTCGATCTCGGCCGGGGAGATCTTCTCTCCGCCGCGGTTGATCGTCTCGGCCAACCGGCCAGCGATGTGGAGTTCGCCGTCCTCGTCGATCCAACCGAGGTCACCCATGCGGAACCAGCCGCCGGCGAACGAACGCGCGTCGAGATCCGGGTCGTCGAGATAGCCGTCGAAGAGCTGCGGACCGCGCACCTCGATCGCGCCGAGCGCGCCGGGCGGCACTTCGCGCCCCGCCTCGTCGACCAGACGCAGGTCGCACGCGAGCGGGCGTCCCACCGATCCGCGCTTGCGCGGCGAGGGCGGCAGGTGCTGGTGCGCGACCATGCCGGTCTCGGTCGCGCCCAGCCCGGTGACGACCGGTACACCGAAGGCCGCCTCGAGCGCGTCCATTTCGGGCGGTTCCAGCGCACCGGAGGCCACGCGCACGAAGCGCAGGCGCGACGAGCGCACCCGCCGGCCGCTGCGAAACAGCGCGAGCAGCTCGCGGTGGATCGTGAAAGAGCACGACACGTAGCTGACGGCGTCGGCGTCGACGGCGTCGAGCAGCGCATCGGCGCCGGCCTCCGGCAGGCAATGGACCGATCCACCGTTGAGCAGGCTGAGCAGGAACGCGGTGCGCTGGCCGTTCGCCAGCGAGAGCGGTGTGAGGTGTCCGGAAACGTCTCGCGGGGTCATCGCCAGACGCTTTCCGGTCGCCATCGCGGTGGCGATGACCTGTCGATGCCCGTGAGACACGAGCTTCGGCCGGCCGGTGGTCCCCGACGTGACGCCGATCCAGCCGTGCCGCGCGTCGCCCGCGTGATCGGTGTCCAGCGATCGGTCGGGCGCGTCGAGCGCGAGGTCGAACGCACCGGTCTCGGCATCGGTCCGCGGTTCGATGCGGATTCGGGCGATGCGAAGTTCGCGCGCGGCGAGTTCCAGCGGATGGCATGCGCCGGCCGGCCGGGGCGCCACGAGGACCGCGCGCGCCCGCATCCGGCGCAGCAGTTCCGCGCAGCGGCCGGGAGCCGTCCCGTCGGCGAGCAGCGCGAACGTCGAGGCGGCGGGGAGGATCGCCAGCGCGGCCGCGCACGCATGCCGATCGAACGAGGACGCCACGACGACGTCGCCGCGACGGATGTCCCATCGGTCGAAGTCGCGACGCACCCGGGCGATATGGTCCGCCACCGACGACCAGCGCATCGTCCGGCGGCCAGGCGCTGAAAGGAACGGCGCGTCGGGCTGGCGCGCGGCGATCGCGAGCAGCGTGGCGGTGACGTCCCCGTCCATCGCCCCTGACGACTCGACACGCGCCGATTCTCCTCCCATGACGGGGAGCATACGACATCGGACGGGCCGCGGCCCGCCCGCGCCGAGTTCCTCCGGCGCTACTTCACTCCCAGCGCCGACTTGATCTGCTCGAGCGCCGACGGATCTTCGATCGTCGTCAGATCGCCGGGGTCGCGCCCTTCGGCCAGCGCCTGGATCGAGCGCCGCAGGAGCTTGCCCGACCGGGTCTTGGGCAGCAGCGTGACGAAGTGCACCTGGCCGGGCCGCGCGATCGCGCCCAGCTCCCGGTCCACCGTGTCCATCACTTCCTTGCGCATCGTGGCGATCCCTTCCGCGCTCGCGACGCGCGCAGGGTCCCTGACCACCGCGAAGGCGACCGGGATCTGTCCCTTGACCGGGTCGGCGACGCCGACGACCGCGACCTCGGCGATCCCGGCGTGCGCCTGGACCGCTTCCTCGATCTCGCGCGTGCCGAGCCGGTGGCCGGCGACGTTGATCACGTCGTCGGTGCGGCCGAGCACGAAGTAGTAGCCGTCCCGGTCGCGCGTCGCCCAGTCGAACGTCGAGTAGACGAGCTTGTCGCGGAACGTCGAGAAGTAGGTCTTGACGAAGCGCTCGTCGTCGCCCCAGATGGTCGTCATGCAGCCGGGCGGCAGCGGCGGTGCGATCGTCAGCACGCCCTTCTCGTCGCTGCCGACCTCCTCGCCGGTGCCTTCGTGCAGGAGCCTCACGTCGTAGCCGGCGACCGGGAAGCTCGGGCTGCCGAACTTGCGCGGCGTGTCCTCGACGCCGGGCATCGCCGAGAGGATCGGCCAGCCGGTCACGGTCTGCCAGTAGTTGTCGACGATCGCGACGCCGCCCAGCGCGTCGGCGACCCAGCGCGCGGTCGGTTCGTCCAGCGGCTCGCCGGCGAGGAACAGGTACTTCAGCGCCGACACGTCGTGCTGCTTCATGTACGACGGATCCTGCTTCTTGAGCACGCGGATCGCGGTCGGCGAGCTGAACATCGTCTTGACCTTGCGCTCGGCGACGATCTTCCACCAGACCGACGGATCCGGGCGGATCGGCAGGCCCTCGTACATGATCGTCGTCGTGCCGTTGATCAGCGGCCCGTAGATGATGTACGAGTGGCCGACGACCCAGCCGATGTCGGAGGTCGTGAACATCGTGTCGCCGGGCTCGAGACAGAAGATCCGGCGCATCGACGAGGCGAGCGCGACCGCGTAGCCGCCGGTGTCGCGCTGGACCCCCTTCGGCTTGCCGGTCGTGCCCGACGTGTAGAGGATGTACGAAGGTTCCGACGACTCGAGCCAGACGCAGGGCACCTGCGCGTGCAGGTGCCTGGCGCGCAGCTCGGCGTAGTCGACGTCGCGCCCGGCGGTGCGCGCCATCGCGCGGTCGAGGCCACGGTCGACGATCAGCACCTTCGCCGGCGGGTGCTTCGCGAGCGAGAGCGCCTCGTCGACCAGGTGCTTGTAGGGCACCGGCTTGCCTCCGCGCATGCCCGCATCCGACGTGATCATGGCTTTGGGGCGCGCGTCGTCGATCCGGGTCGCGAGCGAGGCGGCGGCGAACCCTCCGAACACGACCGAATGGATCGCGCCGATCCGCGCACAGGCGAGCATCGCGAAGCAGGCTTCCGCGATCATCGGCATGTAGACCAGCACCCGGTCGCCGCGGCCCACGCCCAGCGACACGAGGATCGCCGCCATCCGGTTCACCTCGGCGTGCAGCTCCGCGTACGTGTAGCTCTTCTGCTCGTTGGTCTCGGTCGACAGGTAGACGAGCGCCGGCTGGTTCGCCCGCGCCGCGAGGTGCCGGTCGACGGCGTTGTGACAGAGGTTCGTGCGGCCGCCGACGAACCAGCGCGCGAACGGCGGCTTCGAGTAGTCGAGCACCTGGGCGAACGGCGCGTGCCAGTCGATGAGCTCGGCTTCCCTGCGCCAGAAGGCGTCGCGATCGACGAGCGAGCGGCGGTGGAAATCCCGGTTGGTGGTCATGGCACTCCTCCTCGCTCGCTGTCGTCCGGCCGGCGCTTCCGGGCCGGGGCGCTCCCCGGCGCCGGGAGTTTGGCCCAGGTGCCCGGTGGCCGTCTGTAAGGCCCGCGACACTCGCGCCGCCTTCCCCGGCCGTGCATCGTCCTCATCCGGACGCAGCGGCGCCTTGCGCCGGATCAAAGGCGCTGTTCCCGGACCTTCCGCCGCCGGTCCCGCGCACCGGGTCCTGCCGCCGGCGCGGCGGCGGGTCGGGCCGCGTCGGGCACACGGGCGACGCCCCGCCGACGCAGCCGGTGCTACGGGTGGGTGTCGCGACCGATCCGCACGACGGTCCGTCCGCGGATCATGCCCTTGATGTAGGCGTCGAAGTGGGTCGGCAGGTCGTCGAAGTCGATCGTGCGCACCTGGTCGTGGACGCGGTCCGGGCGCCAGTCGACGGCGAGGCGGTTCCACAGCGTCTGGCGCAGGCTCATCGGGCAGTTCGCGCTGTCGGTTCCGAGCAGATGCACGCCGCGGAGGATGAACGGCGCCACCGTCGTGTGGAGCTTCAGGTCGGCGGCCAGGCCGACGGCGGCGACGGTGCCGCCGATCCGCTGCATCGACAGGAGCCAGGCGAGCATGTCGCCGCCCAGGTTGTCGATCGCGCCGGCGTAGGTCGCCGGCCCCAGAGGCCGGATCCGGGTGAAGTCGATCGACTGGCGAGCGACGACCTCGCGGGCACCGATCGACTTGAGCCAGTCGCCGTCCTCCTTCGCCTTGCCGGTGATCGCGACCACGTGGTAGCCGAGCTTCGCCAGGACCTCGATCGCCACGCAGCCGACGCCGCCGGTCGCCCCGCTGACCGCGACCGGACCGTTCTCGGGCTTCAATCCGTTGTGCTGCATCAGGTGGATCGCCTGGGCGGCGGTGAACCCCGCCGTGCCCAGCGTCATCGCGTCGAACGCGGTCATGCTCTCGGGACGCCGCACGATCCAGTCGCCGGGCACGCGGACCATCTCGGCGTAGCCACCGTCGTGCGAGACGCCCATGTCGTACGCGTGGACGATGACCTTGTCCCCCTTCTTCCAGCGCGGATCCGACGAGGACTCGACGGTGCCCGACATGTCGATGCCGGCGACCGTCGGGAACTTGCGCATGATCCTGCCGGCGCCGTTGTAGGAGAGCGCGTCCTTGTAGTTGATCGTCGAGTACTTGGTACGCACGACCACGTCGCCCGCGTCGAGCTCGTCGAGCTTCATGTCGACGAAGCGGCTGTGGATCTGGCCGTTCTCCTCGAACGTGCGGTAGGCCTTGAAGGTCGGCATCGGGGATCTCCTCGGGGGCGGGTACGGGTGTGCGGCGAATCGGTCGGGTCGCGGGCGCGCAGCGGCGGGCGTCGGCGTCTTCAGGCGGGGGCGGGAGCGGGAGCGGCCGGGTGCCCGGCGCTGGGCGCGCCGTGCGGCTGCAGCAGGTATTCGCGCGAGCGCATCTCGAAGAGCCGGCTCACGGTGCGCGGGAATTCGTGGGCGGCCGGGCCCGCGACGTAGAGGCGCTCGGCCTCGACGGCCGCGGACGCGACGAGCTTCACGCGGTGATCGTACAGGATGTCGACGAGCCAGGTGAAGCGGCGCGCGAGGTCGCCGTTGCCCGGCCCCATCGCCGGCACGCCCGACAGCAGCACGACGCCGAACCGCCGCGCGATCTCGAGATAGTCGCGCTGCGACCGGGGTCCGTCGCACAGCGCCGGAAAGTCGAACCAGACCGCGGAACCCGAGCGCCGCCGGGCGACGATCGTACGGCCGTCGATCGCGAGCCTGCGCTCCTCGTCGGGACCGGTCGCCGCCGCGTCGAACACGCGCCCGAGCTCGCGGTCGGCCTCGGGACCGGCCGGCACGAGCCAGGCCGCCGCGCGCTCGAGTTCGCGCAGCCGGTAATCGAGGCCGCCGTCGACCTCGACCACGTCGAGTTCGCGCTCGATCAGCTCGATCGCCGGCAGGAAGCGGTCGCGCAGCAGCCCGTCCGGCCACAGCCGGTCGGGCCGGAAATTCGACGTCATCACGAAGACCACGCCCAGGCCGACCAGCGCGGTCAGCAGCCGGCCCAGGATCATCGCGTCGGCGATGTCCGAGACGTGGAACTCGTCGAAGCAGACCAGCCGCCAGCGGCGCGCGATCCGCGCGGCCACCGTAGCCAGCGGATCCTCCTCTCGCTTGAGCGTCGCGAGATCCTCGTGCACGTCGCGCATGAACGCGTGGAAGTGCACGCGCGTCTTGCGCCGGATCGCGACGGTCGCGTAGAAGCCGTCCATCAGCAGGCTCTTGCCGCGGCCCACGCCACCCCACAGGTAGACGCCCCGCGGCACCGCGGGCGGCGAGATCAGGCGCTTGAGGCGCGACTGCCGGGCGACCCTGAACGCCGAGAGCTCGGCGGCCAGGCGATCCAGGCGCGCGACGGCGGCGCGCTGGGCGGGGTCGGGCGCGCCGCCCCGGGCGGCGAGCCGCCGCTCGAGCCAGGCGCCGACCGTCTGTGCGGATGCGGCTTCGGTCTCCCCCACGTCCGCGATCTTACGCCGAACGCGCCGGTCGATCACCGGAACCCGCGCCGGTCGCGAACGGCACGCTCAGAGATTGAGCGTGCGCCCGTCGACCGCGAGCGCCGCCTCCTTCGTCGCCTCCGAGAGCGTCGGGTGCGCGTGGCAGATCCGGGCGATGTCCGCGGCGCTCGCGCCGAACTCCATCGCCATCACGCCTTCGGACACGAGTTCGGAGGCCATCGTCCCCATCACGTGCATGCCCAGGACCCGGTCGGTCTTCGCGTCGGCGAGGATCTTGACGAATCCGGTCGTGTCGCCGATCGCCCGCGCCCGCCCGTTGGCGAGGAACGGGAAGCTCCCCGCCTTGTACGCGACGCCGTCGGCCTTGAGTTGCTGTTCGGTCCGGCCGACCCAGGCGATCTCCGGCGACGTGTAGATGACCCAGGGTATCGTGCCGAAATCGACGTGCGGATGCTGGCCCGCGATCCGCTCGGCGACCGCGACGCCTTCCTCCTCGGACTTGTGCGCGAGCATCGGCCCGCGCACCACGTCGCCGACCGCCCAGACTCCCGGCAGGTTGGTCCGGCACGACTCGTCGACGACGACGAAGCCGCGCTCGTCGATCGCGAGTCCGACCGACTTCGCGTCGAGGCCCTCGGTGCGCGGCAGGCGCCCGATCGACACGATCAGACGGTCGAATGTGTCGGCGTGCGCCCCGCCCTTGGCGTCGGTCCAGTCGACATGCACGCCGTCCGCGCCCGATTCCACCGCGCCGACGGTCGCGCCGAGATGGATCGCGAGTCCCTGTCGCTGGAACACGCGCAGCGCCTCCCGGGCCACCGCCTCGTCGGCCGCCGCGAGGAACGTCGGCAGCGCCTCGAGGACGACGACTTCCGACCCCAGCCGCCGCCACACGCTGCCCATTTCGAGCCCGATGACGCCCGCGCCGATCACGCCCAGACGCGCGGGCACCGACCGGATCGCCAGCGCGCCGCTGTTCGACAGCACCCGTTCCTCGTCGAAGGGAACGCCGGGCAGCGCGCGCGGCGTGCTGCCGGTGGCGACCACGACGTTGCGGCCGACGAGCCTGGCCGCACCGGGTCCGGCGACCTCGATCGCCCAGCCGTCGCCGGCCCTGCCGGCGAACGCGCCGACGCCGTGGAAGAAAGCGACCTTGTTCTTCTTGAAGAGATAGAGGATGCCGTCGTTGTTCTGGGCGACGACCTTGTCCTTGCGCGCGAGCATCCGCGGCACGTCGATCGACAGGCCCGCGACGTCGATGCCGTGCTCGGCGTAGCCGTGGCCGGCGTGCGCGTAGTTCTCCGACGACTGGAGCAGCGCCTTCGACGGAATGCAGCCGACGTTCGTGCAGGTCCCGCCGGGCGCGGGCTTGCCGTCCGCGCGCTTCCAGTCGTCGATGCAGGCGACCTTCATGCCCAGTTGCGCGGCGCGGATCGCGGCGACGTAGCCGCCCGGTCCCGCGCCGACGACGATCACATCGTAGGTTTCACTCATGTGCGTTCCGTCCCGCGCCGGCGGGCTTACAGGTCGAGGAGCAGGCGCGCCGGATCCTCGAGCGCGTCCTTGATCGCGACCAGCGACAGCACCGCCTCGCGCCCGTCGATGATCCGGTGGTCGTACGACTGCGCGAGGTAGTTGATCGGGCGCACGACGACCTGCCCGTTCTCGACGACCGCGCGATCCCTGGTCGCGTGGACCCCGAGGATCGCCGACTGCGGCGGATTGATGATCGGCGTCGACAGCATCGACCCGAACACGCCGCCGTTGCTGATCGTGTAGGTGCCGCCGGTGAGCTCCTCGACCGAGAGCTTGCCTTCCTGCGCGCGCTTGCCGAAGTCCGCGATCCTCTGCTCGATCTCCGCGATCGACAGCTGGTCGACGTCGCGCAGGATCGGGACGACGAGGCCCCGCGGGCTGCCCACGGCGATGCCGATGTCGTAGTAGCCGTGGTAGACGATGTCGGCCCCGTCGATCGACGCGTTGACCAGCGGGTACTTCCGCAGCGCGTGCACCGCGGCCTTCACGAAGAAGCCCATGAACCCGAGCTTGACCCCGTGCTCCTTCTCGAAGCGGTCCTTGTAGCGGTTGCGCAGGTCGATGACCGGCTGCATGTTCACTTCGTTGAACGTCGTCAGGATCGCCGCCGTCGACTGCGACTGCACGAGACGCTCGGCGACGCGCTGGCGCAGCCGGGACATCGGGACGCGCTGCTCGGGCCGCGAGCCCAGGGCGCCGGACAGCGCGACCGCCGGCGCGGCCGGCGCGGGCTTCGCCGCGACCCGGGTCTCGGCCGGCTTCGCCGCGGCCTTGGCCTCGACCGCGGCCGCGACATCGCCCTTGGTGACGCGTCCGCCCCGGCCCGATCCGGCGACCTCGGAGGCGGACATCCCGGCTTCGGCGAGCGCCTTGCGCGCCGCGGGCATCGCCGGGGCACCCGGGGATGGCTTCGCGGCCGCGGGCGACGGCGCCGATGCCGGCGCGGCCTTCGCGGCGTCCGCCACCGCCGCGCCCTTCGCCTCGGTGTCGATGATCGCGATCACGTCGTTCGACTTCACCGTCGCGCCATCGCCCTGCAGCACCTCGACGAGCGTTCCATCGCCGGGCGCGGGCAGTTCCAGCACGACCTTGTCGGTCTCGACGTCGATCAGGTTCTCGTCGCGGCGGACGGCGTCGCCCGCCTTCCGGTGCCAGCTCACGAGCGTCGCTTCGGCGACCGACTCGGGGAGTTGCGGGACCTTGACTTCGATTCTCATGGGAGCCTGCGTGTGTTTGCCTGCGGAGTCCGTGCCGGCGCCCGCCGGTCAGTGCGCGACCACCATCTCGCCGGAAGCGAGCCGGGTCGCGAACGCGTCCTCGACGAGCTGCTTCTGCTCGGCCTGGTGCTTGGCGGCGTAGCCGACCGCGGGCGACGCGGAGATCTGGCGCCCGGCGTAGGCGAGGAGCTGCGAGTCGAGGATGTCGGCGCGCAGATAGGCGCGCAGCCGGTACCAGGCGCCCTGGTTCTGCGGCTCCTCCTGGCACCAGACGACCTCCTTCGCCTTCGCGTAGCGGGCGATCTCGGCCTTGAATTCGGCGTGCGGGAACGGATACTGCTGCTCGACGCGCACGATCGCGATGTCGCCGATCTTCTGTTCGCGCCGGTACGCGAGCAGGTCGTAGTAGACCTTGCCCGAACAGACGATCACGCGCCGGACCTTCTTCGCGTCGATCCGGTCGATCTCGCCGATGACCGGCTGGAAGCGCCCGTTCGCCAGCTCGTCGAGCGTCGACACCGCCTCCTTGTGCCGCAGCAGGCTCTTCGGGCTCATGACGACCAGCGGCTTGCGGAACGAACGCAGCATCTGGCGGCGCAGTAGGTGGAAGATCTGCGCCGGCGTCGACGGCACGACGACCTGCATGTTGTGCTGCGCGCACAGTTGCAGGAAACGTTCGGGGCGGGCCGACGAGTGCTCGGGCCCCTGGCCCTCGTAGCCGTGCGGCAGCAGCATCGTCAGCCCGCAGACCCGGCCCCACTTGACCTCGCCGGCGCTGATGAACTGGTCGATGACGACCTGCGCGCCGTTGGCGAAGTCGCCGAACTGCGCCTCCCAGACGACGAGCCGCGTCGGGTCGGAGGTCGCGTAGCCGTACTCGAAGGCGAGCACGGCGTTCTCCGACAGCACCGAGTCGAACACCTCGAACGACGGCTGCCCGTCCTTGAGATGTTGCAGCGGGACGTAGTTGCCGCTGTCCCAGCGTTCGCGATCCTGGTCGTGCAGCACCGCGTGCCGGTGCGTAAACGTGCCGCGGCCGACGTCCTGGCCGGTCAGCCGCACGCCGAATCCCTGGTCGAGCAGCGTCGCGTAGGCGAGCGTCTCGCCCATGCCCCAGTCGAGCGGGAGCTTGCCCTCGCCCATGGCCCGGCGGTCGGCGATCACGCGCTCGACCCGCGAATGCAGCTTGAAGTCGGCCGGGACCGTCGACACCATCGCGGCGAGTTCCTTCAGGCGCTGCGGCGCGACCGTCGTATCGCACGTGTCGGTCCAGTGGCGGTCGCGGTACGGCGTCCAGTCGACGGTGAACGGCGGCTTGTAGTTCGACAGGATGGTCTTGTTCGTGTGCTGGCCGCGGTCCATCGCCGCGCGGTAGCCGCTCACCATC
>JADZDA010000135.1 GCA_020851255.1 Burkholderiales bacterium | reverse complement strand
TGCTGAAGCACCCGAACTTCGAGCTGCGCGCGCGCTGCAACGTGCTGCGCGTCGACCTCGATTCCTCGCGCGGTCGGGCCGTGGGCGTCACCTACGCCGATTCCCGCGGCCGCGAGATCGAGCAGCCGGCGGACATCGTGATCCTGGCGTCGTACACGTTCAACAACACGAGGCTTCTGCTGCTCTCGGGCATCGGCGCGCCGTACGATCCGGTCCGCCGCACCGGAGTCGTCGGCCGGAACTACGCCTACCAGACGATGGGGAAGGTCACGGCGTTCTTCGACGATCGCAAGTTCAACCGATTCATGGGCGGCGGCGGCCGCGGCAGCGTCGTCGACGATTTCAACGCCGACAACTTCGATCACTCGGCGCTCGACTTCTTCGGCGGCACGCTCGTGACCGAATACAGCAACGGCGCGACGCCGATCCGGTCGCATCCGGTTCCGCCGGGCACGCCGCGCTGGGGTTCCGCCTGGAAGCGGGCGGTCGCCCGCTACTACGACAGCGCGATGATCGTCTGGCTCCACGGCGCGTGCCAGAGCTACGAATCGAACTACCTCGATCTCGATCCGACCTACACGGACGCCTGGGGCCGGCCGCTGGTGCGGATGACCTTCGACTTCGGCGACAACGACCGCCGGATGCAGGCGTACGTCGCGAGCCGGGTCGCGGAGATGGCCCGCGCGACCAACCCGGCGCACGTCGCCGTCCAGCCGATCTCCGGCCGCTACAACATCGTTCCCTACCAGAGCACGCACAACACCGGCGGCGCCGTGATGGGCGCGGACCCGGCGACCAGCGTCGTCAACAAGTACCTGCAATCCTGGGACGTGCCCAATGTCTTCGTCGTCGGCGGCAGCGCGTTTCCGCAGAACGCGGCGCCCAATCCGAGCGGCACGATCGGCGCGCTCGCGTGCTGGGCGGCGGACGCGATCAAGGACACGTATCTCGAGCGTCCCGGGCCGCTCGCATGAACACGCACGCCGCACGCCTCGCCGTCTCCGATGTTCCGCCGATCCGCGATGGCGGACACACCGCCCCGACGCGCGCCGCCGCGGACATCGTCCCGCGGTGTGTGCGCGGTCGTTCCGGGTGTAGACTCGGCCGCCGCGAAGCCGGAGCCACGAAACCGTGAGAACGCGCTGGGAACTGCTGCTGATTCCGCCGTTCGTCGTGACGTTCGTGCTGATGGCCGCGTCGCAGTTCGTGTTCCTCAAGGGGAGCTTCTATCGCGATCTCGGCCTGGGGAGGATCGGCGAGACCCTCGAACTCACGAACTACATCCGGTTCTTCACGGACTCGTTCTACCTCCGGACGCTCTGGATCACGATCGAGGTGTCGGGCCTGGCGACGCTGTTCACGCTGATCCTCGCGTACCCGGTCGCCTACGTCATCGCCCGGATGCGTTCGCGGTGGGCGATGGTCATGCTCTCGGCGATCGTCGTATCGACGTTCATCACGATCGTCATCAAGGTGTTCGGGCTGATCATCATCTTCTCGGCCGACGGCTGGCTCAATCACACGCTGATCGGCCTCGGGCTCGTCGACAAGCCCTACAACATCATCGGCAACATCTCGGGCGTCGTCGTCGGCCTGATGCACTTCTCCCTCGGCTTCGGCGTGTTGATGCTCTACAGCGTCATCCAGACGATCCCCCGCTCGCTGGAGGAGGCCGCACGCGTGCACGGCGCGCCGCGCCGGCGGATGTTCTGGCGCGTCGTCCTGCCGCTGTCGCTGCCGGGAGTCATCATCGGTGCGCTGATGATCTTCAACATGTGCATGGGCGCGTTCACGTCCGCGGCGCTGCTCGGCGGCGGGCGCGTGTTCACGCTCCCGGTGCTGATCCAGCGGACCGTGATCATGGAGAGCAAGTACTCGATGGGCGGCACGCTCGCCGCCGTGCTGGTCGTGTCCGTGCTCCTGATCAACCTGTTCTCGGTCTGGCTGCTGCGACGCATGCGCGCGACCCGGGGGATGACGATATGACGCCGGCCGCACGGCGCGCCGCGGGACGCGTCCTCGACCGGTTGTTCACCGTCGGATGGTGCGGATTCGTCTACGTGTTCCTGCTGCTCCCGCTCGTCGTCATCGTCGGCGCGTCGTTCGACTCCGGCAAGGGCTACGCGGCGATGGTGTTCCCGCCGGAGGAGTGGACGCTCAAGTGGTACTTCGAGATCTCCTCGCAGCAGTACAAGTCGCTCGCGCTCTCCGTCGGCATCGCGGCACTCACGGCGGTGCTCTCCGTGCTGCTCGGTGTGCCGACCGCGCTCGGCCTGGTCCGCGGCAACCTGATCGGCAAGGGCGTGCTGTCGACGTTCTTCCGGATGCCGCTGCAGATCCCGTCGATCGTCGTCGGGCTCTCGTTCCTCAACCTCTACTACGCGATCGGGCGCGCGGTCGGCGCCAATCCGGCCGGTACGTTCTCGGGCCTGGTGATCGGTCATCTGTTCCACGTGACGCCGTACGTGATCGGGACGGCCGTCGCGGTCCTGCAGCGATTCGACCTGCGGTTCGACGAGGCCGCGCGAACGCTGGGCGCGACGCCCTGGCGGACGTTCCGGCGCGTCACGCTGCCGTTGATCGCTCCGGGCATCTACGCCGGCGCGCTCTACTCGTTCATGGTGTCGTTCGGCGACGTGCCGATCTCGATGTTCCTGACGCGACCTGGATACACGACCTATCCGGTCGAGCTCTATTTCAGCCTGGAGAGCGCGTTCCACAACAGCGTGCTCGCTTCGTCGACGCTGGTCATCGTCTTTTCCCTGCTCGTGATGTTGCTGGTCCAGCGCCTGGTCGGGCTGGACGCGCTGCTGCAGTCGAGAGGCGGCAGGTAGGTGGTCGGCGGGACGCCGGCCTCCGCGTTTTTTTCCCCGCACCGGATGGAGGCATGAGCATGAATGCGATCGGAAAGACACGTATCGGACTGGCGGCCGCCATCCTGGCGGCCTGCGCGGCGTGGACCGGCGCGCCGGCAGCGGCGCAGGACAAGCCGTTCGCCGGCGTCGAGCTGCGCGTCGGAACCTACGGCGGACCCTGGACGGAGGAGCAGAAGCGTCTGGCGACCGCGAAGATGGAGGCGATGGGCGCCAAGCTCACGTTCGTCGCGGGCAGCCCGCAGATCAACTTCGCCAAGCTCATCGCGGCGCGCGGCGGCCCGCCGCCGATGGACACGATCGAGGTGAGCGACGGAACGGTCAAGGACATCCGCGAGGCGGGGTTCCTGCAGCCGATCAACCCGGCGCTGATCCCCAACGCGAGGTTCATCGGCAAGGACATGGTCACGTCGGACCTGGTGCGCATTTGGACGACCCAGGAGTCGATGTGCTACAACGAGCAGAAGCTGAAGGAGCTCGGGATCCCGCCGCCCAGGACCTACGCGGACCTCGCGCATCCGAAGCTCGTCGGCCACGTCGACCTGCCCGATATCGTCTCCGGCGGCGGCATGGCGGCGATCGCCGGCTTCGCGCACGCGCACGGCGGCGATCTCCAGAACATCAAGCCCGGCCTCGACGCGATCGTCAGGATCAAGGCGCTCAAGTACTGGAAGACCGGCACCGAAGTGCTGAACCAGTTCAAGTCCGGCGACGTGTACGCGGCTGCGCTGCACTCGGGATGGTGCGTCCGCGGAGTCCGCGCCGGGATGCCTTTGCAGACGGCCCACCCGGTGATCAACGCGAACACGACCGGGGTCATCAAGGTCGGCTGGATCGGTGTGCTGAAGGGCATCGACAGGAAGACTTCCGACGCCGCTCATGCGTACATCAATCTGTTCCTGGATGCCGACTTCCAGCGCGAATTCGCGCTCACCCAGGGGGTCGTGCCGGAAAACGTCAACGCGCAGAAGGACCTGGCGAAGGACCCGGTGCTCGCCCGCATGTTGATCCTGGACCCGGCGGCGATGTCGCGGATGCTCAACCCCGACTACGGCAAGGTGAACCTGTCGGACTGGCACGACCAGTGGGCGCGGACGGTGGCGAAGTGAGGCCACGGCGGCCGGCGAGCTCGCGGAGCGCGGGCCAACGAGGGGATGGCGCATGTCGCGCGTGAGATTCGAAGGCGTGGCCAAGGAGTACGGCCCGGTCGTGGCGTTGCAGCCGCTCGATCTGGACATCCGGGAGGGCGAGTTCCTCACCCTCCTCGGACCGTCCGGCTGCGGCAAGACGACGACGCTGCGCCTGATCGCGGGACTGATCACGCCCACCCGCGGCCGACTCTACCTGGGTGACGACGAGGTCTCGCTCCTCCCGCCGGAGAAGCGCAACGTCGGCATGGTGTTCCAGGACTACGCGCTGTTCCCGCACATGACCATCCGGGACAACATCGCGTTCGGCCTGGTCGAGCGGGGCGGCTTGGACAAGGCGGCGATCGGCAGGCGGGTGTCCGAGCTGCTCGAACTCGTCAGCCTGCCGGGCGTCGAGGCGCGCTATCCGTCGCAGCTCTCCGGCGGACAGCAGCAGCGGATCGCCGTCGCGCGCGCCGTCGCCTTCGCGCCGAAGGTCCTCCTGCTCGACGAGCCGCTGGGCGCGCTCGATCTCAAGCTGCGCGAGAGCATGCAGGTCGAACTGCGGCGCATCCAGCAGGAGCTCAGCATCACGACGGTCGCGGTCACCCACGACCAGACCGAGGCGATGAACATGTCCGACCGCATCGCCATCATGAACCACGGCGTGCTCGAGCAGATCGGCACCGCCGACGAGATCTACGACCGGCCGAAGACCCGGTACGTGGCGGATTTCGTCGGCCAGATCAGCTTCCTGCCCGCGCGGGTCAGCGCGCGCGACGGTGAGTGGACGGTCGTCGAGTCGATGGGCCGGACCCGCCGCGGCCGCGGCGACGCGACTGCGACCCTGGGCCGCGACGTCGCGCTCGCCTTGCGGCCCGAGCGGCTGCGGGTCGTCGCCGACGGCACCGTCCCGGCGGGGAACGACAGCCTGTCCGGCACGGTGACCGGCGTCCGCTTCATCGGCAGCCGGCATATCGTCACGGTCGACGCCGGCGACGGCGTGCTGGTCGTCGCCGAGATGTCGCGCAACGAACCGCCCTGCGATCCGGGCACCCGGGCGACCGTGTGCTGGAATCCCGCGGACGCGATCGTGCTCGCGCAGTAGCCGCGCTGCGCGGGTCCGCCCTCGCCTTCGAGGCGCCCGCGATTACTCGTTCACGCGCACGTTGACGATCGCGGTGCGGCCCCCGTTCACCGCGGCGACCGCTTCGCGCAGCGCGGGGCCGAGCGCGTCGTACGTGTCGACACGGATGCCGGTGCCGCCGAACAGCGCGGCCGCGCGTTCGTAGTCGAATCCGGAGATCGGCTCTCCCAGGCAGCGGGCGTCGCGCGCGACCCCGTCCGGGTAGAAGAGGAGCTGGCTGTCGCGCATCGCCCGGTATCCGCGGTTGTCGTAAACGACGATCAGCAGCGGGAGTCGACGGTCGCGCGAGAAGCCCAGACAGGAGAGCGTCGGGTTGTAAAGGAACGCGCCGTCTCCGAGGAGCGCGACCACCGGCCGGTCCGGAGTCGCGAGCTTCACCCCCAGCGCGTAACCGAGTCCCTGGCCGAGGCCGGCGCGCAGCGCGTGATAGCTCTGCGCGCCGCGATAGGGGAGGTGCCGGCGGTTGTGCCGCAGATGCGACGTCGTCTCGTCCACGTAGATCGACGACTCCGGCATGGCGTCCGCGATCGCCGCGGCCAGCGCGGCGGGGGCGATCCCCGACTGCGCGCGAGCGTCCTCGACCTCGCTGCGGCGGCGCGTCGCCGCGATCCCGTGCGCCTCGGCGAGCCTCGCCCGTCGGTCGGCCACGCGCCTTCCGATCGCCGGATCGGCGGCGGCGGCCGATCGCAGCGCCGCGGCGAGCTTCCGCAGTGTCGCCGGCACATCACCGGCGAGCAGCGCGGAGGCCGCGAGGTTCTGATACGCCATGTGGGTGCGAAACGGAACCTCGTCGACGACGATCACGTGCGCGCGCTCCGCCCCGCGCGCCGGCGGGTACCAGGGCGCGCGGCTCCGCACCACCAGCACGACGTCGGCCGTCGCGAGTCGTGCACCGGCGTCGAACCCCTGATGCAGCGGATGCGCGGTCGGAAACGAGCCGATCTCCGACGACGCGGCCTCGACGACGGGCAGCGCCAGCGACTCCGCGAGTTCGACGAGCGCGTCGTAGCCGTCGGACGTGCGTCCAGGAGAGCCGGCGATCACCAGCGGGTCCTTCGCCGAGAGCAGCGTGCGCGCCGCCGCGTCGAGATCGGCGGGCGTCGCGTCGAGTTTCGGCGGCGGCGGGACGACGCGGGTGCGCGGCGGTTTCCGCCAGGGCGCGACCATCGACTCGAGCGGAACGTCGAGATAGGCAGGACCGGCCGGCGCCGCCATCGCGATCTCGCCGGCCCTGAGAACGATCTCGTACAGGTGCTCGGCGGCGCCGGCCTGTTGGGCCCACTTGACGAACGGCCGGACGTAGGTCGTGAGACCGCCGGCGACGTTGTGGTTGTGATACCACTGCGGTCCCGGGTCGAATCCCTCGCGATCGCCGAACGACGTCGATTCCCCGGACATCACCAGCATCGGGATCTCGCCGACCCGTGCGCCGTTGATCCCCATGCTCCCCTGCAACAGGCCCACGCCGGCATGGAGGAGCACCGCCTGCATCTTCCCGGTCATCGCCGTGTAGCCGAGCGCGACATCGACCGCGAGGAGCTCGTGCGGGCAGTTGAGATACACCGGCCCCGCGTCGCCCCGCTCCTGCTGCCTCGCGAGCGCCTCCCACACCGGTCCCCAGTCCGAGCCCGGCGAAGAGACGACGTACTCGATGCGCAGATCGCGCAGCGCCTGGACGATCGCCTCGCCCCCGTCGATCCGTTCGTTACGCATCGTCGAACCTCCGCGCGTCGTCGCCGTGCGCGGCGATCCCGCGCATCGGCGATGGTCCAAGTCTATCGCCGCATCGCGCGCGCCGGTGGATCCACGGCGTGCCGGCGCGCGCGGTGCGCGATGGCGAACACGCCCGGAAGTACGCACGACCCGCCCCCGGCCGTATACTGCGGTCGTCCGCGTATCGGGGAGCCCACGATGTCCAGCGGCCCGCACGACCTCGGCGGTCGACCCGCCGGCCCCGTCGATCTCGCGGAGCACGAGCGCACGGTGTTCGAGCAACGCGTCGACGCGATGGTCAAGCTGCTCTCGCACCCGGTGCACGGCCATTTCTCCGTCGATGCGCTGCGCAGGGCGATCGAGTCGCTCACCGAGGAAGAGTACCGACGCCTCGGGTACTACGAGCGCTGGCTGCGCGCACTGCGCCTTCTGGTCGTCGAGCGCGGGCTGGTCACCGACGCCGAGATCGACGCACGGATCGCGGTCAACGGCTCCGCCGCGCGCGCTCGATGACACCGCGTTACGTCCCCGGCGACCGCGTCCGCGTGCGCGCGGACCCACCGGACGGCCATTGCCGGACCCCCGGCTACCTGCGCGGCCGGCGCGGCGTCGTCACGCGATACCTGGGCGCGTTCCCGGACCCGGCGCAACTCGCCTGCCATCGAACGGGCGGTCCGGCACTGCCGCTCTACACGGTCGACTTCGCGTTCGGCGACGTGTGGAACCGCGTCGATCCGGCGGTCGCGCTCGCGGCGGATCTCTATCAACCGTGGCTGGAACCCGATGTCTAGGACCGATCTCATGATCACGCGCGCGATGCGTTGCCGCGGGCGGACCACGGCATAGCGCCGAGATCGCACCCGAGCCCGCGATGCCGCACGAGCGCACCCATCGACACGATGTCGTCCACGTCCAGCCCGCCGACGCGCACGGCGCGGCGAGCGAGGAATCGCTCGCCCTGGAGCGCGCGCTGCGCGAACTCCTGATCGCCAGGGGCGTGTTCGACGACGAGGCGATCCGCCGCGAGATCGAGCTCACCGAGTCGCGTACGCCGCTCCTGGGCGCACGGGTCGTCGCGCGAGCCTGGACCGACCCCGGCTACAAGGCGTGGCTGCTGCGCGACGCGAAGGCGGCCATCGAGCACCTGCTCGCGATCGACCTCGCGCTCACCCCCGAGTTGGCCGTGGTCGAGAACACCCCCCGCCTGCACCACGTCATCTGCTGCACGCTGTGTTCCTGCTACCCGCGCGCGGTCATCGGCGTGCCTCCGGCCTGGTACAAGAGCGCCGAGTACCGTTCCCGGATCGTGTCCGAGCCGCGCGAGGTGCTGCGCGAGTTCGGGCTGGACCTGCCGCCGGACACCTCGATCCGCGTCGTCGACAGCACCGCGGATATCCGGTATCTCGTCCTGCCGATGCGTCCGGAGGGAACGGACGCCCTGTCCGAAGACGCCCTCGCGGCGCTCGTCGGCCGCGACAGCCTGATCGGCGTCGCCCGGGCCGGCGCGCCGCTCAAGCGCTGACGCCCGCGCCTGGCGCCCGCCGCATCGCCTCGACGACGCCCCGCACGGCGTCGAAGTCCGCCGGTCGCGGATTGAACGCCATGTTTCCGCTCTTGACCGCCGCCCAGGCGATGGCGTCGCGCTCCGCGTCGCTCGCCACGAACTCGTCGAGGCCCCGGTCGAGGCCGACGCGTTCACGCAGGCGCGCGACGCCCTCGCGCGCGGTCGGTGCGCCGAGCGCCTCGGCGACGACCCGTGCCTTGGCGCCGAACATCGGCTCGTTATAGGCGACGACCGCCGGCAGCGCGATCGCGTTGGCGAGTCCGTGCACGACATGATGGAGCGCCCCGAGCGGCGCGGCGATCGCGTGGCACAGGCCGAGCTGCGTGGAGTTGAACGCGACCGCGGCCTGCATCGACGCGACCAGGCACCAGGCGCGCGCCTCGCGGTGGGTCGGCTCGTCGCAGGCCACCGGCAGCCAGCGCGCGAGCAGCGAGAGCGCCGACCGGGACATCGGCTCGGTCATCAGATTCGCCCCCCGCGAGACGTAGCTCTCGAGCGCGTGCGTGAATGCGTCGAATCCGGTCTGCGCGGTGACGACGCGCGGCATGGACACGGTGAGTTCCGGGTCGAGCAACGCCACGTCGAACGGCAGCGCCGCCGAGCGGTAGCGCAGTTTGACGTCGGAGCCCGCCTCGGAGACCACGGCCATCTCCGAGACCTCGCTGCCGGTTCCGGCGGTCGTCGGCACGCCGATCGCGAGCGACGGGTGAGGAACGTGCCGCCGATCGAACCCGGCCAGTTCGGAGGCGGTTCCGGGATTGGCGAGCATGATCCGCGCGACCTTGGCCGCGTCCATCGTCGAACCGCCTCCCATCGCGACGACGAGGTCGGGATCGGCGGCCGCGAGCGCGCGATGGCAGTCGCCGACGCCGTCGGTGTCCGGCTCCCGGGACGGCATGAAGTGGACGACCGGCGGACGATCGAATCCGTCGGTCAGCGCACCGGTCAAGCGCTCGACCAGCGCCGAATCACGGAAGCAGGCGTCGGTAACGAGGGCGGCGCGCCTGGCGCCGTGCGCCTTCGCGATCTCGGACAGGCGATCGATCACGCCCCAACCGAACAGGATCCGGCGGGCGGGATGGCGGAACTCGAACGGACCCGGTTCGCTCATGGACATCGCTCCTGCGTTGGACCCGGCGGCGGTTCGCCGCGGGAGGGCCACGCCCCAGTTCCGAGTACGCGAGTCTGCACCGGAAATGCTCGACGATGCGCGCCGATGCACGATCTTCGTGCCGGCGACAACACGCACTCCGCGGCCGGAGCGGCAAGCTCCGCGCGAGGTATCGCCTGGGCGGTCGCATCGCAGCCGTCGCGGCGCGATGTCGAGGACCGGTCAGGGCGACGGTTCGCCGTGTCGCGCAGCGGCGACGGACAAGGCCGGCTCGCGTCCGCCCGGACGTTCCGACATGGCGAACGTCGGGCCGGCCGCCGGTGCGCGCGCCTCCCGGCGCGGTTCCGGTGCGAGCGTCGCACGGTCCGATCCCGCAGCTCGTCGACGTCCACCATTCGCATCCACGGAACGCAGGCCGCGCGACTCGGAAAGTCGCGACGCGCACCTGCCCATTGCGCATCAATGACGCTACCATAGACATCGCGCCGGGAGATCCTTCGGGTCTCGGACGATCCCCGCCGCGCGATTGCGAACGAAACCCCCGGACAGCGCCGCGATGAACGAAACTCGAACCGAAGGGCACGACCGGCCGTGAACAAGGCGCGCTGGGAGCACCTGCTCGTCCCGTCGTTCGTCGTGAGCTTCGTGCTGCTCACGGCATCGCAGTTCATCTTCCTGCGCGGCAGCCTGTCGCAGGATCTCGGTCTCGGCCGCCTGTCGGAGACGCTGGGCCTCGAGAACTACGCGGTCCTGTTCACCGACGAGTTCTACCTCCATTCGCTGTGGGTGACCGTGAAGGTCTCGATGCTCGCGACGCTGGCGACGCTCGCGCTGGGATTCCCGGTCGCCTATGTGATCGCGCGGATGAAGTCGCGCTTCGCGATGTGGATGCTGGCGGGCGTCGTCGTGGCGTCCTTCGTCACGATCGTCATCAAGGTCTACGGATTGATGGTCATCTTCGCCGCCGACGGCTGGCTCAACAAGGGCATGATGGCGATCGGCCTGATCAGCCGCCCCTATACGATCATCGGCAACGAATCGGGTGTCGTCGTGGGCCTGATGCACTTCACGCTCGGATTCGGCGTCCTGCTGCTGTACTCGGTCGTCCGCACGATCCCGGTCTCCCTCGAGGAGGCCGCGACGATCCACGGTGCCAATCGCCCGCGCGTCTTCTGGCGCGTCGTGCTGCCACTCGCGCTGCCCGGCGTCGTGGTCGGCGCGCTGATGATGTTCAACATGTGCATGGGCGCGTTCACGTCTGCGGCGCTGCTGGGCGGCGGCCGGGTGTTCACGTTGCCCGTCCTGATCCAGCGCACCGTCATCGTCGAAACCAAGTACGGCATGGGCGCGACGCTGGCGGCCGTGCTCCTCGTGTCGGTCGTTCTCATCAACCTCGTTTCCGTCTACCTGGTGAAACGCATGCGGGTGGCCCGACTGGTGATCGCATGAAGTGCGACGCGGGGACGACGATGCCGGCCCGGCGTCCGGACGGGGAGCGCCGATCGTGACCGGCGCGACGGCTGCACGCCCCGCGCCGGTCGCGGCCGCGGCGGAACTCCCGCCGTACCGACGCGGATGGCGCGTGCCTTCGCCCGGGACGATCCTCAAGGTCGTGTGGGTCTCGTTCGCCTACGTATTCCTGCTCGCGCCGCTGGTCGTGGTGGTCGGTGCTTCGTTCCACGGAGCGACGCAATACTCGGGCGTCGTGTTTCCTCCGGAGAACGTCACGCTGCGCTGGTACACGCAGATTCCGCCGGCGACCTACAAGTCGCTCGGCCTGTCGGTGCTGCTGGCCACGTCGGTCGCGTTCGGCGCCTGTGTGCTGGGCATCCCGGCGGCGCTCGGCATCGTCCGCGGCAGCTTCCGCGGCAAGGCGTTCCTGCTCGCCATGTTCCGCGCGCCGATGCAGATTCCGGCCGTGGTCACCGGAGTCGCGTTCCTGAAGCTCTACTACGTCGTCGGCGACCTGACCGGCCTCTTCCTGAACGGGAGCTTCCCGGGGCTCTATCTCGGGCACCTGTTCGTCGCCACGCCCTACGTCGTCGGCACCGTCGTAGCGGTGCTCCAGCGATTCAACGTGCGCCTAGAGGAGGCCGCGCTCTCGCTGGGCGCGAGCCCATGGCGGACCTTCCGACGCGTGACGCTGCCGACGATCATGCCCGGCGTCCACGCCGGCGCGCTCTACGCGTTCATGGTCTCCTTCGCCGACGTCCCGATCGCGATGTTCCTCACGGCGCCCGGCTTCGTGACCTACCCTGTCGAACTGTTCTTCGGCATCGAGAGCGACTTCAGCCCGGTCGTCCTTTCGTCGGCGACGCTGGTCATCCTTTTCTCTCTGTCCGCGTTGTTGCTCGTCCAGAAGGTCGTGGGGCTCGACAACCTGCTTCGCAGCCGCTAGGCGCCGGGCCGGGCCATACGCGATGCGGTCGGTTCGTCATTGCTTGCAGTGCCGGTGCCCGGAGCGGCCCCGGAGTGCGGTTAACGCCTACAGGAGGCAGGTCATGATCGGAGCGAAAAGGTTCATCGGAGGCGCGGTCGCGATCGCGGGATTCGCGCTGGCGACCCTCATGAGTGCGCAGGACGCGGCGGCCCAGGCCAAGCCGCTGGACGGCGTCACGCTGCGCGTCGCGACGTTCGGCGGCCCGTGGCGCGACGATCAGATCAAGCACATCGTGCCCAAGCTCGAGGCGATGGGCGCCAAGGTCGAGTACGTGATCGGCAGCCCGCAGGACAACCTCGCGAAGCTGATCGCCGCCCGCGGCCGCGAGGCGCCGTTCGACGTCTTCGAGATCCTCGACGCGCAGTTCGAGACCGTGCTCGAAGGCGGGTTCCTCGCGCCGGTCGACTACAGCGTCGTCAAGAACGCGCAGTATCTCGAGCCCTGGCAGCGCCACCCGAACGCGATCGCGAACTGGACGACGCAGGAGGTGATCTGCTACGACAAGGGCAAGTTCGCCGAACTGGGCATCCCGGCGCCGACCACCTACAAGGACCTGGCGCACGAGAAGCTCGCCGGCCGGGTGATGATTCCCGACATCACGTCCGGCGGCGGGCTCGCGAACTTCGCGGGCATCGCCTACGCGGCGGGCGGCGACGTCAGCAACGTGAAGCCTGGTCTCGACCTCATCCGCTCGCTCAAGGCGCTCAAGTTCTGGAAGGCCGGCGGCGACGTGGTCACCGCGTTCAAGTCCGGCGACATCTACGCGGCGATCGCGCACGCCGGCTGGTGCCTGCGGTCGATCAAGACGGTCGGCGCGAACGTGACGAGCGTGCACCCGCGCATCGACGCGAACCACACCGGGGTGATCAAGCTGGGCTGGATGGGCGTGGTCAAGAACTCCAAGAACGGCGCAGCGGCGATGCAGTACCTGAACGGCTTCATCGACGAGGAATTCCAGGTCGCGTTCGCCAAGACGAGCGGCGTGTGGCCGGTCAACCGGCCGGCGATCCAGCGGCTGCGCACCGAGGACCCGGTGTTCGTCGCGCTCAACAAGATCGAGAAGGCCGACACGGACAGGATGCTGCGCATCGACTACAAGGGCGTCAACGTCAACAGCTGGTACGACCAGTGGAACCGGTCGGTCAGCCGCTAGCCTAGGTTTCGTCGCCGCGGGGCGGGATCAGGGTTCCGCCCCGCGCGCCGATCCGGCCACGGGATTGCGAGAGGGAGACGAGCGGTGTCGAAAGTCGTGCTGAAAGGGGTGTCGAAGCGCTACGGCGACGTCGTCGCGCTGCGAGAGCTCGATCTCGAAATCCGCGAGGGCGAATTCCTCACGCTGCTCGGACCGTCCGGCTGCGGCAAGACGACGACACTGCGGATGATCGCCGGGTTCATCGAGCCGTCGACCGGGACGATCCTGCTCGGCGACGAGGACGTGACCCACGTGCGCCCGAACAAGCGCGGGATCGGCATGGTGTTCCAGGACTACGCCCTTTTCCCGCACATGACGATCGGCGAGAACATCGCGTTCGGTCTGGTCGAGCGCAAGGTCGACAAGACGGCCGTCGCCAGGCGCGTCCGCGAGCTGCTCGAACTCGTCCGGCTGCCGCAGATGGAGAACCGCTTCCCGCCGGAACTCTCCGGCGGCCAGCAACAGCGGATCGCGGTCGCGCGCGCGGTCGCGTACTCGCCGAAGGTCCTCCTGATGGACGAGCCGCTCGGCGCGCTGGACCTCAAGCTCCGCGAGGTCATGCAGGGCGAGATCCGCCAGATCCAGAAGAAGCTGGGCATCACCACCGTCTACGTGACCCACGACCAGACCGAGGCGATGCACATGTCCGATCGGATCGCCGTCATGAATCACGGCGTGATGGAGCAGATCGGCACCGCCGAGGACATCTACAAGCGCCCGCGGACACGGTTCGTCGCCGACTTCATCGGCCAGATCAATCTGCTGGACGCGACCGTCGTCGACGCGCAGCGCGGTCATACCGACCTCGACATCGACGGCCGGCGCGTCCGGGCGCAGGGCTGCGAGGGTCCGGCGTCCGGCAAGGTGACACTCGCGATCCGGCCGCAGCATCTCGCGCTGGTGGCGCGCGGCGGCGCGGCGAACGGCAACCGGTTCGACGGCAAGGTCGCCGGCACCACGTTCTCCGGCAACCTCGTTCACGTCGAGGTCCTGCTCGATGGCGGTCAGAAGACCACCGTCGAGGCCCGTCCCGAGGATGCGCCTGCCGCTCCCGGCGACTCGGTGGCCGTCGAGTGGAAGCCCGAGACCGGCATCGTCCTCACGAAGTAGTCGCGGCTCGCCCGCGCGCTCGCGCAGTTCTCGCCTACAGGCGTCCGACGGCGCGCGCGACCTGGTAGCACCCGACGCCCAGCATCGCCCAGAAGAACACCCGGCGGAACGCACGCTCGTCGAGCCGGTCGCGCAGCCTCTGGCCCGCGATCATGCCGGCGAAGGCAGGCACGACCGCGACCAGCGACAGCGATCCGACCCGGGCCAACTCGTCGGTCGCGCAGGCCAGCGCCGCCGCCAGTGCGAGCGTCGCGACGCTGAACGCCAGCCCCAGCGCCTGTACGAGTTCGTCCTTCGCGAGCCCGATCGCCGACAGGTACGGCACGGCCGGGACCGCGAAGACGCCCGTCGCCCCGGTCAGAACGCCGGTCGCGGCACCGATCACCGGCGCGAGCACGCCCTGCGCGCGGAGGGGGACCACGAGCGGGGGAGCGAAGAGCCCGACGAGCGCGTAGATCACGAGAACGACACCGAGCGCTACCGCCGACGCCATGGACGCCGTTGCGAGGAATCCGATCCCCAGCGGGGTCGCGACGACGATGCCGATGAACAGCGGCGCGAGCCGCTTGAGCAAGGACAGGAGCGCGGGACCGGAGTACGCCTGCCACGCGTTGGTAACCAGCGACGGCACGACCATCGTCGCAGCGGCCTCGACCGGCGGCATCGCGAGCGCGAGCGCCGCCATCGCGACCGTCGGCAGCCCCAGTCCGGCGACGCCCTTGACCGCGCCCGCGAGCGCGAACACGGCGAGCACGAAAACGGCGGTCCCGGATTCGGACACCGTTCAGCGCGGGACTAACCCGGACCTGAGGCGCGTCCTGCTCATCGCATCCCGGACCGCGGGCCCGCGGACTTGCGCGCCACCATCAGGAACACCGTGAATTCCTTCTGCCCGGGGCCGTCCGGCCGCGACATCCGGAAGACCGTCTCGAACGACGGCGTCTCGAAACCGGCGGCTTCGACACGCTCGGCGAGTCGCCGGCGATCGAACCCCCGGTGCCCGGTGAACGCGCTGCCGTGGAACGAGCCGTCCTCGGCGTCCAGGTCCGCGACCGCCAGCTCGCCGGACGCCGCGAGCATCGACGACCAGTCGTGCAGTATCCGCGCCGTATCGCCGACATGATGCAGCGTCATCAACGAATGCACGAGGTCGTAGCGCCGCGCGGGCACCGGGTCCACGTCGAGGTCCAGCCGCAGCGTGCGCATCCCGGACGCACCGGCCGCGGCGATCTTGGTCTCGAGCACGCGCAGCATCCCCGGCGACGAATCGGCGAGCGTGACGTGCTCGAGCGGGGGCCGCAACGCGAACGTCAGGAGTCCGGTGCCGCAGCCGTATTCGAGTGCGCGCGTATCCGGCCGCAGATCGAGCCGGCGGCGCATCGCGTCGGCGACCGCGTTCGCCCGCGCGACCTTGACCGGATCCTTGTCCCAGGTCGCGGCGCGCGCGTCGAAATCGCCGCTCCACGGCTTCCCGTCCCTCGCCGCCTCTTCCTTGGACATGCGTTGATCTCCCGTTGCGGCGCGCGAATCCGCGCGTCCTCCGCCCACCGCGATCCCGAGCGCGAGCCTACTCGATCCCCGCGATGCTTCCAAGTTCGATGCCACCGCCGAATCGTCCGCCGTCCGCCCCGACGCGCAGCGGCGCAACTCCGTGGCTCAATCCACCAGCAGATGTCGGCGGAAGAACTCGACGGCGAACGCGCGCGATCGGCTGGCGATGTCGGGATCGGCGACGACATCGACGATGCCGCCCCGGCCCGCGCGCGCCCCGACATCGTGGTACGCGCCGCCCGCCACGCCATCCCAGCCGTGCGTCGCGCCCGGGTACACCGTGAGCGCGAAGTGCGGCCGGACGGTGGCCGGCAATTCGTCGAGGAACCTGCGACAGTCCTCCGGCTCGTCGTAGTCGTCGCGATCGCCGGCGAGCAGGTGCACCGGCCGTCCGGTGACGCGTGCATAGGTCTGCGGCGCATACGCGTACGCCCTTCCGGCGAGTATCGCCCGATGCGACCAGCAGACCGGATAGACGCCCAGGTGGGCGGCGAACCTCGTCCGCTCGATCGCGTTCTCCTGCGAGATCGACTCCGAGGTGGTCACCAGGGCGAGGATGCCGCCCCACGAGAAGCCCATCACGCCGATCCTCGCCGGGTCGATTCGCGGATGGCGCGCCAGGAACGCGAGCGACCCGTAGACATGCGGCAGATTGAGCCGCGTCGTCGCCGGCCGTCCGCGCCCCTGGAACATGTCGATCTCGAGCGTCGCGATCCCGGCGTCGTGCAGCACCCGCGCGTAGGACGCGCCGCGTCCGTCGATGCCGGCCGATCCGTGCAGGATCAGCACGGCCGGCAGGCGCTCGCGCGACGACTCGGGAAGGCGCAGATCGCCGGTGACCGCCGCGTCGCGCTCGCCGGTGTCGCTCACGCGGAGCGCGACCGGTTCGGTCGACACGCGGGGCTCCGGCGACGCGCCCTGCGCCAGCGCCACGCCGCCCATCGGCGCACACACCGCCGCGCCCATCGCGGCGAACCCCAGCGCCAGGAGCCGCGCATGTCCGCGCATCACGCGACTCACAGCCTCGACGCCAGCTCCCGCGTCAGCGCGGCGGCCGCGATTTCCCTGCAGCCGCCGGCGTCCTGGCCCGACCAGAGCGGCGAAAACGCACCCGATCCCGCGGCCTCGGCCTTCGCGCGCAGCGGTGCGATCGCCGCGGTCGCGAGCGGGAACTCGGGCGGCGCGCCGCCGATCGGCCCCAGCTCGCGCATGATCCGGTTGACGATGCCGCGCGCCGGACGGCCGGTGAAGAGATTCGTGAGCGCGGTATGGCGGGCCGATCCGCTCTTCAGCGCCGCACGGTGCACGGCGCCCGTCGTCGCTTCCGGACAGAGCAGGTATGCGGTGCCGACCTGCGCGCCGGCCGCGCCCAGCGCCATCGCGGCGGCCACACCCTGCGCATCGGCGATGCCGCCGGACGCGATCACCGGCACCTCCACCTCGCGCACGATGGCACGCACCAGCGCGAGCGTGCCGACCTGTGTCGTCAGGTCGTCGGTCAGGAACATCCCGCGATGCCCGCCGGCCTCGAGCCCCTGGGCGATGACCGCGTCGACGCCGCGCGCTTCGAGCCAGCGCGCCTCGTCCACCGTGGTCGCCGACGACAGCACCTTCGAGCCCCAGGACTTGACGCGCGCGAGCAGTTGCGGCGACGGCAGTCCGAAATGGAAACTCACGACCGGCGGACGGAACGGCTCGAGCGCATCGGCCGACTCGTCGGTGAACGGTGCGCGGCCCGGTCCGTCGGGAATCGCCGCCGGATCGATGCCCAGCTCGCGGTAGTACGGCGCCAGCGCCGCGCGCCACCGTGCTTCGCGCGCGGCGTCCGGTGCCGGCGGACCGTGGCAGAAGAAATTGACGTTGAACGGCCGCGACGTGCCGTCGCGGATCAACGCGAGCTCGGCGCGCATCGCGTCGACCGTCAGCATCGCGCAAGGCAGCGATCCCAGTCCGCCCGCGTTCGACACCTCGAGCGCGAGCGCGCTCGCCTGGACACCGGCCATCGGCGCCTGGACGACCGGCAGGTCGACACCCAGCAGCGATTCGAGCGTCACCGCGCGGCGCGCACCCGGCTTGTCCATGCCGATCCTCATCGTCTCCTGTTCGCCGATAGCTTACCGCCGCGCGACGGCGACGGCGACGTCGCGGCGGACGCCGGCGGGCGCGTTCAGGGAACGCCCGGCGGCATCACACCCGCCGCATCCCCCGCGCGATCGCCTCGGCCTCGGGAAACGGCAGCCGCGTCCGCTCGTCGTAGATCGCTCCGTCGAGACAGGCTCCGGCGCCTGACGGCACGCAGGGCGCGAAGACCGCGCCGGTCAGGTCGGCCGCTCGCAGGTTCGCGCCGGCCAGGTCGACGGTCGCGGCGTGCACGTTGGTCAGGCGCGCGCCGGTGAGGTCGGCGCCTGCGAGCAGATTGAGATAGCGGAACCGCGCGCGGTCGAAATCGGCGCCGCGGAAGTCACCGCCCTCCGCGTTCAGGTAGAGCACGACGCGGCCGCGGTAATCGGCGCATTCATTGCTCGCCGGCGCCGGTGCAGGAGGATTGAGCCCTCGGTGCCCCTGCGCGTCGACGCAGTCGCCGGACGCGGCGTCGTAGCGGAAACGCGCGGCGGACTCGCCCGGTGGCGGCTGCGCGCCCGCGAAGAGCGCCATCGCCGCGAGCACGGCCGGCCAGACCCGCGTGCGTGCACGCACCGGATGACCACCGCTGCGGATCGGCGGGAGACGCGCAGCAATCAGAAATTCAGCGCGGCCCTTCCGGGCAGCCGATCCGGGAGAACGTCGTCGACACGGTCGCTTCCCGAAGGGTTCCGTGATCGCGGTGCTTCGATCGGGCCTGGTAGCGCACGTTCTGCCATCGGATGCCCCCCTGGCGAACCAGCTCGACGATGCCGGCGGCCGAGCTCGTGAATCCCATGTCGCCGGGACGCGTGACCGACCGCTGCGGGGGCACCTGAATGTCGATGGGAAGCCTGATATCGCGATTGAACTCGGCGCCCGGACGCGCGGGAATCGACTGGGTCGCGGTCGCGGCGTCGACGAGGACCAGCTCGTCCCCGGTGTTCGTGTACACGGTCGTCCATTCGCAGCGCAGCTCCGCCCCGGGCGGCCCCCGCCTCACGCGGAATCCCTCGATTCGTACGGTCAGCGCACCGCTCCGCCACACCGAAGGGTTGGGCGGACCGGCCTTGCCGTCCGGCGGACTCGGCGGCGGCGATACGCGCGGCAACGAAACCGCGACCGGCGTCGGGTTGATTTCGACCAACACCCTGCCGCTGCCCGCCGCGCCGACACATCGCGACGTTCCCTCCCAGCCCTGCTTGCCGTCGATCCTTCCCCACTGCGCGTCGTACCGGCACACCTGTCCGCCCGAAGGACCGAAATGGAGGAAGTTCACTCCACGCGGATCGAGCGGGTCGACCTTCAGGTTCCCTTCGAAGACCGAGTCCTGGTTCCAGCACCACCAGTCCACGTTCTCGTAGGTCCAGCACCGCAGGACCTTCGACCCGTGGATCACCACGACATGAGGGGCCTCCGGCGGAATCCAGTTGCCCCAGGGCGGAAGCCCGCCCCATGCGTCGCCGCCGGCCAGCGTCAGCGCCACGAACAGGCCCCCGATGCCCGCAGTCCTCCCTTTTCCCCGTCTCATGGCGTCCCCCTCCGGTCGCACGAGCACTGGAACGGCCGAATCGTCCCGGCGGGGTTCGCGCGGTCTGCGGCGGCGGGGCACGCATGAGCTCCGACGGACGTGGCGAAGACAGCGACCGGGCCTGATTCGGCTGCCTGCCAGCCTAACGCATGCCGGACGTTGCGCCACCCCTTTCGCTCCCCGGCCGACGAACGGTCCGGGACACCGCGCCACCCACCCAGACCAGGCCAGAACACCCTGGCTCGGGATGAGCGCGCCGGGGCCGCCCCCGCGCTCGCGAGGGCGACAGGCAGTGCTCGATCAATGTTTGCGCCGGACGACGAACGCGTTGTCGGCTTTCTCGAAACCGATCGTGGGGTAGTACGACATCGCGTCGGGCGACGCGAGCAGGATCAGCGCGACCTCGTCGCCGATGACCGCACGGGTGCGCGCCACCAGTTCCCGGCCGATGCCCAGGCGCTGGTACGCGCGGTCGACCGCGAGGTCGGAGAGGTAGCAGCAATACGCGTAGTCGGTGAGCGAACGCGCGACACCGACCAGGCGAGCGTCGATCCACGCCGAGACCACCAGCGCGGGCGCGGCGAACATCCGCGCGATCCGCGGCAGGTCCGACGTCGGTCGCCGGATGCCCGACGCGTCGAAGACACGGACGACGTCGGTCGGATCGAGCGGCTGGTTGTGGCGGTATTCGACCGTCGCGTTCATCGACACCCCGCGCCGCGCGTGGCGGCGGTCGCGTTCATTGACGATCGATCGCCGCGATCGCGCCGATGTCCTGCGACCACGGCAACGCCGAGCGGCACCATATCCGCCGGCTTGGGGCGAGCGACGCACGTTGCGCGAGCCCGCCGACCCGCAGCATGTACGCGGCAGGGGCGTCGGAGTCCGCGGTCGCGTAGATCGGCGACCCGCAGTCCGGGCAGAAGGCGTGCCGGCGCCTGTTTCCCGAATCGGCGGTCTTCACGTACAGCTTCGGCCTGCCCGAGAGCAACCGGAACGTCGCCGCCGACGCCGGGACCGACACGCGATACGCCGATCCGGTCAGCACCTGGCAGTCGCTGCAGTGGCAGATGCCGACCGTCGCCGGATCGACCTCGGCCTCGTAGCGGATCCGACCGCAATGGCAAGTTCCGTCGACCTTCATCACCGCCTCCTCGACCGCATCAGAGCCCGCTCCGGTCCGGCGCGCGCCGCCCCAACCCGAGGACCACGCGAGCATCGCCCAGCCCGCGATGATCGTCAACGCGCGATCCGTGTTCACGGTTGCGGTCGGACCGCAGTTCGAAGACCGCCTGCAGCAGCGCCACCGCCTGCGCGACGACCGGCCCGGCCATCGCGTCGCGCGCCATCGTCGCCATCGGGCCCTCGCCGAAGCAAAGTCCGTCGGACGTGAGGAACGACAGGCGGACCAGGCCAGGCGCCGGTGGCGGTCGCCGCGGCTCCGCCGAGGGCCCGATGCGACCGACGACCGCCGCGGCGGCTTCGAGCAGAGCGGCGACACGCGCGCCCAGCGCGTCGACGCCCTCGACGATCGACATCGCGCCGGAGTGGTTGATGTAACGAACGCCGCCCTCGGCGTACGCCGCGAGCGTGTCGAGCCCGCCCTCGACAGGAACTTCGACGACGACGCCGTGAAGACGTTTCGCGGGCACCGGCTGGCCGCGCTCGCGCAGCCGCGCGCACGCGAGATGGCGGACGCGGCCCTCCTGCGTCGCGTCGTCCGCCAGCGCGCGCAGCGCGGCGGGATCGGGCGGCTCCGCGAACAGGATCCGCTGCCAGGCCGCGGGCTCCTGGCCGGGCTTCGCCGCGTACGACGACGGGTCGTCGCAGAACAGCAGCTCGTAGAGGGCGCTCGCGGCCTCGTTCGCGTACGGCGCGTAGGGCGGCGCGGAGGGCCGGCTCATCGGCGTTCAGTCCCGGCGACCGGGAGCGAGCCAGGCGTAGAGCGCGCAGACGGCGGCGATGGTCGCGAGCTAACTCCCCGCCATCGCCGCCGCCGACGGTGGCGGCGGCGCCAGGGTCATACCGGCGACGGTGAGCGCCGCGAGCGCGAACG
>JADZDA010000134.1 GCA_020851255.1 Burkholderiales bacterium | reverse complement strand
CAGGGCGTGAGCTGCAGCTCGGCGATCAGCCGGTTCGCGGTGTTGATGCCGCCGCCGCCGATGAACACGCCGGTGAAGAGCGTCCCGGCGAGGAGCACCGTCATGATCATCGTCGTGATCAGGACGGTCTTGACCATCGCCTCGTAGAGGCCCGTCCACGTTAAGTGCCGGTAGAGCATCGTCAGCCGCACGGCGGCGGCGGCGCCGATCGCCGCGGCCTCGGTCGGCGAGGCCCAGCCGAGCAGGATCGAGCCCAGCACCGCGAAGATCATGATCACCGGCGGCACCATGTTGCGCGTCGTGATCCAGAGCTTCTGCCCGAACGTCGGGTCGCCGGGCTCGGGCGGGATGCGCGGACCCATCGACGGCCTCGCCGTGCAGAGGACCAGGATGTAGGTGAGGTAGAGGAACCCCATGATGAGGCCGGGGAACACCATCCCGTACATGAGGTCGCCGACCGACTGGTTCGCGAGCGGGCCCATGACGACGGCGACCACCGACGGCGGGATGATCGTGCCCAGCGAACCGCCCGCGCAGATCGTCCCGGAGATCAGCGGCTTGTCGTATCCGTAGCGCAGCATGATCGGGATGGTCAGCAACCCGACGACCGACTCGGTCGCGCCGATCACGCCGGAAGACGCGGCGAAGAAGATGCACATCGTGACGGTCGCGAGCGCGAGACCGCCGGGCAGCCGCCGCGTCCAGATGTGGATCGCCTCGAACAGCTTGTCCGCGATCCCGGACTTCTCGAGCATCGCTCCCATGAAGACGAAGAGCGGCACGGCCGCGAACACGAAATTCGACGACAGATCCTCGATCTTCTCGATGAACTGGAAGACCACCCGGTCGCCGAAGATCGCGAGGCCGAACAGCACCGCCGTCAGCATCATCGAAAAGGCGACCTGGACGCCCAGGAACATCAGGACGAAGGCCACCGGCAGCATCAGGAACGGCAGGATGTCCATCAGCCGCGGCTCCTGAGCACGCGCACCGATTTGACGACCTCGGCGAGGAGCTGCAGCGCGAGCAGCGTGAACGCGACGAGGAACACCACGCGGAACGGCCAGACCGGAAGGTTCATCGCCGACTGGCCGCTGCGCTCGTTGCGTAGGTAGCCGGCGGCGAGGTGGTTGAAGAGCGCGGACGACAGCCAGATCATCAGCGGCAGCACGACCGCGTAGGCGCAGAGGTCGATGAGGGCGCGCGTACGCAGCGAGAATTTGCCGCTGAAGATGTCGATGCGGATGTGCGCCCCCTGCGCGAGCGCGTAGGCCATCGCGAGCAGGAAGTGCGATCCGGTGAGGATGTAACCGATCTCGTAGGCCCAGACCGTCGGTCGGTCGAGCACGTAACGGGCGAAGACTTCGTAGCAGGTCGCGATCACCAGCGGCGCGAGCAGGAACGAGGCGAGGACGCCCACGCTGGTCGTTACGCGTTCGATGGTCCTGATCAGTGCGTCCAAGGGTGCGCCGCTCCGCTGGGTCACGACATGCGAAAAAAGGGGCGCGGTCGCCGCGCCCCGTTCCTGCGGGAACCGCCGATCGTCAGTCCTTCACTTTGACGGTGCGCCAGCTCGCCGCGCCTTTCCACAGGCCGTCCATCTCCTTCTGGCTCTGCAGGACCTTCGCGAAGTGGGGGAACTTGCCCTCTTTCGCCACCTTGTCCGCCCAGTCCAGTCCGATCTTGCGGCCGAGGTACTGCACCTCCGGATCGAGCTCGATGATCGTGTTGCCGGCCTTCTTGTAGAAGTCGAGCGCCTTGGCGTCCTCCTGCCCGACCTTGAGCCAGAACTCGATGGTGACGAGCTTGGCGGCCGTTTCGACGAGCTTCTTGTCGGCCGGCGAGAGCTTCGCCCACGCCTCCTTGTTGACGACCAGCTCGAACGGCGCGGTCGGCTGGTGGACGCCCGGGTAGATGACGTACTTGGCGATCTTGTGGAAGCCCATCGAGATGTTCTCGTAGAGCGTTCCCCATTCGGTGGCGTCGATCGCCCCGCGCTCGAGCATCGGGTAGACGTCGCCGCCGGCGGTGGTGACCGGCGCAGCGCCCAGGTCCTTGGCCATTTCGAGCCAGGCGCCGGCGGTCCGGAGCTTGAGGCCCTTGAGGTCGTTCAGGTTCTTGACCGGCTTGCGCGAGTGCAGGAACGCCTCCGCGGTGCGGATGCCCAGCGGAAACGAGATCACGCCTTCCGTTTCATCGCGGAACTGGCGTTGCATCTCCACGCCGCCGGCCTCGTAGAGCCAGTGGATCATCCGCTCGGTGTCGAACGAGCCGGCGTAGCCGCCGAAGAGGACGGTCGTCGGGTCCTTGCCCCAGTCGTAGCCCATCCAGGTATGGCCGCACTCGGCCACGCCGTTCTTGACCGTCTCCGGCACCTTGAGCGCGTTGCCCAGCGCCCCGCCCGGGAAGACCTGGATCTTGAACCGCCCGCCGGAGAGCTGTTCCATCTTCTCGGCGAACGCCTTCGCGCCGATTTCCATGAGCGGCCCGCTCGCCCATCCGGTGGCCATCTTCCAGTTGTAGGTCGCCGTCGACTGCGCGGCGGCTTCGCGGGCGACCGCGAGGCCGGCCGTCGCGGCGGCACCCACTTTCAGAAAGTCGCGTTTCTTCACGTTGGTCTCCTCCTCCGTGCGTTGGACTGCGTCGTCTAGGGCCTGTCGGCGCGACAAGAACGCGAGTGCCCCGGTTGCGTCAACAGGCCCTAGGCTGCCTGCTCGCGGACCGGGCCGTCGAGCGAGACCGGCGCGTCGGGTCGGCGGTACTTCTCGATGACCGGTTTCAACTCCGGCTTGATGTGGTCCTCGCTGTAGCCGTTGAAGATCGTGCCCGCGAGCCCGCGGTCGAGATCGCTCGTTCCCATGAGCCAGTCGGCGATCGGGAACGTCAGGTTCATGTTGTGCGACATCATGATCCCGTAGTTGTGGTGGGCCGTGTGGTGCCGCCGGATGGTGTTGACGAACGGCGCGTGGCGGACGAAGGCGTTGTCGTGGACGTGGCAGCAGTAGTGGAACGTCTCGTAGATCAGGTACTGGCCGACGATCGTGATCATCAGGATGTAGCCGGCGTTCGGATTGACGATCCACGACAGCGCGAGCGCGAACGGCACGCCCAGCGCCATGAACGTGAACAGCGCGCGCCAGGGGAAGAAGATGATCCTCCACTCCCGGGAGGTCTCGACGGTCATCTCGTTGTCGGTGAAGTACTGGTGGTGCTGGCGCGTGTGCCGGTCGTAGATCGCGCGCAGCGCCCAGACGTCGACGAGGCGGTGCATGACGTTCTTGTGGATCCACCACTCGAACAGGTTCGACAGGACGAAGACCGGCACGACGAGCAGCCACTCCCAGGACGCCTCGACGAGGCGGCCGGCGCACCCGCTGATCACCGCGAGGCCGACCACGTAGATGACGCCGATGTGCAGCGGACCGTTGTAGGCGGGATGGATCTGCGAGCGGTACCCGGCGCGGAACGCGACCTGCCGCGGGGAGGGATTGTGACGCTCGACGAGTTCGGCCATGGGTCGCTCCGCGGCGGCGCCGGGTTCGGCCGCCAAAACTGATATGTTAGAAGTATACCGGTGGTGGTGTCCAGCGCGCCCTGCCGGCGGGTGGGGCGCGTCGTCCGGTCAGGCCGGTTGGGCCGCCGTGAGCCGCCGGGCGAGCGTGGCCGCCTCGAAGGCGTCCGGCGCGAACCCGTCGGCGCCGATCTGCCGCGCGAACTGCTCGGAGACCGGGGCGCCGCCGACGATCACCTTGCAGTGCGCGCGCAGGCCCCGGGCGTCGAGCGCGCGGATGACCTCGCGCATCTCCATCATCGTCGTCGTCAGCAGCGCCGAGAGCCCGAGCACGTCCGGCCTGAGGTCGGCGACCGCCTGGCAGAAGCGCTCGCGCGACACGTTGACGCCCAGGTCCACGACGTCGAAGCCCACGCCCTTCATCATCGTGACGACGAGGTTCTTGCCGATGTCGTGCAGGTCCCCGGTCACGGTCCCGATGACGATCTTCCCGCGCTGCGCGTCCCCGCTCGCGGCGAGGTGGGGCTCGAGCACGCCGACCGCGGTGCTCATCGCCCGGGCGGCGAGCAGGACCTCGGGGATGTAGGCCTGCCCGGCGGCCATCCGCTTGCCGACCACGTCGATCGCGGCGATCAGGCCCCGGTCGAGGATGTCCTGCGCGGCGACGCCGCGGGCGAGCAGGTCGGTCACGTGTTCCTTGATCGCGAGATGCTTGCCCTTGGCGACGTCCTGGCGGACCGTCGCGTACAGGTCGTCGCCGGACTCCCGGATCGTCGCGGCCGCCGCCTTCGCGACCGACGCGGCGTCGACCGGGCGGGCGTCACCGGCCTTGAGCGGCAGCGACCCCTCCTTCGCGACGCGCTCGCCGATCCGCTGCAGCCTGGAGAAGATCGCGTTCGGCGGCACCTGGTCGGCGATGCCGACGAGGTAGCGCGTGCCGGGCGCGACCGCGCGGAACAACCGGTCCATGTAGGCCTCGAAGTCCGCGTCCGGGGTCTCGTCGAGCACGACCGTCGACGGCACGCCGCCGAAGAGCGTGAGCTTCGGACTCCAGCGCCGGTAGTACTCGGCGAACGTGATCTTGGTCATCGGCGCCGGGCAGATCGACTCGGCGATGTGCATGCCCGAATCGCGGATCAGGTCCATCAGCCCCTCGTTCTCGCCGTCGGTGTGGCACATCAGCAGTTTGCCGCGCGCCGCGAGCGCGCGCGCGACCTTGCCGATCCAGGGCGAGATCTCCTTCGCGAAGTACGGCGGGTAAGTGATCATGTCGTCGAAATTCGCGCCCCACCAGGCGACGTCGGCGGGCGAATCGCACAGGATCGCGAGGAACTTGTCGAACAGCGGCTCCATCCGCGCGGCGAGCCGGCGCATCTTCTCCTGGTGGTCCTTGTAGTGGAAGAAGAACTGCGTCGAATCGATGAGGTCGCGCTGGATCTCGTTGACCGGCGAGGCGCCGAGGAATCCCAGCGCGACGGGCACGCCGTCGTCGCGGATGTCCTCGGCCGACCAGCGGGCGAAGCGCTCGAAGTTCGGCTTGACGTCGAGGTGCTCGAACAGCCACCCGGCCGGCTCGTAGTCCTCCGGGCGCTTGATCAGGTGCTCGACGATCGTGGGGATCGTGATGCCGAGCCTCTGGGCCTCGACATCGTAATGAACCGTCGCGCTGACCATGCCGACCGGGGTGTGGTACTCGACGCGCTGGCGGCCGCCTTCGCGGCTGACGCGGATTTCGACGTCGCGCGGGAAGACGATGTCGTAGACCGTGTCCCGGCTGCCGTAGAGCCCGATGCCGCGGTGGAGGTACTTCGGCCGGTTCTCGTCGGCGAGCTGGTCGTCGGCGAACCGGAAGTAGACGGCCCATCCCTCGGCGCGCGCGATCTCGTTCATCGTCCGGTGCGCGTGCTGCTTCGGCAGCGTTCCCGACGTCGAGTTCGCGAGGTACCACAGGTCGAGGCGCGGCACGTAGGGCAGCGTGTCGACGGGCTCGCCGCGGAAGGCCGCGAGCATGCGTTGGCGGTGCGTGGGCAAAGGACCCTCCTTACGCGTCGGCGCTGACGGTGGCGCGCGAGAACGCTTCGATGTTGTCGAGCAGCGCGTCGGTCGCCGCCGCGGCCGCGTTCTCGTCGCCGGCCGCGATCGCCCGGGCGATCGCCGCGTGCAGCTTGGCCGCCTCGGGCATGTCGGCCGCCTGCTTGTAATGGACGTACCAGAAGCGCCGGGACAACGGCTGCATCAGCCGGACCGTCGCGGCCGCGAACTCGTTGCGCGAGGCGAACACGCACAGCTCGTTGAACTGGTGGTCGGTGCGCATGAACGCGATGTCGTCGTTGGTCCGCGCGGCCCCTTCGAACCCCGCGGCGATCTCGTCGAACCGGTTGCGCTCCTCCGGTGTCGCCCGCCGGGCGGCCGACCGCGCGACCAGCCGGTCGATCTCGCGGCGCACCTCGAGCAGCCTCAGCTGGCTGCGGACGTTGATGTCGGAGACGATGACGCCGCGCCGCGGCAGGATCTGCACGAGTTTCTCGCGGGCGAGCCGCTGCAGCGCCTCGCGGATCGGCGTGCGGCCGATGCCCAGGCGCTGCGAGAGTTCGGCCTCGGACACCGCGCTGCCGGGCGCGAGCCGCAGCGTGACGATCATCTCCTCGAGCGCGTCGTAGGCCCGGTCGGTCAGCGTCGGCTGCACGGCGACGAGGCGGCGACGGGTCGCGGGCGCGCGGCCGCGGGCGTCCGCCGCGGCCGTCGCGCGACGGGCGACCCTCACCGCTGCCTCCGCTTCTCGAGAAGGGTCAGGAAACGCTCGTACTCGCGGTCGTCGACGCCGTAGCTGTGGTCGTCGTCGGGGAACCGTCCGCCCTTGACCTCGGCGACGTACTGCTTCAGTCCGTTGACCGCGACCTCGGTCAGGTTCGCGTAGCGCTTGGTGAACTTGGGCTTGAAGTCGGTGAAGACGCCGAGCAGGTCGTAGGAGAGCAGGATCTGTCCGTCGGTGCCGACGCCCGCGCCGATGCCGATCGTCGGGATCTCGAGCTCCTTCGAGATCGCCGCCGCGATCTTCGCGGGCACGGCCTCGAACTCCAGCATGAAGCAGCCGGCGTCCTGGATCGCGAGCGCGTCGTCGAGGATCTTCATCGCCGTATCGGCGGTCTTGCCCTGGATCTTGAATCCGCCGAACATCGCGACCGTGTGCGGCGTGAGCCCGATGTGCGACGCGGTCGGGATCCCCGCGTCGACCAGCGCCTTGAGGATGTGCGCCTGGCTGCGGCCGCCTTGCGGCTTGACCGCGTCGCAGCCGGCCTCCTGCATGAAGCGCGTCGCGTTGACCAGCGCGCGGTCGGCGGTGTTGTAGCTCTGGTAGGGCATGCAGCCCAGGACGAAGGTGTTCGGCGCCCCGCGCCGGACCGCCTGGGAATGCAGGACCATCATGTCCATCGTCGCCGGGACGGTGTTCGGATGACCGTGCGCGGTCATCGCCAGGCTGTCGCCGACGACGCACACGTCCACGCCGGCGGCCTCGGCCCATTTCGCCGACGTGTAGTCGAGCACCGACGTGTAGACCATCTTCTCGCCGGTCTTCTTCGAGTCGCGGATCTCGGGTATCGTCCGCCGCTTCTTCTCCGGTTCCTTCACGCCGTGCCTCCTCGTCGTGGGGTTGCCGAACGGTTGCCGGGCCGCCGAACGCTCGTCGACCGATGGTATTGCAGAAATATATCAGAGGTCGGCGGCCGGCGGGCGGGTTCGGTCCCGCCGCGACGCCGGGCGCCCGACCTCCGCCGGACGACGGTATGCTCCGGGCGGGGCCCGGACCCGGGAACGACCACCGACCGAGACGATGGGAACGCTGCGCTACTTCAACCTCCAGCCGCTGATGGAGTCCTACGGTTGCCGGACGCTGTTCGAGACCGGGACCGGGATCGGCGACGGGGTCCGGTACGCCGCCTTCTACGCGTTCGACGCGATCTACACGGTCGAGATCCACCCGGACATCGCGGCGACCGCGCGGGAGCGGTTCATCGACGACCCGCGCGTGCAGGTGCTGAACGAGACGAGCGAGGCCGCGCTCGCGCGGGTCCTCCCGCGGATACCGGCGGAACGCCCTGTCCTCTTCTGGCTGGACGCGCACTTCCCCGGCGCCGACTTCGGCCTCGCCGGGTACCGGGACGAGCGAGATCCCGATCTGAGGCTGCCGCTCGCCCGGGAACTCGACCTGATCGCGCGGCTGCGCGGACCCTGCCGCGACGTCATCCTGATCGACGACCTGCGGATCTACGAGGACGGGCCCTACGAGATGGGCAACCTGCCCGACTTCGCGCAGACGCTGCCGCCCGACCTGAGGAACATCGATTTCGTCACGCGCGGGCCCTGGGCGCGCACCCACGAGATGCAACGCTTCCGCGAGCACACGGGCTATCTCGTGCTCACGCCGCGGCGCCCCTGAATCGGAGGCGCTCGCCGGCCGCTAGGAGAGCGGGGCGCTCGCCCGCTCGCCCTGTTCGTAGACGATGTGCGCGCGCCCGACGAGCAGCGGGTCCAGCGGTCCGACGCGCGCCAGGTCGCGCTTCGAAAAGGGCTGGTTGTGCAGGACGTAGCGCATGGCGTTCAGCCGCGCCCGCTTCTTGCAGTCCGACTTGATCACGGTCCACGGGGCATCGGCGGTGTCGGTGTGGAAGAACATCGACTCCTTGGCCTTCGTGTACTCGTCCCACTTGTCGAGCGACGCGACGTCGATCGGCGAGAGCTTCCACTGCTTGAGCGGATGCTGTTCGCGCTCCTTGAACCGGCGCGCCTGTTCCTTGCGGCTCACCGAGAACCAGAACTTGAAGAGATGCACGCCGCTGCGGACCAGGTTGCGCTCGAATTCGGGCGCCTGGCGCAGGAACTCGTCGTACTCGGCGTCCGAGCAGAAGCCCATGACGCGCTCGACGCCCGCCCGGTTGTACCAGGAGCGGTCGAACAGCACGATCTCGCCGGCGGTCGGCAGGTGCTCGACGTAGCGCTGGAAATACCACTGGCCGCGTTCGACCAGCGAGGGCTTCTCCAGGGCGACGACTCGCGCTCCCCGGGGGTTCAGGTGCTCCATGAACCGCTTGATCGTCCCCCCCTTGCCGGCCGCGTCCCGGCCCTCGAACAGGATGACGACCTTCTGCCCGGTCTCCTTGACCCACGACTGGAACTTGAGGAGCTCGACCTGGAGCCGGTACTTCTGCCGCTCGTAGTTCCTTCGCGACAGCCGGTTCCGGTACGGGTAGCCGCCCTTGCGCCAGTCTGGCGCGAGTTCCTCGTCGGCGGCGTCCTCCTCGGCGTGCACCCGGACCTTCTGCTCGGACAGCATGAGCTTCAGGATCGAGGTCGCTTCGCTGGGAGCGAGTCCCGAGATGATGTCGCGCAACGCGGTCGACTGGGCCTCTTCCGACGCTACGACCCGTTCGGTCACTTCACCGCGCTCGGACACGAGGCGGACCGCCGGGGCCGTGCTCCCGTCGTCGTGCGTCGGCGCCAGGTCGGATTCGCGCGCCTTGCGCGTCGTTTCCCGGGGTTCCGCGGTTGCGGGACGGGCACGCTGGGCGGCCGGTCCGCGGCGCCGGGCGGCGGGCGCGCGGCGCCTGGTTTTTGCGGCGGTCCTGGTCTTCGCGGGCATTTCCTCGGGCTCCCTCGGCGTCGTCCTGGCGCGACGCGCGCGACGGTCTCCCGGCCGCTCGCGTATCGCGCCGCGCTTCCGCCTTCCGACCACGAGCGATCGAACGGCGTCCAGACCCGAGGATACGTGCTGCGCGCGGCGCGAGGCAACCGGTCGGTCCCGGGCCGCGGCGCAGCCCGGGACCGGGCGTCAGCGCAGAGGGGATGTGCCCGGCGTGGATCGCGGTTCGACCGGGGAGCGCAGCGTGGGCACGGCGGCGTCGTCGAGCCGCTTCACGTCGCCGGTGACTTCCCCGCCCTCGGCGACGATCAGGCTGCCGTACCGGATCGTTCCGCTGACCCGGCCGCTGCCGTTGACGACGAGCTTGAGGTGCGCGGTCAGTTCGCCGCAGAACTCGCCGTCGATCTCGGCGACGTCGATCACGGCGTTGCCCTTGAGCGTGCCCGGCTTGGCGAGCTGCATGCCCTTGCTCGCCACGCTCGCCTCGACCTGGCCTTCGACGACGACCAGGTCGCAGTCGGAGATCTCGACGCCCTTGAGCTTGACGTTGCGGCCGACGATGAGCTTCGACCCGCCGCTCGTGGCGGTGAGCGCGGCCGTTTCGACCGGCGCCGCGGTGGCGGCGAGTGCCGGTGCCGTGGCGCCCGCGGGCGATGCCGGCAGGGGCGGGACCGCGGCAGGCGCAGCGCCGGGGGCGAGCGGCCTTCCCAGGGCGGCCGTCGAAGGCGTCGTCGGTCCCCCGCCGGCCGGCGCGGCGGCGGGGGTCGGGCGCGCGGGGGGGCGGTCCGTAGCCCGGGAATCGGGTACTCGATCGTTGCGGTTGAAGTTGAGCATGGAGCCTCCGCGGGGGATGGGGCCGCCGCAGGGCGCGGCGGGAAACGCTATGACAATGTCATAGTACCCGCGCGCCGGCCGGGCCACAAGCGCGACGGAACCCGGGGGCGGAGTGCGCGCGGCGAGCGCGGTCACCGAAGTCTGCTCAGGCCCAGCGCCAGACCGCGACGGTCGCGCAGTAGCCGGCGCCTGCCGCGACCGCGTGCAGCGACCATAGGCCCGGTGCGTACACGTCCGGGCCGGCGACCGGGACCAGCCCGCGGGCGGTGTCTATGCCGATCCGCGCGAACGGCGCGGACAGGCCGTCGCCGGTCGCCTTGCTCATCGCTTCCTTGCAGGTCCACAGGCGCAGGAACGCGCGGCGGCGCGCGTCGTCGTCCAGAGGCGCGATCGCGTCGCGCTCGTCCGCGGTGAGGAACTTGCGCGCGAGCGAATCGTGCGCGAGCGAGCGGTCCTCGCCCTCGATGTCGATGCCGACGCGGTGTCCCGCGCGGTCGAGCAGCGCGATCACGGCGACGCCGCGCGTGTGCGACACGTTGAAATCCGGGGACGCGTCGTCGGCCAGCATCGGCCGGCCGCGCGTGCCCCGGACGATCGGCACCGCCGCCGGCGCGATCCCCAGGCGCCTGGCCAGCGTCTCGCGCAGCGCGGCTCGCCCGGCGACGTAGCGCTGTCTGAGCGCCTCGGTCCCGAACCGCCCCGCGCGCTCGCGCTCCGGGGCGGAGAGCATCGACCACAGCGCGGGCCACTCGTGCCCGTCGCGATCCAGCGGCCAGCGCCACAGCGCGAGGTCGTCGCAGGGCGGGCTCAGGGCGACGCCGCGCGCGTTGCCGCTGCCGGGGAATTCGCTTACGCTCACGGCCGTTTCCGCGCGCGCGATGCCGAGGCGGCGGCCGACGCGGTGCGGCCGGCTGCGGAAACGATCGCGGACGACGGGCTCTTCGACATGGTTCTGCTCCTGCGCATTCTCGCCCGGTTTCCGCTGCCCGTGCTCCACCCGCTGAGCTGGTGGCTGTACTTCGCGGCGTATCGTCTCGTCCGCTGGCGGGTTCCTCTCGCGCGCCGCAATCTCGAGGCGGCCTTCCCCTCGATGCCGGCGGCGCAGCGGGAGCGCATCCTGCGTGACTGCTACCGGCGGCTCGCCGCCTCGCTGCTCGAGGCGATCTGGGGCTACGGCGCGAGCGCGGAGGCGCTGAAGCGCCGCGTCACCCTCGCCAATCCCGAGGTCATCGAACACTGCCGCGTCCAGGGCAGGTCGGTGATCCTGCTCACCGGCCACGTCTGCAACTGGGAGTGGCTGTTGCTCGGCGCCGGCGCGCACCTGGGCATTCCGATCGACGTCGTGTACAAGCCCCTGCGACTCGCGGGCGTCGACGCCTACGTGCGCGAGGCGCGCCGCCGCTTCGGCGCGAATCCGATCCCGCACAAGTCGTTCCTGCTCGAGATTTTCCGCCGGGGCGACGAGGTTCGGGCTTACGGCGTGCTCGCCGACCAGACGCCGCTCAGGAAGACGCCCAAGCACTGGACGCGCTTCCTCAACCAGGACACGGCGTTCTTCCTCGGGCCCGAGAAGATCGCGCGCTACCTGGACGCCACGGTCGTCTACGTCGAGATGCGCCGCGCGGGGCGGGGACGCTACGCGGTGTACCTGGACGTCATCGCCGAGCCGCCTTACGGCGACGATGCGGGCGTCGAGATCGTCGAGCGCTACGCCCGCCGCCTGGAGGCGACGATCCTCGCCTCGCCGGCGGACTGGCTCTGGATACACAACAAGTGGAAGTACGCGCGCCCGGATGTCGCCGGATCGGCGTCGGGTGTTGCGGTGCAATCGAAAACGCGCTAGAATCCCTTTCTTCGCTGTTTCGCCGCCGTCCTCCCCGGTCGTTCCGAAAGACCCCGGGCCGTGCTCGCGGTGAAGCCGCCGCTCTTTAACAATTCGCAATCGATAGGTGTGGGTGCCGCTGGGTGCCTGCGGTGATTGTGCCTGCGAGGGTGCGAGAGCTGCGGGGATCTAAGAGATGGTGCTCACACGACGCTAATGTGCGGGCT
>JADZDA010000133.1 GCA_020851255.1 Burkholderiales bacterium | reverse complement strand
GGCGTTCCGCCGGAGATCGCGAACCAGACGATCGTGCTGCCGTACAACGACGCGGCGGCGATCGAGGAAGCGTTCGCCGCCGGCGGCGCGACCATCGCCGGCGTCATCGTCGAGCCGGTCGCCGGCAACATGAACCTGGTCCACCCCGCGCCCGGCTGGCTCGCGCTGCTGCGCCGCTTGTGCGACCGCCACGGCGCGGTGCTGATCTTCGACGAGGTGATGACCGGCTTCCGTGTGCATCCGCGCGGCGTGCAGGGCATGACCGGGATCACGCCGGACCTGACGACGCTGGGCAAGGTGATCGGCGGCGGCATGCCGGTCGGCGCGTTCGGCGGTCGCCGCGACGTCATGAAGATGATCGCGCCGCTCGGCCCGGTCTACCAGGCCGGCACGCTCTCGGGCAATCCGGTCGCCGTCGCCGCCGGCCTCGCGACGCTCGCGCTGACCGAGGCGCCCGGTTTCTACGAGTCGCTGGCGGCGCGCACCCGGTCGCTCACCGACGGCCTGACGGCCGCCGCGCAGCGCGCGGGCGTCGCGTTCTGCGCGCAGGCGGTCGGCGGGATGTTCGGGCTGTACTTCGCGTCGCGGGTGCCGGCGAGCTACGCCGAGATCATGGCCTGCGACAAGGAGCGGTTCAACCGCTGGTTCCACGCGATGCTCGACGCCGGCGTCTATTTCGCGCCGTCCGCCTACGAGGCCGGCTTCGTGTCGGCCGCGCACACCGACGCCGACATCGCCGACACGATCGCGAAGGCGGCGGCGGCGTTCGCCACCGTCCGCTGACCGGGTCCGGCGGTCGTCGCCCCGATGCGCGCGGCGGACGTCACGATCCTCACCCGCACGCTGGGCAGGCCCTGCCTCGCGGACGCGGCCGCCTGCGTCGCGGCGCAGACGGTGCGCCCGCGCGAATGGCTGGTCGTCGACGCGTCGGGCCGGGGCGTCGACGTTCCGGGCGCGGGCGAGGTCCCGGTGCGCGTCGTCTCCGCAGGCCGTCCGCTGCTGCGCGCGCCGGCCGGCAACCTGGGCTTCGAGCAGGCGATGGGCCGGCGCATCGTCGTACTCGACGACGACGACCTGCTGCTGCCTGCTTTCGTCGAGCGGCTGTCGGACGCGCTGGACGCGAATCCGGGCTCGCGCGTCGCCTACGCCGACGTGCGCGTCGACACCGGCGATGCCGGTCGCACCGGCGTCTACCGCTTCGAGTACTCCGAGCTCCTGCTCCTGCGGCGCAACCTCTTCCCCCCCAACGGCGGCCTGTTCGACACCGCGCTCGTGCGCGAGCACGGCGTGCGCTACGAGCCCGCGCTCGACTGGTTCGACGACTGGGACCTGTGGTTGCAGATGTCGGCGCACACGCCGTTTCTGCACGTACGCGAGGAGCTCGCCGTCTACCGGCTCGGCCTTTCGCAGTCGGGTGTCTGGAACATCGACTCGCCCGACGCCGACCCGGAACTGCGCGGACACGAGGGCCTCGTCCGGCGGCGGCACGCGGCGCGCCGCGACGCCGCCGAGGCGCGCCAGGCCGGCCTCAAGGCGCGCGCACGCACGTTCGCCGCCGCCGGACACTGGGCGCAGGCGGCGCAGGCGTGGCTCGCCGCGCATCGCGATTACCACTACGATCCCGAGCCGGTGATCGCCTACGCGGAGATCGCGCTCGCCGCCGGCGACGAACGGGCCGCGCGCGCGACCGTCGACGCGGGTCTCGCGCTCATGCCCGACTCGCCCGAGATGCACCGCGCGCTCGCGGCGTTGCTCGATCGCGCCGGCGACGCGCCCGGCGCGCGCGAGGCGCTGGCACGCGCCGGCTCGCTGGCCGCGGCGACCCCGCCGGACGAACTGCCGATTCCGCGGCGCTGACGGCGCGAGCCGGACGCCGGCGATCCGGCGACTTCCGGCCGCCGCCGGGCCCGCGCCTCAGCGATCTCCGGGCACGGGTCCCGCGCCGGGCTCCGGCGTTCCCCGGCGATCGACCGGATCGGCGGCGCGCAGCTTGTTGACGTGGCCTTCCGGCGCCTGCGTACCGTCGGGGAGCTTCCCCAGGAAGTAGTAGCGCTGCCAGGCCTCGGCGAGCGTCGCGGGATCGCTCCGCGCGAATCGGCTCATGAAGTCGTCGCGGCGTTCCTTCCAGGCGCGCGCCTGGGCGGCGAGCGCCGGGTCGTCGTCCAGACGGCGCATGACCGGCTCGAACGCGCTGATCGCGTCGGCGGGCACTGGGAACACCATGCACAGCGGTTCCCCCTTGCGGAAGCTCACGCGGCCCGCGCGCGTCATCTGCCAGTTCATCGTGAACGGGTAGGGGAGCCAGTTCGTCTCGACGATGCCCGAGAGCGGCGCGATGCCGTCCCTGGGTTCGTTGAGCGCGCCGCCGACCCAGAGGTTCCATCCCGGCGGGGTGCGGAACAACCAGGTCAGGTTGAACGTGACGATGCCGTGGGCGAAGTGGGACATGGCGTAGCGCCCGATCTGCGCGTATCCGTCGAGCGACGCGACCTTGAGGCACTGCGGTCTCGGCCCGCCGTCCCAGACGACCTCGAAGTCGCAGGGAGCGCCGACGTTCCATCCGTGGGCGTTGGCGATCGCGAGCGGCAGGCATCGGTACGCGTGCCGGTCGGGTATGCGATCCATCCAGTCGCGCGTCGCCGGCGCCGCCGACAGCGGCAACGGATCGTCGTCCAGGGCGAAACATTCGAGTTTCATCGGTCCGTCGGATCGGGTGGCGAACCCGAAAGGATCGCACACCCCCGCCGGCGACCCGGCGCCGGGAGGACCGCACCGACCGTCCGTCGGCGAGCCGAGTGAACCCAAGTCCTTGCTGCACAAGCATTTCCGGTCAAAGACCGCGATCGGGTCGTGTAGAATGTTGAACTCGTGCGCCTCGACGCGTATCGAAGCGACCTCCGCGGATCGACGGCGATGGCCACCACACGAAAACGGCTGGGCGAACTCCTGATCGAGCGAGGCAAGCTCGACACGGGATCGCTCGAGCGCGCGCTGCGCCTGCAGCAGGAAACCCCCGAACGGCTGGGTTCGCTGCTGGTCACGCTGGGGCTGGTCGCGCCGCGCGACGTCGCCGAGGCGCTGGCCGCGCAGCTCGACCTGCCGCTGCTCGACGCCGCGGGGTACCCGGAACTGCCGATCCTCGAGGAGCGCGTCTCGCCGCGGTTCCTGCGCGACGCGCGCGCGCTGCCGGTGCGCGAGGACGCCGACGAGCTCGTGCTCGCGATGGCCGACCCGACCGACGGCTACGCGATCGACGCGTTCTCGATGGTCACCGGACGGCGCGTGCGTCCGATGGTCGCGGTACCCGGCGACCTCGACGCGGCGCTCGAGCGGCTCTACGGCAGCGGCAAGAGCGCCGTGGGCCAGATCGTCGGCGACGAGGTCGAGACGCGCGTCGACGAGCTCGCGCTGGGCGCCGACGTCCAGCAGTTGAAGGACCTCGCGTCCGAGGCGCCGGTCATCCGGCTCGTGTCGCTGCTGATCACCAACGCGCTGGCCGCCCGCGCCTCCGACATCCACATCGAGCCGTTCGAGAACCGGCTGGTCGTCCGCAACCGGATCGACGGCGTGCTCCACGAGGTCGAGTCCCCGCCGCGCCGGCTCTCCGCCGCCGTGATCTCCCGCGTGAAGATCCTCGCGAACCTCGACATCGCCGAACGGCGGCTGCCGCAGGACGGGCGCATCCGCCTGCGCGTCCAGGGCAAGGAGATCGACCTGCGCGTGTCGACGGTGCCGACGATGCACGGCGAGAGCGTGGTCATGCGCATCCTCGACAAGGGCGGCGTCGCGCTCGACTTCGGCAAGCTGGGATTCCTGCCGGACATGCTGGCGCGGTTCATGGAGGCGCTCAAGCAGCCCAACGGCATCCTGCTCGTCACCGGGCCCACCGGATCGGGCAAGACGACGACGCTCTACACGGCGCTCGACGCGCTCAACAAGCCCGACGTCAAGATCCTGACCGTCGAGGACCCGGTCGAATACCAGATGCCGGGGATCAACCAGATCCAGGTCAAGCCGCAGATCGACCTCACGTTCGCCAACGCGCTGCGCTCGATCGTCCGCCAGGACCCCGACGTCATCATGATCGGCGAGATCCGCGACCTCGAGACCGCGCAGATCGCCGTGCAGTCGGCGCTCACCGGTCACCTCGTGCTGTCGACGGTCCACACCAACGACGCGCCGTCCACGGTGAACCGGCTGCTCGACATGGGCTTCGAGGACTACCTGCTCACGTCCACGGTCGTCGGCATCCTGGCGCAGCGGCTGGTGCGCACGCTGTGCCCGCACTGCAAGGCGCCGTACCGGCCGCTGCCGGAGATGGTCGAGCACACCGGGCTCGCGCGTTTCGCCGAAGGCAAGCCGGTGACGCTCTGGCACGCCAAGGGCTGCCCGCAGTGCTCGAACACCGGGTACACGGGCCGCGTGTCGATCCTCGAGATGCTGCCGATGACCGACGCGCTGCGCTCGCTCGTCATGAAGCACGCGACCGCGACCGACCTGAAGGCGCAGGCGGTGCGCGAGGGAATGCTCACGATGTACGAGGACGGCCTGCGCAAGGCGCTCGCCGGCACGACCACCGTCGAGGAAGTCCTCCGCGCGACGCGCGAGGATTAGCGGGTCCGATGCGAAAGGCGTCCGTGACCGCAGGAGATGGCGCGACGAGCGCGTCGCGCCTTGCGCATCGGGAAGGGCTCGACGCGATCGCCCTGGGGCGGCCCGGCGGCGACCGCCGGCGACTGCACGACGAACCGGGCGCTCCGGGTCGCGCATCGCGGCCGGTCGGTGCGGAGTCCTGCGCCGGGCCGCGCTGATCCGATGCCGATCTATCGCTACAAGGCCGTCGCGCCCGGCGGCGCGGTGTCGACCGGCGAGCTCGAGGCGGCCAACGAGGCCGAGATCCTCGACCGCCTGCGCGACCGCGGACTGATGCCGATGCAGGTCGCGCCCGCGGCCGCGGCCCCGGCCGCCACCGCGGCGCGCGGCGCGCGGCCGCCGCGCCGCCGCTGGTTCGAGTCGCGTCACGTGACCGCCGACCAGTTGATGGCGCTCACGCGCGAACTGGCCACGCTGCTGCGCGCCGGGCTGCCGCTCGACCGCGCGCTGGAGACGCTGATCGGGCTCGCCGCGACGCCGGTCGTCGGCGCGCTGCTGCAGGGCGTCCGCGACGACGTGCGCGGCGGCAAGGCGCTGTCTCAGGCGCTCGACGCGCGCGGCGAGGTCTTCTCGCGCTTCTACGTGAACATCGTGCGCGCCGGCGAGGCCGGCGGTGCGCTGGGCACGGTGCTCTCGCGGCTCGCCGACACGAGGGAGCGGAGCAAGGAGCTGCGCGAAACCGTGAAGAGCGCGCTCATCTACCCGACCATCCTGATCGGCGTCGCGGTCGCGTCGGTGATGATCCTGCTCGTCTACGTCGTGCCGCAGTTCCAGCAGACGTTCGCGCAGGCCGGCAAGGCGCTCCCGTTCGCCACCGAGGTCGTGATCTGGACCGGCACCTTCCTCAAGCGCTGGTGGTGGGCGCTGATCCTCGCGGTGATCGCCGTCGTCGCCTGGACGCGCCGCAAGCTCGCCGAGCCCGCGTTCCGCACGCGCTTCGACGCGCGGGTCCTCCGGACACCGCTGGTCGGCGACCTCGCGACCAAGGTCGAGGTCGCGCGGTTCTCGCGCACGCTCGCCACGCTGCTGGGCAACGGCGTCACGCTGCTCGCCGCGCTCGCGATCGTCAAGGAAACGCTCGGCAACCGCGTGCTGGCCGCCTCGCTCGACGGCGTGATCGCGCGGTTGCGCGAAGGCGGCGGCTTCGGACGGCCGCTCGCCGACACCGGCCGCTGGCCCAGGCTCGCGAGCCAGATGATCCTGGTCGGCGAGGAGTCCGGGCGCCTCGAGGAGATGCTGGGGCGGGTGGCCGACCTCTACGACCGCGAGGTCGCCGCCGCGGTCAAGCGTTTCCTCGCCGTGCTCGAACCCGCGCTGATCCTGGGACTCGCGGTCCTGATCGGCGGCATCGTGTTCTCGATCCTGCTCGGCGTGATGGGCATGAGCGAACTTGTCGGCTGAACCCGGTCTAACCCCCACCCGTGTCGCGGCGATCGCCCGGCCGGACTGTCTCCGAATGGTGACACCATGACTTCCAGGCTGTACCGCAACACCGCGCAGCGCGGCATGACGCTGATCGAGATCCTCGTGGTCCTGGTGCTGATCGGCATCGTGCTCGGGATCGTCGGCGGCAATTTCATCGGGCGCGGCGAGAAGGCGAAGGCCGACGCCGCGAAGATCGAGATCGGCCAGATCGGCCAGTCGCTCGACCTCTACAAGCTCGAGATCGGACGCTATCCGTCGACGTCCGACGGGCTGCAGGCGCTGGTCAGCGCGCCGTCGGGTGTCTCGAACTGGAACGGGCCTTACTGGAAGAAGGCGCAGCTCCCGAAGGATCCGTGGGGCAACGAGTACCGCTACGCGTCGCCGGGCCAGAAGGGCGCCTACGACATCGTCTCGCTCGGAGCCGACGGCAAGGAGGGGGGCGAGGGCGCGAACAAGGACATCACGAGCGCGGAGTAGGCGCCGCGCGCGGCGGACCCGCGCCGACGCCACGCCACGCCCGACCGCAGCGATGCACACCCTGTCGATGCGCATCCGCCGCCCGGTCCGATCGTCGCCACGCCGCGCATCGTCGCCCGCGCGTGCGTCGTGCGCCGGCTTCTCGATGATCGAGATGCTGGTCGTGCTGTCGATCATGGCGCTGGGCGCCGCGCTGGTCGTGCCGCGGATCGGCGGGGGCGCCGGCGTCTCGGACGGCGACCTCAAGTCCTCGGCGCGCAAGGTCGCCACCGGGTTGCGCTACGCGCGCGACGAGGCGATCGCGCGGCGCCGCGAGACGACGATCACGTTCGATCTCGCCGACCGCCGGTTCCGGGTGAGCGACGACACGCGCGACCACGAGCTCCATCCGAAGATCGAACTCAAGCTCTACACGGCGCAGTCGGATCTGGTCGACGAGCGTCGCGGCTCGATCCGCTTCTTCCCCGACGGCGGCAGCAACGGCGGGCGCGTGACGCTCGCCGGCGGCGAGCGCAAGGTCGAGGTCGACGTCGACTGGCTGACCGGGCGCGTCGCGATCCTCGGAGGCGGCGAGCCGTGAGCCGGTTCGACACCCGCCGTGGCGCCATGCGCCGATCCGCCGGCTCGCGCGCCGGGGCGGCGCGCGGCTTCTCGCTGCTCGAGGTGCTCGCCGCCTTCGTGATCCTCGCGCTCGTGGTCACCGCGCTGTTCCGCCTGTTCGGCGGCGCGCTCGCGAACGTCGGTGTCGCCGAGGACGCGAGCCGGGCGGTGCTCGTCGCCGAGAGCCGGCTGGCCGCGGCGCGCGGCGATCCGCTGCGCGCCGGCACCGAGTCGGGAACCGAGGACGAGGGCCGGATCGCCTGGACCACGCGCATCGAACCCTGGGACGCGCCGGGAATCTCCGGCGAACTCTCGACGGCATCGCAGGTGCTCGGCACCGGCCTCTACCGGATCCGCGTCGAGGTCCGCTACCCGGGCGCGGGCGGGCGCGAGCGCACGCTCGAACTCGCGTCGGTGAAGCTCGCGCGCCGCGAGGGCGGACTGGGATCGGCGCTCGCGCCGGGCGTCGGGCGCGGGTCCGGCGGCGGGCGCACGTCCGAGCGGCCGATGACCCCGCCGTCGTTCCCCACCGACGGGCGGGCGCGATGAGCGTCCCGGCGCGCACCCGCGGCCCCGCCGGCGGCTTCACGCTGGTCGAGCTCCTGATCGCGCTCGCGTTGCTGGCGCTCATGTCGGCCGTGCTCGCGGGCTCGCTCGCGCTCGCGGCGCGCAGCACCGAGGCCGGGGAGACGAAGGTCGAGGAGAACACGTCGATGCGCGTGACGCACGGGTTCCTGCGCGCGCAGATCGAGGGCCAGCACGGGCAGCGGTTGAAGAAGGTCGCCGAGTATCCGCTGCTCTTCCGCGGCGAGCGCGAGGAGATGCGCTTCGCGGCGCCGCTGCCCGCGCGCGTCCAGGGCGGCGGTCTCTGGTACTACCGGCTGAGGATCGCCGAAGTCGACGGGCGGCCGTCGCTCCTGCTCGACCGGACCATCCCCGACGTCAACGCGTCGGCGCCGCCGGATTTCGCCGGCGCCGAGCACTCGGTGCTCGCCACCGACGTCAAGTCGCTCGCCATCGGCTACTACGGGCGCGAGGCCGGGCTGCAGGAGGGATTCGAGCCCGCCTGGCGCGACCGCTGGGAGGACCTGCAGCGGCTGCCGATGATGATCCGCATCGACGTCGAACCCCGGCGCGGTCCGAAGTGGCCGACGCTCTATGCCGCGCCGCGCGAGGCGCCCGAGGCCGGATGCCGGGCCTGGGACCAGGCGCGCGGGCGGTGCGTGCAGGGATGAGGATCCCCCCCGAAACTCGCTGCGCGAGTCTCCCCCCCGAGGGGGGCGGTACGGCGCGCTCGGGGCGGCCCTTCGCGCGCGGAAGGATCCCCCCCGAAGCCCGCTGCGCGGGACTCCACCCCGGGGGTGGCGGTACGGAGCGCTCGGGTCTGCCCGTCGCGCGCGGAAGGATCCCCCCCGTAGCTCGCTGCGCGAGCGTCCCCCCCCAGGGGGGCGGTACGGCGCGCTCGGGGCGGCCCGGCGCGCGCGGAAGGATCCCCCCCGACGCCCGCTGCGCGGGCCTCCCCCCCGAGGGGGGCGGTACGGCGCGCTCGGGGCGGCCCTTCGCGCGCCGTGTCCTTCCGCAACGGCGGTGGGGTGGTGTTTCCCCCGAAGCTCGCAGCGCGGGCCTCGCCCCCGGGGGCGGGGGCAGGTCGCGGACGCCGGCTCCGGCCGCGCAGCGGGGCATCGCGCTGGTGCTGGTGCTGTGGATCACGGTGATGCTGACGGTGATGGCCGGGGGGTTCTCGTACGCGATGCGCAACGAGGCGCTCGCCGCCGGCAACGCGATCGCGATCGCGCGCGTGCGCGCGGCCGCCGACGGCGCGATCGAGCGCACCGCCTACGAACTCGCCCGCCCGCGGCTGCCCGACGCCTGGTCGCCGAACGCCGAGCCTCACGCCTGGCAGGAAGACGACCTCGCGATCGTCGCGGTCGCGACCGACGAGACCGCCAAGATCGACCTGAACGCCGCCTCCGAGACCTTGCTGCGCGGACTGTTCGGCAACGTGGGCGGCGCCGACGCCGATGCGGCCGCGCGTCTGGCCGACGCGGTGATCGACTGGCGCGATCCCGACGACCTGAAGCGTCCCAACGGCGCCGAATCGGCCGACTACGCGGCGGCCGGCGCGAAGACCGGACCGGCGAACGCGCCGTTCGAGACCGTCGGCGAAGTCGCGCGCGTGCTGGGCATGACGCCGGCGATCTACTCGCGCGTCGTCGGGAGCCTGACCGTCCATTCGCGCCAGCCGGGCATCAATCCGCAGACCGCGTCGCGCGAGGTCCTGCTCGCGCTGCCGGGCGTGCAGGCGGCCGACGTGGACGCCTACCTCGCCACCCGCGACGCGGCGCTGCGCGCGCGCCAGCCGGTGCCGCCGTTCCCCGGTGCGCAGGGACTCGCCTCGGGTGCGATCCAGACCTGGCGGGTGCGCGCGCAGGCGAGCCTGCCCGATGGTGTAACCTTCGTCCGCGAAGCGGTCCTCCGGCCCTCGCCGGACCCTGCCCGGCCGCTCGTGGTGCTGGCGTGGCTCGAAGGCGCCGCCGCGCCGGACGCGGCCGCCGACAAGAAGACCGACAACGATGCCGCTCGACCGTAGCCCCGCTCCGGAAGCTTCGTACCGCGCCACCGCGACCGGCGGAGCCGCCGCGTTCCTGCGCTGGTGGGCCGGCGAACTCGCCGCGCTCGTGCCCGGCGGCGCGCGCAACGCGCTGCGGCGCCGTCGCGCGCGACCGGTCGTCGCGTTCGACACCGGCGCGGCCACGATCCTGCGCCCGGCGATCGTCGACGGCGCGCTCGCGATGACCGAACTCGCCCGCATTCCGCTCGACGGCGATCCCGCGCAGGTCGACGAGGCGGGCCGGCGCGCGGTCGGATCGCTCGCCCGCGTCGTCTACGGCGGGGCCGCCGCCGCGACCCGGGTCCGCGTCGCGCTGCCGCCGCGCTCGGTGCTGCGCCGCCGGCTGGTCCTGCCCGCCGCGGTCGAGGAGAACCTGCGCGCGGCGATCGGCTACGACCTCGACCGGCTGACGCCGTTCAAGGCCGACGAGGTCTACTACGACGCCGCGATCGTCGGCCGCGACGCCGCGCAGGGCACGATCGACGTCGACTTCGCGGCCGCGCGCCGCCCGGTCGTCGACGAGGCGCTCGCACGCGTCGCCGCGTGGGGCGCCGAAGTGACGGGCGTCTCGCCCGAGTCCGCCGACGCGGTCGCCTCGTCGACACTCAACCTCGTCCCCGACGAGGCGCGCGTCGCCGCGCCGTCGTGGACGCGCTGGCAGGTCTGGCTGCCGCTCGGGTCGATCGCGCTGCTCGCGCTGGCTGCGATGGTCGTGCCGGTCTGGCAGAAGCGCGAGACCGCGATCGCGGTGATCCAGCGCGCCGAAACCGCGCGCCAGCAGGCGGCGGTCTCGGAGCGCCTGCGCGCCGACCTGGAGAAGGCGGTCGCCGACTACAACTACGCGCTCGAGCGCAAGCACGCCTGGCCGCCGATGGTGAAGGTGCTCGACACGGTCACGCGCGTGCTGCCGGACGACACCTGGCTCACCCAGCTCGACGTGCGCACGGTGCCGCGCGGCCGCGAGCGCGAGCGCGAGCTCGCGATGCGCGGCGAGTCGGGCAACGCCGGCAAGCTGATCCCGGTCCTCGAGGAATCCGGCCTGGTCGCGCAGGTCGCGCCCCGGTCGCCGACGACCAAGATCCAGCCGGGCCCCGGCGAGATCTTCGACCTGTCGGCGCAGTTGAAGCCTGCGCCCCGGCCGGCCAGCGTGCCGTTGATCGAGCCGCCGCCGCTGGTCGCGCCCGCCGCCGCGGCGCCCGCGCCCGCAACGGCGCCCGCAACGGCGCCCGCTACGGCGCCCGCGCCCGCAACGGCGCCCGCAACGGCGCCCGCATCGGCGCCCGGTCCCGCACCGGCGACTCCCGCCGGGGCCGCGGGCCCGATCGTCCCTGCGCCGGTGCCGTCGGCGCCCGCCGCGGCGAAGGGAGGCAAGCCATGACGCCGGCGCTCGTCGCACGCCTGACGCCGGCGCGCTCGCGTGCGCTCGCACTCGCGCTGGCGGTGGCCGCGGCCGCGCTCGTGCTGGCCGCGGTGCTCGTGCCGGTCCTGCTGCTCCACCGGCACTACGACGAGGCGATCGCCACGCACACCGACCGGCTCGAACGCTACCGCCGCGTCGCGGCGCAGGCGCCGGAGTTCCGCCGCGGTCTCGACCTCATGAAGGACAAGGACGCGCGCCGCTACTACCTGCGGAACTCGGCGCCCAACCTGGCCGGCGCCGAGCTGCAGGAGATCGTGAAGTCGGCGATCGAGAGCAACGGCGGGCGCATCACGACCAGCCAGAGCCCGGGGCCGCGCGAGGACGGCGGCTTCCGCCAGATCGTGACCAACGTCCAGTTCTTCGTGACCGTTCCCAACCTCCAGCGCGCGCTGCACGCGCTGGAGACGCGCGAGCCGGTGCTCGTCGTCGAGACGATCACGATCCGCCCGACCAACGCGTTCCGCGGCTTCAAGCCGGCCGCCGGGCAGGAGCCCGAGGTCAACGTCCAGCTCGACATCGCCGCCTGGGCGATTCCGGACGCCGGCCGCGCGGCCGCGGGTGCCGCCCCGGCGACGCCGGTTCCGCCGGCGGCGCCGGCCGCCGCCCGCACCGGCCCGTCGACCTGACCCGAGGAGCCGACCATGTCCCCGATCGCCTCCCGTCTCGCCAGCGTCACCCTGTGGGTCGCGCCGGTCGCGATCCTGGCCGCCGTCATCGGCCTGGAAACCGACTGGGGTCGCGCATTGCGTCCGGCACTGCCGGCCGACGCGCCGGTGTCGCCGGCGCCCGTCACCGCGGCGATCCTGCCGGGCACGTCGCTGGTCGGCGGCCTCGACACGCTCTCCGCGACCGTCGAGCGCCCGCTGTTCAACGCGACGCGCAAGCCCGCTCCGCCGGCGATCGTCGAAGCGCCCAAGGCGACGATCCAGCGCGGCCAGTTCACGCTGACCGGCACGATGGTCGCGGACGGCGTCGCGATCGCCTACCTCAGGGACGCGTCCGGCGGCGGCAAGACGCGCAGCGTCCGCAAGGGCGAATCGATCAACGGCATGGTCGTGGCCGACGTCGGCGCCGATCGCGTGCGCCTGAAGCTCGGCGAGGAGACCGAGGACCTGGATCTCAAGGTCGCGAAGGGCCCGAAGGTGACGGCGCCGGCGGTGGCGGCCACGCCCGCGGCCGCGCCGGCCGGGACGCAGCCGGCGATCGCCGCCCAGACCGGCGCGGTGCCGGTCGGCGCGGGTACCGGCCGGGGCGGGCGCGTCCGCGGCAGCGTCGCCCAGGCGGGCGCGCCGGGGACCGACGGCGCCGAGAACCTCCGCGCGGCGCGGCGCGCCGCGCGCAACGCGGAAGCGCAACAGAACACCGCCGCCGGCGCCGACGGACAGGCGCAGCGGGCGCAGCCGGTCACGCCCCAGCAGAGCTGGGACGCGACCTACGATCGGATGCGCCAACGCCCGAAGTGACCAGGAAAGCCGATGACCAACCCCAGCTCCCCTCGAACCCACGACTCTCGCCACGCGCGGATCGGGCGTGCCGCGCCGGCGGCGCTCGTCCTGGCGTTCGCGCTCGCCGGTTGCGCCACCCAGCCTCCGGCCGAGCCCCGCCCCCCCGAGCGCGTCCGCGCGTCGCTGGCGCCCGAGGGCCTGTCGCCCGGACTCGCCGACACCGCCGCGCGCGTGCAGACCGGCGCGTCGGACTCGCCCGACCGCGTGAAGGTGTTCAAAGGCTCCGGCATCCTGGTCGACGGCCAGCCGGCGGGCGGAGGGCTGATCCGCGGCTTCGGCGCGGCGCGGCCGGAGATCGGCGGCAACGTCTCGCTCAACTTCGAGGGCGCGGACATCCGCGACGTGATCCGCAACATCCTCGGCGACATCCTGGGCGAGAGCTACATCATCGACCCGGCGGTCGGCGGGCAGGTGACCATCCGCACGTCGTCGGGCATCCCCAAGAGCTCGCTCTCGTCGACGCTGGAGACGCTGCTGCGGATGAACGGCGCGACGATGGTCCTCGACATGGACACCGGCGTCTACAAGATCGTGCCGCAGGGCGCCGCGGTGCGCGGCAACGTGACGCCGATGCTCGGCAACAACACGCGCTCGCTGCCCCCGGGCTACTCGGTGCAGCTCGTGCCGCTGCGCTACACCAGCGCGCGCGAGATGGCGAAGATCCTCGAGCCGTTCGCGAAGGAGGCGCAGGCGGTGCGCGTCGACGACCTGCGCAACATGCTGATCCTCGCGGGCACCGAGCGCGAGCTGAAGCACCTGATGGACACGGTCCTGCTGTTCGACATCGACTGGATGAAGGGGATGTCGGCGGGGATCGTCCCGCTGCAGAGCGCCGACGTGAAGGTCGTCGGCCAGGAGATCGAGAAGCTCCTCGGGCAGCGCGACCAGAATCCGCTGGGCGGGCTGATCCGCGTGCTGCCGATCGAGCGGATGAACGCGCTCCTGATCGTGACGCCGAACCCCGCGCTGATCGACAAGGCGAAGGAGTGGATCGACAAGCTCGACCAGGGCACCGGCGGCGAGGGCGTGCGCTTCTACGTCTACCACCTGCAGAACAGCCGCGCCGAACGCGTCGGGCCGCTCCTGCAGCAGGCGTTCACCGGCCGCGCGGCGCCCGCCACGCCCGGGCAGGGACCGACGCTCGCCCCGGGGACGCCCGCCGGGACGATCGTCTCGCCGCCGGCGTTCCAGAACCAGCCGACGCCGCCGGTCGCCCCGCCGCAGACCGTCGTCGTCACGCAGCCGGCCGCGCCGGCCGCCCAGCCCGGCGGCGCGCAGCCCGGGGGCGCCGCCGGCGCGCAGGGCGTCGTGCGCAACATCCAGGTCGTCGCCGACAAGGACAACAACACGCTGCTCATCGTCGCGACGCCGGCCGAGTACGCGGTCATCGAGTCGGCGCGGCGCAAGCTCGACATCGCGGCGCGACAGGTGATGATCGAGATGGTCATCGCCGAGGTCTCGCTGACCGACGATTTCCAGTTCGGCGTCGAGTGGTATTTCAAGAACGGCGCCAACCAGGCCGGCGGCAACTTCCGGCGCGGCACGACGCCCGGCGACATCTTCGGCGCGATCGCCGGTACCGCGACATCGGTCGCCGGCGCCGGCCTCGCCGCGCGCGTGCCCGGCTTCAACTACCTGCTGTCGGGCCTGTTCCCCGGCGGCACCCAGGCGGCGCTCTCGCTCCTCGGGACCGCCGGCAACACCAAGATCGTCGCCAACCCGCACGTCGCCGCGCTCGACAACCAGAAGTCGACGATCAAGGTCGGCGACCGCATCCCGATCTCGCAGCAGACGATCGTCGGCGGCACGACCAACGCGGTGACGACGACCTCGCAGTACATCGACACCGGCGTGCTCGTGGCGGTCACGCCGAGGATCAACGCCGGCGGGCTGGTCACGCTCGACATCCAGGCCGAGGTCAGCAATCCCGGCGACGCGCCGGCCGGCGCCGCGCCGCCGATCAACACCCGCTCGCTGCAGTCGATCGTCGCGGTCCAGAGCGGCCAGACGCTCGTCATGGGCGGCCTGATCCGCGACACCAAGGCCAACGGCTCCGAGGGCATCCCGCTGCTCTCGAAGATCCCGGTCGTCGGCGGCCTGTTCGGCGCGCAGCAGATCAAGGACCAGCGCTCGGAGCTCGTGCTGTTCGTCACGCCGCGCGTCGTCGAGTCGGCGGGCGATCTGCGCGGCGTGATCGACGACCTGCGCCGGCGGATGGAGCGCCTGGACGACGTGTTCCCGCGCCCCCCGGTCCCGCCCGCCGCGGAAGCGCCGGCGTCCGCGCCCCGGACGGGTGCGCCGCCTCCGGGCATGGCGCCGCCGGCCGCCCCGGCGCCGCCGCGGACGGTCGAGGTCCCGATCCTGCGTCTCGAGGTCAACCCCCAGGCGCCGCGCTGACGCCGGGGGCCGGGCGGGAGGGCGATTCTTCGCCGCCTCCCGCGGGCCATTCCGGCATGTCTCCTGCTTGGATTCGCTGCGGCCCGGCCGGGAAATCGTTTGACAGGGTCGCGACCCCTCCGGAAAGCGCAATAGTGTCGGGCGCCGACGACACTTCCTCTGGGTGAAGACCGGGAAAACATGCTTTTTTGGTGTCGGGTTCCGGCGACGTTGACAGAATCGGGTGATTTGCTTACCGTTGTTCGGGATGGCGCCGGGGCGGGACGCCCGGCTGGCGTAGAAAGGCGGCAGGTCGAATCATCGACTGTCGCCGTTTGGAGACGGATTTGATGCCTGGCGTTCGATTTCCCGGATTTTTCGCCGCGCTCGCCGCGGCGTTCCTCTCGGGCTGTGCCGGAATGGGCGGGCTCTCCGCCGACTCGCCGGTCGAGGCGAAGAAGGCGGCGGTCGCCGCGAAGGCGGAAGCGCGGGGTGCCGCGCTGGTCCGCGGCGACCTGGACACCGCGTACGCGCTGCTGTCCGAAGGCTCCAAGGCCGTGATTTCACGGGACAATTTCGGCCGGCGCATGACGGTGGTCCCGTTCACGGCGTACCGGATCGAGAGCGTGACCTGCGAGGCGGACACCTGCCAGGTGCGCTCGAAGCTGACCTACAACCACCGCACGATGAAGGGTGTGACCACGCCGGTCACCGAGGTGTGGGTGATCGAGCGGGGGCAGCCGTTTTTTGTGTTTCCCACGGGGTAACGCGGTCACGCGTTGCAGATTTCCAACAAGGGGCGGTCGGGCGCGAACATTACCGATTGCCAATCAGGAGAGCCTTGGCATACCATTGACGCGCTGTCGGTTCCAAAGTGATCACTTAAATTGCAAACAGAGGAGTCATCACCCCCTATGAACACCTTCAAGAAGAAGTCGCTGTACCTCGCCGTGGCGGGTGCGAGCGCGCTGGGTGCCGGAACGGCGAGCGCGGTCACGCTCAACGCCGACGGTCTCGGCGAGGTGCTGCTCTACCCCTACTACACGGTCCGTGAAACCTCCCCGGGCAACGCCTACAACTCGCTGCTGTCGGTCGTCAACTCGACCGCGTCGGCGAAGGCGGTCAAGGTCCGCTTCCTCGAAGGCAAGAACAGCCGCGAAGTCCTCGACTTCAACCTGTACCTGTCGAAGAAGGACGTCTGGGTCACCGCGATCATCCCGACCTCCGACGGCGCGGCCATCGTCACGCCGGACAACAGCTGCACGGACGGCATCGTCTCGCAGGACGAGAACAACCCGACGCCGTTCGTCAACTACGCCTACATCGGCGACTTCGACGATCCGGCGAACGACGACCTCGACCGCACCCGCGAGGGCTATGTCGAGATCATCGAGATGGGCGGGATGTGGGGCTACGGCGCGACGGTCGTCACGCACGACTCGACCGGCGTTCCGCGCAATTGCTCGTACATCCGCGGCTCGTTCACCGGCAACGGTCAGCCGCGCGCCGAGTACTTCACGTCGAATCCGGGCGGTGGCCTGTTCGGCACGATGACGCTGATCAACGTCAACACCGGCATCGACTTCGGGTACGACGCGACCGCGCTGGCCGGTTTCTCGGACAACCAGATCTGGTACGCGCCGGGCTCGATCTCGCCGAACTTCAACGACGCCAGCCCGCCGTTCTCGCTGGTCGTGCAGCTCGACGACTTCAACAACAACAACAACGTCTGGCTGACCAACTGGGCGACCGCGCCTTCCAACGGCGTGCCCGCGCCGGTCAACGCGGTTTCGGCCGTGCTGATGCACGACAACATCTACAACGAGTTCGTGCTGGACAAGGCCACCGCCTCGGGCACCGACTGGGTGGTGACGTTCCCGACCAAGACCTGGTACTACGACAAGAAGGCCTCGGACAAGGAACTCAAGGTCCTGTCGCTGTTCCAGCGCAACTTCAAGTCGACCGGCGCGTGCGACGACATCTCGCTGATCCGGTACGACCGCGAAGAGAAGCAGGTCAAGACGACGACGACGTTCTCGCCGCCGCCGCCGACCAAGACCGACTCGCTGTGCTGGGAAGCGAACGTCATCTCGTTCAATTCGTCGAACGTGCTGGCGTCGAAGAACGTCGCGAACCTGCCGACGACCTTCGAGCACGGCTGGGCCGAGCTGGCGTTCCCGTCGGGCGTGACCGGCATCCCGCCGACCTCGCAGATCCACGCGCTGATCGGCGGCAACACGACGCAAGTCGTGCTGACCGCGCAGTCGATCGGTTCGATCAACGGCTGGAACTTCGCGACGTACTACGGCCTGCCGGTCCTCGGCTTCGCCGCGGTCACGTTCTCGAACGGCAACATCGGTGGCGCGCTGTCGAACTACGGCGGCAACTTCGACCACAAGTCGACGCGTCGCGTCTCGCCGGGCAACTGATGACGGCCTTCCGCACGGCGCGATCCGTGCGGTCGGATTCCTCTGCGAGCGGGGCCTTCGGGCCCCGCTTTTTTTCGCCCGTATCCTGTCTGCGCCCCGGCCGCGGTGATCGAGATCGTCTGCGCGACGCGTGCCGCCGCCGGTGATTTCCCGTCGGCGACGCTGCTCGGGCGCTCGCTCGCGCGGCTCGCGTACGACCGGCGGCTGGTGCCGCGCGTGGCCTGCGCGAACGCCCGCGGCCTGCCCGAGGTCTACAACGAACGCATCGACGCCGAGTCCCCTGACGACGTACTGGTCTTCGTCCACGACGATGTCTGGTTCGACGATTTCACCATCGGGGACCGCCTGCTGGCGGGGCTTTCGACCTGGGATGTCATCGGTGTCGCCGGCAACCGGCGCCGGCTCCCCGGCCAGCCGGCCTGGATTTTCGCGACCGACCGGTACGACGTCGACCGGGGCCACCTGTCCGGCGCGATCGCGCACGGCGAGCCCGCCACCGGTCCGGTCTCCTGGTACGGCCCGGCGCCTGCCGCCTGCGAATTGCTGGACGGCGTCCTGCTCGCCGCGCGCCGTTCCCGGCTGCGGGAGGCGGGCGTGCGCTTCGACCCCCGGTACGCGTTCCACTACTACGACCTCGATTTCTGCCGGACGGCACGCGAGCGGGGCCTCACGCTCGGCACCTGGCCGATCTGCCTCACCCACGCAAGCGCCGGCGCCTACGACTCGCCCCCCTGGCGCGAGGCCCGGCGGGTCTACCGGGCCAAGTGGGACTGAGCCGGTGGCGTCCGGCGCGGAGCCCCGGAAGTTGGTGCAGGTCCCTCCGGAATATTCGCAGCAGTCAAGCCCCCACGGCGCATGCGTGCCGTGGAATACTCGCGTCGTTGACAGCCGGATCGGGGCGCGGATTTCGCTTGAGTTGTCGGCGACAAAAGCCCTACGAACCGATCGGGCATCGACGGTGCCGCCGCCACGCCGGGAAAGTCGATTTCCCGGGCTCGGGCGACCGGATTACGGGCGCACCCCGATACCCGATCGCGGCGCAAGCGGCCGAGGAATGGCATCCGTTGTGCAGGACAGCCGCACGGAACCCGATCCGTGCGGGTGCAGGCGAAGACCGTTCGTCAGCGGAATGCGACAGATTGGCGGGCAACGGCGGCACAATGCCATTGTCATGCTGACGGCGCGCGATTCCGTCCGTATAATGGATCGCAAATTGCTAGAAGATTGTTGGGGGATCAACCAGGAGCATCCCATGACGAAACTGTTCACCACATTCCGCCGTGCCGCCTTGCTCGCCTGTGCGTTGGGCTACGGCATCGCCGCGCACGCCGCGAGCGTGACCGTGGATGCCGGCGCCGCCTGCACCGCGTTCTCGTGGAATCCCGCCAACAGCACGCTCTCGTGCCAGGTCAGCACCGACTGCGTGGTGACCGGCGCGAATTCGGCCGTCGTCAACACCAACGTGACGCTGACCGCCTCGTGCCCGACCAGCACGACGATCACCTGGGACGGCACCGGGACCTCCGGATGCTCCGGGGCGACGTGCGATGTGACCAACGCGTCGACCGGCAACCAGACCTACGGCGCGACCGGCAACAGCTCGGCCCGCGGCACCAAGGTCGTGAACTGGACGTCCAATTCGGTCGCCCCCAGCCAGTGCACGCTGACCGCGTCGCCGTCGTCCGGTACCGCCGCCAGCAACGTCACGCTGACGGCCGACTGCTCGAGCGGCACCGACCCGATCACCATCGCCTGGACCGGCTCCGGGTCCGGTAGCTGCCCGACCACGTTCAACGTCTCCGGCTCGGCGGCGACCTGCACGATCAACAACGTGGCGGCGACGACGACCTGGACCGCGGCGTTCTCGAACTCGGCCGGCAGCTTCGCCAACAATCCGCGCAGCGCGACGTTCACCTACAACGCCGGCGGTGGCGGCGGCGCCGACTTCGCGAACTGCCCGGTGGGCACGATCACCGTGACCGGCCAGTGGGGCAACACCGGACTCTGGACGTCGAACTTCGGCGCGTGGGGCAGCGACCAGATCATCAGCTTCCAGTTGATCCCGAACGCCGCGACCGTGGTGAGGAACTTCAACTGGAACGAGTACAGCGGCGGCTCGACCGTGCGTGACTACTCGCTGTCCACGGTCGCCTGCGACTTCTCGTCGACCAACGCCGTGAACGGGTCCTACGGCGGGAAAGTGGTCGGAAGCGCCAATAACCCGCAGGGGTACTACAAGGCGGGCACCACGGTCGGCGGCTCGACCACGCTCGCGATCGGGACCAAGTACTACTGGAACATGCGCATCCCGGCGAACGCCTGCCCGTCCGGCGACTGCGGCATGATCGGCGGTTTCCCGAAGTAATCGCCGCGTTTCCCCGGCTGTGACGACCGCCCCGCCTCGCGCGGGGCGGTCGCTTTTTGAGATGCCGTAAAATACGCGCATGAACAACCTCACCGTCATCTCCCCCGCGGCGTGGCGCCGCCGGGCGCCGCTCCTCGCCGCCGCGCTGGTCGCCTGTTCGCTGGGCGCGCAGGCCCAGTTCCAGCCGCCGACCAATTTCAACCGGCCCGGCCAGTCCCCGTCCGCGTCGCCGCCGGCGGCACCGGCGGCACCGGCGGCGGTGCGGATGGATCCGAACGCCGTGCTCGCCGACAACGGCGTCGCGCGGATCACCCGCGCCGACTACGACATGGAACTCATGCGGCTGCCGCCGGAGCTCCGCGGCGGCTTCCCGACCTCGGATCGGCGCATCGCCGACCTGATCACGCGATTGCTGGTCACGCGCACGCTGGCGCTCCAGGCCGACGCGGCGGGCTTGCCGAACGAACCGGAGAATTCGCGCAAGCTCGCGTCTGAACTGGAGCGTGCCAAGGCGCAACTGATGGTCGCTCGCCTCGAACTCGACGCCGCCAGACGCTTCGACGCCGACACCAGGCCCTGGGAGGCGCGGGCGCGGGACGTCTACGCATCGTCGCGGGCGAAGTACACGACGCCCGAGCAGTTGACCGCGTCGCACATCCTGTTCTCGACCGAGAAGCGCTCGGTCGACGAGGCGACCAGGCTCGCGCTCGACGCGCGCGCGAAGCTCGTCGCCGGCGCCGACTTCGCCACGCTCGCGAAGGAGCTCTCCGATGAACCGGCGGCGAAATTCACCGGCGGATCGCTCGGGGCCTTTCCCCGCGGGCAGATGGTCCCGGATTTCGAGAAGGCGGCCTTCGCGCTGGCGCCGGGAACGCTCTCCGAGCCGGTGCGGACCTCGTTCGGCGTCCACGTCATCCGCGTCGAGAAAAAGACGCCGGAGAAAGTGCAGACCTTCGAAGAGGCCAGGCCGGCGATCCTGGCCGAGCTGCGCCAGAACTACATCTCCTCCCAGCGCGACGAGGCGCTGGGTGCGCTGCAGGAGAAGGCGCGCGCCGGCACCAACGCCGATCTGGTCCAGGCGATGGTGATCCGCGTCGATCCCGCGATGCTCGAACAACTCCAGCGCGATGACGCGCGCCAGGCCCTGCCGCCGTCGACGCCGGGCGCGACGCCGCGCAACCGGCGCGCGATCTCGCCGTCGAACTGAAAGGCGCCGCGCGCCGCGGCCCGCGACGATGGACGAGGCTGTGCGCGCAGGCCCGCCGGCCGACGCGCTCGTGCGCGCCCGGGCGCTGTTCGCCCAGTTCTTCCGCCGCGAGGCGCCGACCCGCTACCTCGGCAGCGTCACCGGCCTCGCGTGGGCGCTGGTCCATCCGATCGCGCTGCTCGCGGTCTACCACTTCGTCTTCACGACCGTCTTCCGCGCCACCGGCTTCGCCGGCTCGTCGTTCCTCGCGTTCGTCGCGGTCGCGCTCTGGCCCTGGCTCGCGGCGCAGGAGGCGATCCAGCGCGCGGCGGTGTCGATCCCCGGCTACGGCGGGCTGATCCGCAAGGTCGCGTTCCCGCACGAGGTCGTCGTCTACGCGTCGGTCGCGGCGACCCTCGCGCTGCACTTCGCCGGCTACGTCGTCGTGCTGGTCGTGCTGCGCGCGATCGGCGAGCCGATCCATCTCGCCGGGCTCCTGCTGGCGATCCCGCTGTGGGCGGTGATGGCGCTCGCGGTCGCCGGCCTCTCGCTGGCACTCTCCGCGCTGCAGGTGTTCGTCCGCGACGTCGAGCACGTGCTGATGCCGGTCCTGATGATGCTCATGTACCTGACGCCGATCCTCTACCCGCTCTCGCTCGTGCCCGAGACGATGCGCGGCGTGGTGTCGGCCAATCCGTTCACCTGGCTCGTCGACCGGCTGCGCGCCGCGCTGCTCGAAGGCCGGCTCGGGCTCGAGGCCGGCGACCTGGTCGCCGTGGCGGTCGCGCTCGCGCTCTTCGCCGCCGGGCGGTGGATCTTCGTCCGCCTGTCGCCGCATTTCGAGGACTTCGTGTGAACGGCGAGCGTACGGCGACCGGCGCGGGCGGGGATTCGTCCTCCGGCCCGCCGCTGCTCGAACTCGCGGGCGTCGGGAAGGACTACGCGAAGATCGAGTCGCGCGGCGGCCGGGTCGCGCTCGTCTGGGACCTCCTGCGCGGACGCGGCGCGTCGAGCGCCTTCACCGCCGTCGACGGCGTGTCGTTCGCGATGCGCGCCGGCGAGTCGCTCGGCGTGATCGGCGAGAACGGCGCGGGCAAGTCGACGCTGCTCAAGGTCGTCGCCGGCGTCATCCGGCCGACGCGCGGCACGGTGAGCGTGCGCGGGCGCGTCGGCGCGCTGCTCGAGCTGGGATCGGGCTTCCACCCCGAGTACACCGGGTCGCAGAACATCGATCTCGCCGCGGCGCTGCTCGGCGTCACGCCCGCGGAACTCGCGCAGCGGCGCGAGTCGATCGTGCGCTTCGCCGACCTGGGGCCGCACCTCGACGACCCGATCAAGCACTACTCGTCCGGGATGGTCGTGCGCCTGGGATTCGCGGTCGCGACCGCGCTCGCGCCCGACGTCCTGATCACCGACGAAGTGCTCGCGGTCGGCGACGAGTCGTTCCAGAAGAAGTGCATGGCGTGGATGGAGAACTACCTCGCCGGCGGTGGCACGCTGCTCCTGTGCTCGCACAGCATGTACCACGTGCAGAAGCTCTGCCGGCACGCGCTGTGGCTCAGGGCCGGCCGCGTCGAGCGCTACGGGCCCGCGATCGAGGTCACGCAGGCGTATCTCGCGTGGCACGAGGAGAAGTCGGGGGCGGGCAAGGCGCGCCGGCCGGAGGTGCACACCGGCGAAGGCCCGGACGTGCACCGCGTGCGTTCGCTCGCGCTCGATCCCGGCGAGTTCGTGCGCATCGGCGCTCCGCTCACCGTCCGCGGCGAAGCGTACTCGCCGGACGCTCGCGCGCCGGTCGTGCTGATCGGTCTGGTGCGCGCCGACGGCACGCCGGTGTACGGCGTCGCGACCGACATGGACGGCGTCGCGCCGCGCCGGATCGCGCACGACCGCTACGCGTTCTCGCTCGAGTTCCCGTCGCTTTCGCTGCTCCCGGGCAAGTACGTCGTGCGTGCCCACGCGCTCGACCCCGAGGGTGTCTACCTGTTCGACCACGTCGAGCTGCCGCTGACGGTGACCGGCGAGTCGCGCGAGCTGGGGCTCGTGCGGCTCGCGCATCGGTGGGACGGCGAGCCGCCGGCCGAGTCGCCGTCGCCGGCGGCGACCCGCCCGGACACGACCGGCTGACCGCGTGGCGGCCATGGCGAGCCAGCGTGGCGACGTGACAGGCGGCAACCGGCGTGGCGGACCGGGCGGCGTGGCGCCCGGCGGGGACGCGAACGGCGAGAGCTGGTCGGCGATCGCCGACCTGGTGGACGTCGTCGAGCGGGACGATGCGACCGCCGCCCGCGAGGTCGGCGCGTTGTTCCGGCGGCTGTTCGGCGACGACCTGCCGGACTTTCCCCGTCACTTCATCCTGCGCTACGTCGCCGGCGGGTCGCCGGTGCCGCTCGCCTACGCGCATTTCACGCCCTGGGAGGGCTCGTACCTGGGCGGCGGCATGGCATTCGACGAGCGCGCCTACCGCCGGCTCACGCCGGATCACCGCGCGCGCATCCGCGCCGCCTGCGTCGTCACCGAATTCCTGCTGCGGCGCATCCGGCAGATGCTGCCCGACGCGATCGCGCTGTTCGGCCATGTCGGCGAGCCGCGCGCCGAGCGCGTCGACCTGCGCTCCGGCTACGAGCGCACGCGCCATCCGCATCTGATCGTCTGCTGGCAGCGCCCGCTGCCCGAGGCCGAGCGCGAGGCGATCCTCGCCCGCGCGGCCGCGGTCGGTCCGTTCTGACGCCGCCGCGCCGCGCGCACCGCGGCCGGCGCGACCGCTCAGCGCAGCTCGCGCAGGATCGCCGCGAGGCCGTCCGGATCCGTCCAGTCGCGGCCGCAGACGTAGCGGGGCAGCGCCCAGCGGTCGTCGCCCGGCACGACCGGGCGCGGATCGTCGGCGAACGCGGCGTCGACGCCGATCCGGCCGTGGTGGTGCGGGAAGTATTCGCGCACCAGGTAGTCGTTGGTCTCGCCGTAGGGGTAGGCGAACAGCCGGTCGCCCGGATTGGGCGCCGCGCCGCGCAGGAACGAGGTCGCGCGCGCGATCTCCTCGTCGGCGAGTTCGCGCGTCGCGATCGCGCGGAAATGGCCGGTCTCCCGCGGCGTCGCCATCAGGTGCGCGACGAGGTCGTGGTTGTGGTCCCAGCTATGGCTCGCGATCGCCGCGCCGCCGCCTTCGATCGCCTCGCGCCACCAGTCGTCCGACCACCAGCCGCGCGCGGCGAGGCCGACGCGGTCGATGTGCTCGCGCGCCTCGCGCGACACGACGACGAACGACGTCGCGTGCGCCGCGGCCGGTCCGCCCCGCGTGCGTGCGAAATCGGCGAGCACGCCGTACATCGCGCGCTGCCGGCCATGGACCGGGTGATCGAGGTCGCGCCAGTCGAAATCCGTGCCGTCGTCGAAGCTGATCGCCAGCGTGCGCGGCTCGGCACCGCGCTCGCCGCGAACGAACCAGCGGTCGACCAGGCCGGGCAACGGGACGATCCGCCACCCGAGGCGGTCGATGGCTTCGAGATCGGCGGCGAGCGCGACGTGGTCGTTGGTCGCCGTGTCGTTGCCGGCGACGTTGACGCCGTGGTAGGTGAGGACGGGGAAGCGCGCGGACATCGTCGGCGCGACCGCGGTACGGCCGCGGTGCGATCGCGGCCGTCAGTGTAGGCGATACGGCGGCGGCCGGCGCGCGCGCGAGCGCCGTCGGTACGGCGCGATCGGCTAGAATGTCGTGTTGGACACGGCCGCGGGTCGATCGGCGCCGAAGGCGGAGTAGCGGTGGACGGACCCTGCATCCCCGCGTTGCCCGCCGACGTGCGGCGCGTTCGGACAGGCGATGCGTCTGCGGCGAGCCGTCGCAGTCCTCCCGTCGGGCCGGGGCGTCCGGGGGCGCTGGCGGGTGTCGCTCCCCTGGCGCGGGCAGCCGGCCCGCGCTTCGGGTCGGGCCTGCGCCGGCACCCCGGGCCCCCCCGTCGCGGAGACGCCGGATTCATTCACAGCTCTTGAGCGGGCCCATGGACACCTCCCTCACGTTCACCGGCGAGCGCTTCGTCCCCGGTGTGGGCGGCGAGATCGTCTACGAGCACGTCCACCGCTACGCGTTCGCGCTGCGCTACGCCGCCGGCCGGCGCGTGCTCGACGTCGCCTGCGGCGAGGGTTACGGCAGCGCGCTGCTGGCCGGCGCCGCGCGCGAGGTCGTCGGCGTCGACATCGACGCGCCGACGATCGCCCACGCGCGCGCCGCGTACGCCGCCGTCGCCAACCTGCGCTTCGCCGAAGGCTCGGCGACCCGCCTGCCGCTCGCCGACGCGAGCGTCGACCTCGTCGTGTCGTTCGAGACCCTCGAGCATCTCGACGCGTCCGACCAGGGCCCGATGCTCGCGGAAGTCGCGCGCGTGCTCGCGCCCGACGGCGTGCTCGTGCTCTCCGCGCCCAACCGGCGCGAGTATTCCGAGGCGCGCGCCTACGCGAATCCCTATCACCGGCACGAGCACGACCGCGCGGAGTTGTCGCGGTTGCTCGACACCGCGTTCCCGGCGCGCGAGTGGTACGCGCAGCGCGTCTGGCTGGGCTCGACGCTGTGGCGCGAGGCGGGCGGCGAGGGCGCGGAGGCGTGGAACGGCGACGCGGCCCGCGTCGCGCCGGCGGCGGCGCCCGAACCGATGTACTTCGTCGTCGTCGCGGCGCGAGTGCCGACGGCGCTGCCCGCGCCCGCGCCGGCGCTCTCGCTCTTCTCCGACGCCGGCGAGACCGAGTGGAAGCGCGCGGCGCGGCAGGCCGCCGAGGCGCTGCGGCTCGACGCGCTCGCGCGCGAACGCGAGGCGCTGGTCGTCGAGCGCGACCGCCAGCTCGCCGGGGCGCACGCGCACGTGCGCCACCTGGAGGCGCTCAACGCGCGGCTCGAGCCGCTGGTCACCGAGCGGGAACGGCTGGTCGTCGAGCGCGACCGCCAGCTCACCGAGGCGCACGCGCACGTGCGCCACCTCGAGGAGCTGTGCGCGTTCCGCGAGCGGATCGTCGTCGAGCGGGACCAGGCGCTCGCCGGCCGAGACGCGGAGATCGCCGCGCGCGGAGAGCGGATCGCCGCGGTCGAACGCGAAGCGGCACGCGTGCCGGGACTCGCGTCCGATCTCGCCGCCGCCGACCATCGCCTGGGCGAACTCGCCGCCGAATGCGGGCGGCTCGACCGGGCGCTCGCGGCGCAGGAGCGGATCATCGCGTACCGCCAGTCGGTGCGGTGGTGGTTCGTATTGCCGTGGATGCGCGCGAAGCTCGCGTGGGCGCGGATCGCCGGGCGCCTTCCGGGCGCCGATCCGCGATGAGCGCCGGCGGGAGGTCAGACGCGGCGCGGGCCGCGTCCACGTCCGGCGCGGACGCGGCGCCGACCGTGCCCGTGGTCGACATCGTCATCCCGGTCTACAACGCGCCGGACGACGTGCGCGCCTGCGTCGCCAGCGTGCTCGCGTGCACGCCGCCGGGCTACCGGCTGGTGCTGATCGACGACGCGTCCCCCGATCCGGGTGTGCGAGAGGTGTTCGCGCAGATCGCGGCGCGAGGGCTCCCGCAGGTCGAGCTGCTCGCCAACGAGCGCAACCTGGGCTTCACCGGCACGGCGAACCGCGGCATGGGGCTGTCCCGGCACGATGTCGTGCTGCTGAACAGCGACACGATCGTCTCGCCCGGCTGGCTCGAGGCGCTGCGGCGCTGCGCCGCGTCCGATCCGGCGATCGGCACGATCACGCCGTGGTCGAACAACGCGGAGATCCTGTCGTACCCGGCGTTCTGCGTGAACAACCGCTGGCCCGAGGGCGCGGACCCGGCGCCGCTCGCCGCCGCGTTCGCGCGCGCGGCCGCGCCGTCGTATCCGGACCTGCCGACCGGCGTCGGTTTCTGCTTCTACGTGCGCCGGGCGCTGCTCGATGCGATCGGCGGGTTCGATCCGGCGTTCGGGCTGGGATACGGCGAGGAGAACGACCTGTGCCTGCGCGCGGCCGCCGCCGGCTGGCGCAACGTGCTCGCCGACGACGCGTTCGTCGTCCACACCGGCGGGCGCTCGTTCGAGCAGCAGAAGGACGCGCTGGTGCCGAAGAACCTCGCCACGCTGGTCGGGCGCCACCCGGGCTATCTGGAGCTCGTTCGCGATTACGTCGCCGCCGACCCGCTCGGGCCGCTGCGCGCGGCGACCACGCTGGCGCTGGACGCGGCGGATGGCGACGGCGTGCTGCACATCGTCCATCACCAGGGTGGCGGCACCGAGACGCACGTGCGCGCGCTGATCGCGGCGTCGCGGTCGAAGCGCCGCCACGCGATCGCGGTCGCGGTCGGCGACCGCTGGCGCGTCGAGGCGCACCGGCGCACCGGCGAGACCCTCGTCTTCGAGATCGCGCGCGAACCCGGCGAGGCCTGGGCCGACTTCGTCGGCGCGATCGCCGCGACGCTGGGTGCGGCGCTCGTCCACGTGCACAACGTGTCCGCGTGCCGAGACGGCCTGATGGAGGCGCTCGCCGCGCTGCCGCTGCCGTTCGGCTACACGGTGCACGACGTCAACGCCGGTTGCCCGACGATCACGTTCCTGGGGGCCGACGGCATGTACTGCGGCGCGCGGACCGATCCCGTCGCCTGCGGCGCCTGCCTCGCCGCGCAGCCGGCGTACGCCGGCATCGACATCGCGCGCTGGCGCGAATCGCACCGGCCGCTGGTGGAGCACGCGGCGTTCCTGATCGCGCCGTCGCGCTGGGCGGCCGACACGCTGCGCCGCTACCACCCGTCGGCGGAGGTGGACGTGATCCCGCACGGCGTGCCCGGGCTCGCCGACCGGCACGCCGGGACCCGCCTCGCGGTGATGCTGCCCGACGACGGCGTGCCGACGGTCGCCATGCTGGGCGCGGTCGGCCCGGACAAGGGCGCGCGGCGCATCGAGCGGCTGGTCGAGCTCGCGCGCGGGCGCGGAGCGCGGCTGCGCTTCGTGCTGATCGGCTACCTCGACCGGCAGCACGCGGCCTGGCAGAGCGACGACGTGCGCTTCACCGTCCACGGCCGCTACGATCCGCGCGACCTGCCCGACCTCCTCGCGCACTACCGCGCCGCGCTGGTCCTCTACCCGTCGGCCGGGCCGGAGACCTTCAGCTACACGCTCTCGGAGGCGTGGCGTTGCGGCCGTCCGGTGCTGGTCCCGCCGATCGGCGCGCTCGCCGAGCGCACGGCCCCGACCGGCGCGGGCTGGGTGATGAGCGACGCCGAGTGGCGTGACGAGGCCCGGATGCTCGATCGCATCGAGGCGCTCGTCGGCGACGCGAACGCCGAAGCCCTCGCGCGCGCCGCGCGCGCCGCGTTCGACATGCGCCACGGGACTCTCGAGGCGATGGCCGAGGCCACGTTCGCGGTGTACGAGCGCGCCCGCGCTGGCGCGCCGGCCCGGACAGCGGCGCCGCTGTCGCCTCGTCGCGTGCGCGACGCGCTGGGTTACCGACCCTGGACGCCGCCGGCGCCGCGGCCCGCGGCGCTGCACGGCGCGGTGACGGACGCCGCGCCCGCGCCCGGGATCGCCGCGGCGCCGGTCGCGGGTCCGGACGCCGGACGCCGCTTCGCCGAGGTCGCGCTGCGGCTGCGGCTGTCGTCCGCCGGTCCGCTGCTCCGGGCGATCACGCCCTCGTTCGTGCGTGAAGCGCTGAAGGCGCGACTCAAGTGAACGGCGAGACCGCCACCGTCGACTGGTTCAAGCTCGGGCGCGACCACCTCTGGCTCGGCCGGCCGATCGACGCCGTGCTGTGCCTGAGGCGCGCGATCTCGGCGCAGCCGCGCCAGCCGGACGCCCGCTTCCACCTGGGCGAGGCGCTCTGGAAGCTCGACCTTCGGGAAGCGGCGCGCGCGACCTGGCGCGACTCGGCGAAGGCCCACCCGGCGCACCTCGCGAGCTGGCTCGCGCTGGCGGAGGCCGCGCTCAACGCGGGGGACGTCGCCGAGGCGCGCAACGCGGCGGCCGAGGTCCTGCGGCGCGCACCGGACGAGCCGCGGGCGAAGACCTTCCGGCGTGTCGCCGACGCCATGAGCGGCGCCGCCGGCGCGGACTGGGACGCGATCGCCGACGCGGTTCGCGCCGACCCGACGATGATCGCGGCGCCGGCGCGCGCGCGGCTGATCGCCGAGGCGCTGGTCCGCACGACGCCCTCATCCGGTCGGGAGCAGTTCGTCACCGCGCTCGCGGCGATGCCCGCCGCGCTGCCGCTCGAACTGCTGGCGGTCGTCGCCGAGTCGGCGGTCGCCGCCGCCGCGCCGCCCGCGCTCGCCGCTGCGCTGCCCGCGATCTTCGAGCAGGCGCTCGCCCGTGACCCCATGGCCGCGCTCGATTCGCTGCGGCGGATCGCGCTCGTCGCGCGGTCGGTCGGGGACGCGCGGCTCGCCGGCGAGTTCGCGGCCCGTTACGCGACCGGCGTCGTCGCCGCGGACGCGCCCGCGGTTCCGCTGTTGTGGCCGGCGCGCACCGCGGGGGCGGCGTTGCGCGTCGCGGTGTTGGTCGCGCCGTCGATGAGCGCGAGCGCCCGCGCGGCGCTCGCGGCACTCGCGGCCGAAGGCATCGAGCTGACGCTGGTCGCGGCGGTCGCGCCGGACGCGCTGGACGCCTTTTGTTCGGCGATCCCGGTACGGCCCCGGGCGCGGATCGCCGTCGGCGATGCGCCGGGGTCCGCCGCGGCGCGCGCGCTCGTCGATCGCGATCCGGACGTCTTCGTCGACGCGTGCGGGCTCGACGTCGCCTCCGGCCCCCTGCTCGCGCACCGGCCGGGCCGCGCGGTCTGGACCCTCGCGGATCACCGGCCGCCGCTCGTCGACGAACGGATCGTTCCGGACGTCGGCGCGCTCGCCGCGGCGTGCGCGGGCGTCGCCCGCGTGGCCGCCTGCGTCGAGACGCCGGTCGTGCTCGGGCAGTTGTGGACGACGGGGCTGCGGGCGCACCAGCAGCAGGACGCCGCGCGCGCGCGCGCCGCGTACGACGCGTTGCTCGGGCTGCAACCCGGCTTCGCGCCGGCGCTGCACTTCCGCGCCCGCGTCGCCTGGGACGGCGGCGACCTCGACGCGGCCGCCGTCGATCTCGCCGCGGCGATCGCCGCCGCGCCCGCCTACGCGGACGCGCGCGTCGACGCGAGCCGGCTGGCGCTCGAGCGGGACCTGCCGCAGCTCGCGCGCGACATCGCGGCGGGCGGACTCGCCCTCGCGCCCGCGCACGCGGGCCTGCACCGTGCGATCGGCCACGCCGAGCTGCGCCTGGGCGCGGGACTCGCCGCCGCCGAGTCGTTCGAGCGCGCGATGGTCGGCGACCCGCTCGACGCCGAGACCCATTACAACGTCGGCGTCGCGCTGCAGCTCGACGGCAACACCGACGCCGCGGCGCGCGCCTACCAGCGGGCGATCACGCTCGATCCGGCGCTCGTCGACGCCGATTTCAACCTCGGCGTGCTGTTCCAGCAGCAACGCCGGCTGCCCGCGGCGATCGAGGCGTATCGCCGCGTCGTCGCGCGTGATCCGACGCGGGACGGCGCGTGGAAGAACCTGGGCGAGACGCTGCGCGCGACCGGCCGGATCGACGAGTGGGTCGCGAACTTCCGCAGGTTCGAGGCCGCGTGTCCGGAGTCGCTGCTGATGGCGGTCCAGGCGCTGGAGGTCTGCCAGCACCGCGCCGAGTTCGCCCGTCTGGACCGCGTCCTCGACGGCTTGCGGCAGGAACGCTACCGGGCGGCGAGCGAGTCGGCGCTGGTCGACGCGCTGGAGGAACTCCTCTACCTGCTGCTCTTCTTCGACATCGAGCCGTCGGTGATCCACCGGTTCGCGCGCACCTACGACCAGTCGATCCGCCGCGTGTACGGCGTGCCCCGCCCGCGACCGGCCGCGCGCAGGCCGGGGCGGCTGCGCGTGGGCTACCTCTCCGCCGACCTGCGCGACCACGTGATGGGCAGGATGATGTGGCAGGCGCTCCGCCATCACGATCGCGAGCGCTTCGACGTGTACTGCTACTCGCTGTCCGCCGACCGCGACGACTGGACGGCGCGGTTCGAGGCGCTCGCGACCGGGTTCCGCGACGTGTCGGCGCTCGTCGACCGCGAGGCCGCGCGCCTGATCGGCGAGGACGACCTCGACCTGCTCGTCGACCTGCAGACGCACACCAAGGGGGCGCGGCCGGGGATCCTCGCGCTCAAGCCGGCGCGCGTCCAGATCACCCACGTCGCCAGCGCGGGGACGCTGGGCATGTCGACGATCGACTTCAAGCTCACCGACCGCTACGCCGACGTGCCCGAGGCGCAGGAGCACCAGATCGAGCGGCTGCTGGCGATGGAAGGCTGCGTGTATCCGTTCCGCGCGCCCGATCCCGCCGACGTGCCCGCCCTCGCGCGCGACGCGGTGCGCATTCCGGCGGACGCGTTCGTGATCGGTGCGTTCGTCACCCCGATGAAACTGTCGCGGCGGTGTCTCACGCTCTGGAAGGAGGTGGCGGACCGCCTGCCGCGCGCGCGCTTCGCGTTCTCGCCGCTCAACGATCGCGACCGCGGCGCGTACCTGCGCCTGACGGCCGCCATGGGCATAGGCGCGGACCGGCTCGTGTTCCTGCCGCAGGGCCGGGACGAGGCGCACAACCAGGCGCGCTACCGGGTCGTCGACGTCGTGCTCGACCCGATGCCGTTCGGCAACGTGAACGGCACGATCGAACCGCTGGCGATGGGCGTGCCGGTGGTGACGCTGGTCGGGCGCCGCCATGGCGAGCGCACGTCCTCGTCGATCCTCGAGAATCTCGGCGTGACTTCGACGCTCGCGCAGTCGGGACGCGAATACGTCGACCTGGCCGTGCGTCTCGCCGAGGATCCGGCGTTCGCGCGCGAAGTCCGCGACGCCATCGCGCGCGGGCTCGCCGGCTCGCCGCTGGTCGACGGCGCCGGCCAGACGAGGAACCTCGAGGCGGCCTACGTGGCCGCGATCGGCGAGATCGCACCGGCTGCGCTCGAGTCGGCCGGGACGGGACGGACGCCGGCGTCGTGACCGATCCGCGACTCGTCGCCGCGCAGCGCGCGCTCGACGCGGACGATCCCTCCCGCGCGGCCCGCGCCGCCACCGAGGTCGTGGACGACCCGCGTGCCCCGGCGGCGGCCCGCTCGCTGGCGCTCCGGCTGCGGGCCGAGGCGTGCGTCGCCCGCGGGGACGCCGCGGCGGCGCTCGCGGATGCTGAGCGGGCGGTCTCGCTCGCGCCCGGCGATCCGCGCGCGTGGAGCGCGCTCGGGATCGTGGCCGCCGATGTGCAGGATCCCGCGCGCGCCGTCGAGGCGTTCGGCCGCGCGGTCGCGCTCGACCCCTCCTACGCACGCGCCTGGAACAACCTCGGCAACGCGCTGCGATCGGCCGGACGCGCCATCGAGGCGCACCGGGCGTTCGAGCGCGCGGTCGCCGCCGACCCCCGGTACGCGTTCGGATGGACCAATCTCGCGGTCGCCCGGCGCGCCGCCGGGGACGATGCCGGCGCGGTCGACGCCGCGAAGCGCGCGCTCGCCTGCGATGCGCGCCAGCGCACGGCGAGGCTCGTGATCGCCGGCATCGACCGGCGGGCTGGCCGCCTCGATCCGGCGATCGCCGCCTACGAGGCCGCGCTCTCCGAGAGGCCCGCCGACGCCGCCGTCCGCTACGCGCTCGCCGGCGCGCTGGCGGAACGCGACGACGTCGACGAGGCGCGCAGCGCGTACATCCGCGCGGCGCGCGACGACCCCGGGCTCCTCCGCGCGCGACTGGGCGCGGAGTTGACGTTGCCGATGGTGCCGGCGTCGGCCGCGGCGATCGCGGAAACGCGCGAGCGTTACGCGCGAGGGCTCGACCGGCTGGCGGGCGAGTTGCCGGCGCTCGCGTCGGCGCTGCCGGCCGCGCGGGTCATCGACGAATTGAGGTGGACCAATTTCCTGCTCGCCTACCAGGGCGAGGACGACCGCGAGCTCCAGTCCCGCTACGGCGACCTGGTCGCGGCGACGCTCGCGGCGGCGCGCGGAGCGGTCCCGCGCTGTGGCGATCCGCGTCCGGGCGCCTCGGGTGCCGGGTCGCGCCGGCGCGTCGCGTTCGTCAGCGCCTTTTTCCGCGACGGGACGGTCGGCCGCTATTTCGAGAGCTGGATCACCGGGCTCGATCCGCGGCGCCACGAGGTGGCGGTCCACCACCTCGCGGCCGGCGAGGACGCGTTGACCGCGAGACTGCGGGCGCACGCCGACTCGTTCGTCGCGCACGGCGCGTCGCCGCCCTCGCGGATCGCGGCCGACATCGTCGCGCGCGCCTACGACGTCATCGTCTATCCGGAACTCGGCATGGACGCCGCGACGTTCGCGCTCGCGTCGTTGCGCCTCGCCCCGCGCCAGGTCGCCGGCTGGGGACACCCGGTGACGACCGGACTCCCGACCATCGACGAGATGCTCACGTCGGGGCCGATGGAACCGCCCGGTGCCGACGCGCATTACCGCGAGCGACTTCGCCGGCTGCCCGGGCTCGGCACGCGCTACGCCCGTCCGCGGGTGCCCGGTGCCGCCGACCGGCAGCGGCTGGGATTGCCGGCGCAGGGCGCGCTGATCCTCTTTCCCCAGTCGCTGTTCAAGCTGCACCCCGACGACGACACGCGGATCGCGAGAGTGCTGGCCGCCGCGCCGGACGCGCGGATCCTCGCGTACACCGGCCGGCATCCGAAGCTGACGGCGGCCTGGCGCTCGCGGCTCGACCGGACGCTCGCCGCGCACGATGTCGACGCGGATCGGGTCGTCGTGCTGCGGCAGACCGCGCACGACGACTACCTGCGCGTCAATCTCGCCTGCGACGCGATGCTCGACAGCGTCCGCTGGTCGGGCGGCAACACGAGCCTCGACGCGATCGCCTGCGGCCTGCCGATCGCGACACGGCCGGGGACGACCATGCGCGCGCGGCAGAGCGCCGCGATGCTCGCGCAGATCGGCACGCCCGAACTGGTCGCGCAGGACGAGGATGCGTGCGTCGCGCTCGCCGCGCGTCTCGCCGCCGACCGCGACTGGCGCGACCGGCTCGCACACCGGATGGCCGTAGGCGCCGCCGCGTTGTTCGACGACGGCGCGCCACTGGCCGCGCTCGACGAGCTCCTGGACCGCGACTGATTCAGTCGGCCGGCGTATTCACCCAGGCGTGTTCCATCGCCGCCTCGAAGCGCCGGGTGTAGGTGTCGATGTCGAACAGCGGCGCCGAGTCGCGCTGCTCGCGCAGCCGCCGCGTGATCCGTTCCAGTCCGGTGCGGTCGCGTCCGAGCGCGACGGCGGCCTCGACGTACGCCTTCGAGTCGTCCACGACCAGCTCCGGCAGGCCGGCGGCGATCACCTGGCTCGCGCTCGCGCGTGCCGCGAACGTCCTGCCGGTGCGCGCGAGCACCGGCAGCCCGGCGTAGAGGGCGTCGTTCACCGTCGTGTGCGAGCCGAACGGCCAGGTGTCGAGGAAGAGGTCGGCGAGCCGCATCCGCGCGAGATAGCGCGGTATCGGGTCGTTGCGCGCGAAGTGGATCCGGTCCGCGCCAATGCCGAGCCGCCCGGCCTCGTACCTCAGCCGCTGCATCACCACCGGTGTCGCGTCCCGCAGCCACAGCACCGAGCCCTCGACCGACGCGAGGATCGCCATCCAGTCGGTCCACATCTCGGGCTGGATCTTGTACGCGGCGACCGCGGCCGTGTATACGAGCGCGCCTTCGGGCAGGCCGTAGTCGCTGCGGGCGATCGGGCCCGCGTCGAGCTCGCGCCCCGGGTCGCTCGGCAGGTAACAGGGATCGATGAGCAGCGGGCGCTCCGCGTAATGTCTCGCCGACGACTCCGGCACGCAGTAACGGTCGGTCAGGATCCAGTCGTAGAGCGGCGATCCCATCGTCCCGGTGTAGCCCAGGAAGTTGACGATCACCGGCGCCGGCCGCAGCGAGATCAGGTGCGCGACGGTCCGGCCGGTGTGTCCGGACAGGTCGAAGAGGATGTCGACGCCGTCGGCGCGGACCGCGTCGGCGATCCTGCGCTGCTCGAGATGGTCGAGTTCCCGGAAGCCGTCGGCGCACGCGATCAGCCGGCGCCGTGTCGTGTCCTCGGGACGCTCCGCGGTCGAATACAGGAACGCGCGGAAGCGCCGCCGGTCGAGCCGCTCGATCAGTGCGACGAGCAGCCGGCCGACGCAATGGTCGTTCAGGTCGCCTGAGGCGAAGCCGAGCCGCAGCGTGCCGTCCGGCGGCCGCCGGGACGGGCGCCGGGTCGCGGCGTCCGCGAAGCCGCTGCCGCTCCAGCGCGCCGACGCGTTGCGTTCGAGCGCCGGGTCGTCGCTGATCGACTGAAGGATGAAAGGGATGACCAGGGACCGGCGCTCGATCGAGTCGCCGCCCGCGGCCTCGCGGACGCCGGCCCGCAGCGCATCGAAGTCGCGCCAGTGGCACTCGTACGCGGCGCAGTAGAGCCTCAGCGCCTCGGCGAACCGGTCACCGGGGTCGAGCGCGAGCGCCCGTTCGAGCGCGGTCACCGCCGGCCCCCATTGCTTGAGCTCGAAGCGCGCGGCGCCCAGGTCGCGCCACACGTCGGCGACATCGGGTGCGGTCTCGGCGGCGCGCGCGAGACTCTTCTCGGCGGCCGCGTTGTTGCCGAGGATCAGGTACGAGACCCCGCGATTGGCGAGGATCTCGACCGGCGTCCGCGCCCCCATGCGAAGGATCACCCGGTCGAACAGCGGAATCGCCTGGTCGTGGAGACGCCGCTGGTAGAGGTTCTGTGCGAGGTTCGCGAGCGCGTTGACGTCGTCGGGCGCGAGCGCGAGCGCGCGCTCGAAACGACCGGAGGCCTCTTCGAGACGGCCGGCTTTCTCCAGCGCGAGTCCCAGGTTGTTGAGCAGCGCCGGATGGTCGGGCGCGGCGGCGAGCGCCTGCTCGAAACGCTCGATCGCGGCGGCGTGGTCACCTTCCTCGCGCGCGAAGTCGCCGAGGAAGAACAGCGCCTCCGGGTCGCCCGGCGCGCGCTCGAGCACCCGCTCCCAGGCTCGGTGCGACCGGCCGGCGTCGATCGAGCGCAGCGCCTCGGCGAGCAGCCGGAGCTCGCTCGTGTCCGCGGGCCAGTCCGCGTCCCGGTCGAGCGCGCGCACGGCGTCGGCCGGACGTCCGGCGCGCAGCGCCGCGCGCGCGACGTCCGCCGGCGTCGTCGTTTCGGGCATCGCGGTCGCCGGACCTGCTGCGGGGACGGGCACGGGCGCGCCGGAGACGGGTTCGCGCCCGTGGCAGTTCTTGTACCGCAGACCGCTGCCGCAGGGACAGGGCTCGTTGCGCGAGCGCGGCGGAACGATCGCGCTCACCGGTCCGTCTCCAGCCGGTCGAGTGCGGTCCCGACCCCGGCGACGACCGCCGCCCAGTCGCCGAGCGCAGGCTGCCGGAACAGTCGCGCGCCCGGATACCACGCGCTGGTCGTCCCCGACGGCCCCCATCGCCAGTCGGGCGCGTGCGTGAGCAGGATCCACGGGCGACACCCCAGCGCGCCGGCGAGGTGCGCGTTCGACGTGCACACGCTGATCACGAGGTCGAGCGCGCAGACCAGCGCCGCCTTGCGGTCGAAATCGTTGCGGTCGTCGACCAGACGCAGCGCGCGGGCCGCCGGCACCGACGCGATCTCGTCCTCGCCGTCGATCCGCTGGAGCGAATAACAGGCGATGTCGTCGCGCGCGAGGAGCGGAGCGAGCGCGGCGAGCGGGCAGGAGCGCCGGCGATTGTTCGCCTGCGCCGGATTGCCGGCCCACGAGAGGCCGATCTTCCATCGCGCGGGCTCCCGCGCGAGCCGCGCTTTCGCGGCGTCGACGAGATCGGGGTCCGCATGCAGGTACGGGGGATCCGGCGGGCCGCCCTGGGGCGAGGCCTGCGCCCAGCCGGCGAGCGACACGAGCGGCAGCCACGCATCGCACACGGGGATCTGGCCCGGGTCGACCACATCGGCGACGCCGGGCGCGGTCGCGACGAGTCGCGCGAGCGGGGCCTGCGTGCGGACGACGACGCGCGCACCTCGGTCGGCGAGCGGCTGCGCGTAACGGATGAACTGCAGCGTATCGCCGTAACCCTGCTCGGCGTCGACGAGTATCGTCCTGCCGTCGGGGTCGTCACCGGTCCAGCGCGGGACGCCGGGATCGGGAAACACGCCGCCGAGTTCGCGGATCGCGAGGCGCGACTCGTAATCGTCCCAGCCGCCGCGGTCCCCGCGTGCGAGGCGCGACATCGCCCGGTTCCAGCGCGCGCGAGCGAACCGCGGATCGAGCGCGAGCGCCCGGTCGTAGGCGTCGACGGCGTCGTCGTGACGGTTCCGCTCGTGGAGCGCGAGGCCCAGGTTGTTCCAGGCGACCGCACTGCCGGGTGCGATCGCGATCGCGCGTCGCTGGGCGGCGCACGCGTCTTCGAGGCGGTTCGCCGCCGCGTAGGCGAGCCCGAGATTGACCTGGAAGTCCGGTTCGTCGGGCCGGGCGCGCGCCGCCGCCTCCAGTCGCGCGATCGCCTCGGGATACGCGCCGCGCTGGTAATCGAGCACGCCGAGGTAGTGCCCGGCGTACGGGTGATCGGGCCGCGCCGCCAGCGCCCGCTCGTAGGATCGGCGGGCTTCGTCCAGCCGGCCGGCCTCGTGCGCGACCATGCCGGTGCGCACCAGCGTGTCGGTGTCCGGGGGCGGCGCGGTCGCCGGATTCGCGTCGGTGGCCCTGGCCGTCGCGGGGGCGGCTCCGTGACATTGCTTGTAGCGCCGGCCGCTGCCGCAAGGACACGGGTCGTTGCGTCCGACGCCGACGCCGCGCCGTCGCGCCGCGGCCGCCTGGGATCCCGCCGCGGACGCTTCGGCCGCGTGCTCGCCGCCCGCGGCGACGATTCGCGTCGCGATCGCCTCGGCCGCCGTCCAGCGCTGGAGCGCGAGGCAGTTGCGCAGCAGCGACACGCACTGCGGCGAGCGCGCGATCGCGTCGGTGAGCATCGGCGCGATCGCGACGATCTCCGGTTCGCTCTCCACGCGCGCGAAATTGAACAGGCCGTGGAATCCGAACGGCCGGCCGACCGGATGCGCCGCCTCGAAGGAGAACCGGTTCGCGAGCGTTTCGCCGGCGAACCGGATGCCGTGCGCCGACTCGAGCCAGCCGCGCTGCACGACGCAGATCGTCTCGTCCTCGTTGCCTTCGAGCACGACGCGCTCGTCCGCGAGCGCGGCGAGGAGCCGGCTCGACCGCAGCGAGCAGCCGCCGTTGCCGACGCGCCGGCCCTCGGGCTGCCAGTACCAGGGCGCGCCGATGTAGTCGTACGCGAGGAACTCGTCGGTCCAGGCGCCGGGGTTGACGACGTAACCATCCCATTGGACGACGAGCGCGTGGGTCGTGGCGACGTGCGGCGCGAGCGACTTGAGCACCAGACGCGAGTAGTCGTCGCGGGAGGCGAGTGGCGCGATGCGGACGATCTCGACCGCCGGTGGCGCCTCGAGGCCGGCGGGCAGCGCATCGGTCAGGAAGACGACGCGGCCGAAGCGCGCCAGCCGGACGCAGCGCTCGATCGCGCGGAGCGCGAGGGCGTGGTTGAGCGTGTCCGCGCAGACGAGCGTGACCTGCGGCAGCGCGAGCATCGGTCAGCCGGCGCTGTCCGGTGCCGGCCGCATTTCAGGCGCGCGCCCCACGCCCGACGCGTCGACGATCCAGACGATCGCCAGCGGCGCGAGCACCAGGAGGACGCGCTGGATGCCGAGCGCGTCGGCGGCGAGGTATCGCAGCGCGGGGAACGCGACGAGCGCGGCGACCCAGAGCGCGCCGGCGAGCAGCACGAAGCCGAGCGGCGCGACGTCCGGAGCGAGCAGCCGGCGCCGGCCGAGCAGCGCGGCGAGCACCAGGCCGACACCCAGCAGATGCCAGTTGGCGTAGAGCAGGCTCTCGGCGGCGAACGTCGCCGCGATCGGATCGAACGCGAGGAGCCCGCGGGTCCATGCGAGGTTCGCCCCGCGCGCCGCGGCACCGGTCACCGCGATCGCGATCACGCCGAGCGTCACGGCGATCCGGCGCCAGGCGCGCGGTCCGAGCGCCGCCGCCGCGCACCCCGGCGCGACCACTGCGATCCACGTCCACGCGGTTTCCTTGGAGGTCGCTGCGGCCAGCAGCGCGATCACCGCGACCGCGATGTCCGCGCGCGACCGGGTCGACGCGGCCCGCAGCGCGGCGAGGGCGCCCACGGTGAAGAACATCGCGAGCGGCAGATCCGCGTACCCGGCCAGCGCGACCTGGGCATCCAGCAGCGGCAGCGACGCGACGAACCAGGCCGCGACGAGCGCCGCGGCCGCGCTCGCGCCGCGCTGGCGCGTCTCGCCGGCGACGGCGAGGACGATCGCGATGTAGCAGAGCCACCACACCAGGTTCGCGAGCGAATCGTCCCAGCGGCCCAGCGCGGTTGCCATCCACACCTGCAACAACGGCACGGTCGCCGGGGCGCCCGGTCGCGCGTCGAACCAGGTCGCCGGCATCGCCGAGCGCCACGCGTCGGCATCGCCGAACGGCACCATCATGCCCAGCGACGACCAGGTCTTCGCCTTCGTCGCCCACGCGGACCACGCGTCCCACGGGTACATCGGACGCACGCAGACCTCCGCCAGCAGCAGGATCGCGTGCAGCGCGATCCAGGCGAGGAGCGCGAACCAGCCCACGCGCGCCCACCCGGCCAGGTCGCGCGCGAGCAGCCCGCGCCCGCACGCGAGTGCCTGCCCGCGGATCGCGGGGGCCGCGGCGCGCCAGACGAGCGCCAGCGTCCCGGCGGCCAGCACGGCGACCGGGACGACCGTCGTGGCGAAACCGTAGGGCACCGACGCGAGCGCGAGCGCGCGCAGGACCAGCGTCGCCGCGAACGCGCCGATCGCGATGCCCGCGCCGATCGCCGATGCCGCGAACCCGGGCGCGTGGACCGACGACTCGCCTCGATGGGCGGCGACCACGGCGGCGGTCCCCAGCAGCGCCGGCAGCAGCAGGGCCAGGATCGCGGCGAGGGGCGTCATCGGGTTCAGAGGACGGCGAACAGCGCGGCGCCGCGATCGGAAACGACCAGCCGCGCGCCGAGCTCGACGCCGTTGTCGAATCGCAGGCGCTGCGTCGCCGTGTCGTACTGGATGCCCGGCCGCTGCCAGATCAGGACGTGGTCGCCGGCGGCGAGGCGGCCCGGAGGCGGGGCGGCGTCGCTGACCGGCTCCCAGACCGCGCGGTGCGGCAGCAGGTGCCAGCCCGCGCGACCGCGGAAGTAGTGCGCCTGGGACAGCACGAGCACGCGCGTCGGCTCCGCGGGCAGCGCGGCCTTCACCTTGTCGATGAACGCCGCGAGTTCGCCGTCCTCGGCCGCCGCGCGGCGCGTGTCGTCCGCGAGTCCCTGGTAGCGTTCCCAGGTCGACGCGACCTGCCGGGCGAGATGGACGGTCCAGCGGGCGTCGACCACCGCCCACGCGGCGATGAACATGCACGCGACGACGAGCGCCAGCGACTGTCGGATCGCGGCCGGCCGCAGGCGGCGCACGGCGGCGAGCATTGCGACGGCGAGCGCCGCGCCGAGCACGATCGGAACGGGCAGGGGGAGGCTCTGCGATGCCGCCCCGCCGGTGATCGAGTTGATCGACGTGCCGGTCCAGCCTTCGAACGCGAACCACTCGGCCAGGCGGTCGGCCAGGAGCTGGCCGGCGCTCTGGGGCTTGGCTGTGACGCCGCGGATCTGCACGGCGGCCCCGGGGGCCTGCACCGCGATCGCGAGCCCGGTGATGCGGCCGAGCCAGTTGCGATCGCCGGCGAGCGCGATCGGCAGGACACGGCCGTCCTCGACCGCGAGCGGGCGATTGTGCACGCGGCGCAGGGTGTCGCTCGAGAACAGCAGGCGGACGTCCGCGTTCGCCGGCACGCCGGAGACGTCCCAGGCGATGGTCGCGAGGTCCTGCGCGCGGAAATCGGTGATCACCGAGACGATCAGGGGATCGGTTCCGGGCGCCCTCGCCACGAGCACGCCCCGGTCGATCTGCCCCGAACCGCGCGCGATCTGCATGGCGGTCGGCGCGTAGCTCCGCGCCTGGTCGGACGCGCGGAGCTTGCCGTGGTTGAGCGCGACGTAGCCGGCGAGGACGAGTGCGACGCCGGCGATGAAGGCGGCGACGACGGCGGGAATCGACCAGTCGCGCGATCGTTCCGCGATGCCTGGCGCAACCGGCGGCTGCGGCGGTACGCCGCCTGCGGGGCTTCCGGGCGTTTCGCGGCTCGCCGAGGCGTCCGATAACGTCTCCGTGGCGGCCGTCTCGCCGGCGTCGTCCGGCCGCGGATCGGCCGTGCGCTCCGGGGCCGCTGCGCCCGGCTCGGCATCCGTCGGCGCGGCCTCCCGACCGGCGTCTGCGACGTCCGGCGGGCGTACGGCGGCGTCGGATTCGCCGGGCCTTTTCGGCTCGTGGTCTGGGGCGGTCACGGCGTTCGGGAGGTGCGCGTGCTTCGTCGGGGCGCGGAGCTCGGCAGCCCGATATTGTAGCGGCGCGCGGCGCAGCCCCTTGTGCGATGCGGCGTCGCCGCCATGTGGGGGCGACGTGGCGCCGGGTTTCGGGCGTCGCGGGCCGGGGGTCGAGGGGGGAGTGTTGACCTTCCCTGGTTTCGTTGTATAATCGCGCCTCTTTGCTACTGTTCGACCGACATTGTCGGCCCGGCAGTCGCAACGCTCTTTAACAATTCGCAATCGATAGGTGTGGGTGCCGCTGGGTGCCTGCGGTGATTGTGCCTGCGAGGGTGCGAGAGCTGCGGGGATCTAAGAGATGGTGCTCACACGACGCTAATGTGCGGGCT
>JADZDA010000132.1 GCA_020851255.1 Burkholderiales bacterium | reverse complement strand
GTGTCGACGTGCGCCTTCGTGTAGCACAGGTCCAGCGCATCGACGACCATCCGGATGTCCGCAGAGTTCTTGCCCGACATCCGCACGTGCGGGATCTCGATCAGCTCGAAGCTCGCCTCGTGCATCGGCCCCTTGAACGCCTTGTAGCGGTCCCAGTCGCAGTACGCCTTCTTGACGACGATCGAGCCCTTGAGCAGCAACCGTTCGAGCACCTTCTGGATGTCGAACTTCTCGTAATTGGCGTCGCGCACGCCCAGCGCGACGTTCTCGAAGTCGCAGAACACCGCCATGTTGGTCACGTCGCTCTCGCGCGCCATCGCATCCGTCCTCTCGCTCGTCCACTCGCGCCGGTACGCCCCGGGCCATGCCGCAACGATACCACCGACTGCGCGCGGCAACCCACCCGCGCACGCCGACGGCGGTAAACTCGGCGGAATCCAGCCCTCCTCTCCCTACCCCGATGCCCCCCGACAACCTCCCGCGCGAACTCGACGCCTACGAACTGCGCGTACTGGGCGTGCTCGTCGAGAAGGAGCGCACGGTACCCGACACCTACCCGCTGTCGATCAACGCGCTCGTCGCCGGCAGCAACCAGAAGACCAGCCGCGCGCCGCTGATGGAACTCTCCGAGCGCGACGTCCAGACCGCGCTCGACTCGTTGCGCGCGCTGTCGCTGGTCGTCGAATCATCGGGCGGACGCGTGATGCGCTACTCGCACAACCTGCCGCGCGTGCTCGGCATCCCCACCGAGTCCGCCGCGATCATCGCCACGCTGATGCTGCGTGGACCGCAGACGCCCGGCGAGCTGCGTATCAACACCGAGCGGCTGCACCGCTTCGCCGACATCTCCTCGCTCGAAGCCTACCTGGCCGAGCTGCGCGACCGCCCCGCCGGCGCGCTGGTCGTCGAACTGCCGCGCGCGCCCGGCTCGCGGGAGAACCGATGGATGCATCTGATCGGCGGTGCGCCGAAGATGGCCGCGCCGGCCGGCGACGACGGCGACGACGCGCGCTCCGGCCTCACCTGTGGCGATTTCGACCGGCTGGCGGCGCTCGAAGAGAGGGTGGCGAGGCTGGAGGCGGTGATCGCGGCGATGGGGAGCGCGCAATCCGCGAGGTAGCGGCGGCCGCGTTTCGTCGCGCCAGTTCTTCCAACTCCGCGTTTGATCGACACCCGGCAACGCGCCGGCGCACGCGATCATGCGCCGCGATCGCGAGCGAGCGTGCGTGCGTACGCAACCGCGAACACCGGCAGGTGCGCCGGTGCGCCGAGGCGCGTCAGTGCTCCCTTAGCGCCCGTCCCGGCGCCGATCGCGCGTACAGCACCGAGACGACCGCGAGCACCGCGTAAGTCAGCAGGAACGCCTCCCAGGGCGATCCCCCGCGATAACCCGGCGGGTGCCGCCAGACCGCGTGACAGGCACCGACTGCGGCAGCGATCTCGAACGCGAGGAGACCGACGAAGCCGCCGAGGATCGCCTGCTTGATCCGGGAGCGCTCGGTGTGAGCGAAGACCAGGTGCAGACCGATGAAGATCAGTCCGGAGACCGGCAGTCCGCCGAGCACGCCCAGCAGCCCGCCGATCGTCAGGAAGTGGCACTCGAAGGTGCTGCACGGCGCCGCGTTGAACGATGCATGCGCGATCGAGGGCACGGCGACCGCGAGGAGGGAGAAGTTGAGCGAGATCGTCGACGGAGTCATCTTCCATCCCGTGTCGCGAACGTGATTCGAGTGGTGGCCAGGGAATACCGCGAAGTCCGATGATCCGCTTGGCCGGCCCAAGTGTCGAGGCGATCTCGCATCGCGACAAGCGGGCGAGCGCTCGTCAGGCCAATTCCACCAAGCGGTCCTTCACGAACTTCCACTGCCGAGCCCAAGAGAACACGGATGGGTCTACGGGGCACGACGCATTCGGGTTGTGAAGGAGGGTGAAATCGCGTCCGAGCTCATCGGGGCGGTTGGCGCAATCGACAGCGGAATGCAGCACGGCCGAACAGAACGAAAATGCGGGGTCGAGAAAAGCGGTTGTGGATACGCTCGAGCCACCGGGTTTCCGAACGGAGTCCCGAAACTGGTAGTGGGAGTCGACGATCTCGTGCGAGTGGCGATCGATTGCTACCGCGAACGGTCCGAATGGAAGAAACGCCTGGACAAAATACCGAAGAGTGTTGCCGAAGGGCGCGTGCGGGATCCTCCGGGAGTTGATGGCAAGCACGTACGCGTCAGTAGCGGACACGATCCCCTTGCGCCGGTCTTCCGCGTATTTCTTTCGTTTCACGTCAAGGGCTTTGGTAAATCGCAGCAGGATCTTTTCCACCGGCACGGCGTTGACGACGTTCGGTTCGGGCTCTGGAACGCGATCTGGCCCGTCTCCAGGTCCGGGCGCGACCGCTTCGATCCATGTTCGTGCGGCGTGACTCACGATGTGGAACTCTGGGCCCGCCGACCCTGCTGGCCGGACGAGACTCAGTCCGCGGCCTGGGAGGGTTACCCCGAGATACATTTCCCAGGAGCGTTCATTGAAGGGGTTCTTCGCATCTTCCCGAGAATGGGCGTCGGCGAAGGGAGCGTGCCGTCGCCACGCCGCTTCGATGAACACCCGTTCATCTTCATGGTGCGCGAGATCGCGGACATTTCGGTAACCGGGATCCGTGCATTCTCCCGCCAGGAAGAAGTCAGCGACCTCGGGCATCCGCACGAGTCCCGCTCGGCTGCTGAGGCGCGCTCAAGGTACTGCTCACCCATGCGGAAGCGAGCGCCTGTTCCATCGGACGAATCGGCGATCCGGAATGGCCAGACTCTGGCACTACCCCCGCCTGCGCCCCCGAACGAGCGCGCCGCCGAACGCCAGCAGCAGCGCAAGCACGGCAAGGCCGATGCCGCCGAGCGCCGGAACGGCGGTGGGACCGCGCGCGTCGGCCGCGATCGTGACGTTCGTCCCGTCGCCTCCGGCTCCGGTCGCCGGGTCATCGGTGGCCGCGCCGGCCTCGTTCGTGCCGTTGCCGTCGGCGTCGTAGGCGAGTGTCGCCTGGTTCGTGATGACCAGCCCGGGTGTCGCCGACGGGCTGATCGTCGCGTTGATCGTGATCGTCGCCGAGCCGCCGGCCGGTATCGATCCGTCCCACGTCACCGTGTTCGTCGCGACGGTGGCGACGGCCGTGCCGGATGTCGCGCCCGCCGAGACGAGCGTCAGCGAGGACGGCAACACGTCGACCAACTCGTGACCCGGATTGTCGGCCTGCGTGCCGGTCCCGTTGTTCATGACCGTGATCGTGTAGACGAGCGCCGTACCGGGGATACCGGTGCCGGCGACCGTCTTCGTCGCGGACAGCAGCGCCACGGTGGTGACGGTCGTCGTCGTCGTCGCGCTGTTGTTGTCGGTCACGGGGTCGCCGGTCGCCGAGGACACCGACGCGGTATTCGAGAGCACCGTGCCGGAGGCGACGCCCGGGGCGACGGAGACGGTCAGCGTGAAGACGGCGCTGCCGACGGCGAACGAGGCGTTCGAGCACGAGACCGTACCTGTCGCGCCGACGGCGGGCGTCGTGCAGCTCCAGCCGGCGGGCGAGGCGAGGGAGACGAACGTCGTTCCGGCCGGCAGCGTGTCGGACATCGAGGCGTTGGGTGCCGCGTCGGGCCCGCTGTTGGTCACCGTGATCGTGTAGGTCAGGTTCGTGCCGACGACGACCGGGTCGGGCGAGTCGGTCTTGGCGACCGACAGATCAGCGGACTGGAAGGCGGCGACCTGGAAGTACGAAACCAGCGGATCGTGGTCGGAAAGCCTCTCGACCGTGGCGAGGTTGCGCGCGGTCTCGGGGAAGTCGGCGTTGATCCGGGCGTGCTCGAGGCGGCGGGCGACCGTGGCGGAGACGGCGGAGGCGTTGACGAGAACGTGGTCGAGGTTCGACGCGCTCCCGTCCAGGACGACACCGTAGCGCTGCGCCGCGGTGACGAGGCCGACGAGGTTCGTGAGATCGGGGTTGACGAGATCGACGCCGTCCCCGGGAACGACCGTCTGGTCGTCGGGGACCGGCGCGCCCGCGATCGTGGCGATCGAGTGCACGAACCCGTCGTTCACGTCGAAGGCGTTGAGGTCGCCGATGACGATGATCCGCTCCGACGGGTTGTCCGTCTGCCGGGTCTGGATGAGGCCCGAGAGGTCGTTCGCCTGCGCGAGACGCTTGGCGCGCACGCGCTCGCCCTCCGTGGGCCACCCGTTCGGGCCGGCGAGCGTGCTGTCGACGCCGCTGAGCGAGCGCAGGTGGTTGACGATCACCGTGACCGGGAACGAGGCACCGCTGGAGTGGTTCACCACCGCGTCGAGGCGCAGCGGCGGCCGGTCGTTCAGCATCGCCGTCGACGAGTCGGGATTCACGAAGAGCGTCCCGGCGAGCTCCTGCACGACCGCGTTGACGGTGACGCGCGGCGTCGAGCCGAAGACCGTCGCCGTCTTCACGAGGAAGCCGACGTCCATCCCCCCGATGTCGTTCCCCTCGACCAGGTAGGCGGCGTAGAGCGGGTCCGGTTGCGACGCGGCGACCGCGTCGTTGCTGATCCGCGTCGCCAGCATCTGGAGCGTCGAGAGGTTCTCGACCTCGACGACGCCGATGATGTCGGGTGCGCGCATGAAATCGCGGATGCCGAGCGAGGCCTTGGTGAGCCGGGTGCCGAGGGCGACGGACGTCAGCACCGCATCGCTGATCGCCGGGTCGTTGACATCGTCGAAGAACCGCTGGAGGCTGTAGGACGCGATGGTGAACTCGGAGGCGAGCGGCGGCGTGACGGCCGTGGCGGTCGGGCCGCCGGAGACCGACGGCGAACTCGACGGGTCGGGGAGGATCGTGTAGTAGCGCGACGAATAGTCGAGCGGCCCGACGATGCCGGTGACGATGGCGCCGGTGCCGACGTCCACGGCGGGGCCGCCGGTCTGGCCGTCGCTGTCGACGCGGATCAGTTCCGGGTTGCCGTCGAACCGGGGGATCGGCGGGATGGTCCCCGATGGCGCCGTGTCGGGCGGACGGATGCCCGCCTCGCGGAACGGCCGCGCGACGCCGGAGACGACGCCGAAGAAGACGCCGGTCGAAGTCGCGGTCGCGTTCGCCTCGTTGACGTTCCCGAGCGTCGGCGCGACGGCGGTGAGCGAGGACACGCTGACCCGCATCCCCTCGATGCGCTCGAGCTGGTCGAACGGGCCTGCCGGGTCGGGGAACGACGCGGTCAGCGGCATCGACGCGGGGAGCGGGTTCCCGGTCGAGAGCTGCACGACCGTCGGCGAGGTCAGCTCGGTCAACGGCGGCTGCAGCGGGTCCTGGGCCGGGACGAATTCCGCGACGGTGCCGGTGACCTGGACCAACGCCCCGATGACCGCCGCGGCGGGCGGAGCCGAGCTCGTGAAGACGAAGATCCCTTCGGAGGTCGCCGGGTCGGCGTCGACCGAGGCGTCGGGTTCCTGGAGGAAGAACCCGTTCGACTTGAGGCCGGTCACGATGCCGCGCGTGGTCACGCTGGCGCCGACGATCGGCGAGGAGGCGCCCGGGCCCTGGATGTCGTGTATCGGGGTCAGCACGACGTCGTCGTCGTTGATCGTCCCCTGACCCTGGCCGTCGGCGACGGTGGCGCCGACGATGTTGGTCACGTTCACGAAGAACGCCTCGTTCGGCTCCGGCGTCGTGTCGCCGTTGACGAGGACGGTGAAAGTGTAGGTGCTGCTGCCGTCGGGGATCGTCTGGCCGGTCAGCGACTTGGCGGCGTAGTCGCTGTCGGCTGCCGTGGCCGTGCCGTCGGCGGTCGCGATGTCGAACGTGACACCGCCGGGCCCGGCGGCGGCCGAGAGGGAAACGGTGAAGGTGTAGGTCGTCGTCCCGGCGTTCCCCTCCGCGAGGGAAACGTCGTCGATCGACAGCGTGGGCACGCCGGCCTGCGGACGCAGGCGGGTCAGGGACTTCGCGTCGGCGGTACCGGCCGGGTCGCGCGCATCGACGTGCGTCGCCTGCCCGAGCTGCGCGTGCGGAGCGCCTGCGATCGCGCAACACAACAGGACCGACAACCAACGGCCCATCCGCTTCATCGTATGGCCCCCGCTTCCAGTCCCGACTGCGCGTCCAGTCGCCGATGCGGCGGGCGAGTCTCGTCGAACGCCCGCGGCATTAGAACACAGTCGTCGGCGGTGACGTCGAGCCGGGCAGGTACGAGTTGCCCAAGGTCACGGGGGGCTCGCGATATCCGCTCGACACAGGCAGAATCGTCGCAGCGAGTCGGCGCGCAGCGAGCTGCGGCGACACCGTCCCCCTGACATTCCCGCGCCGACGACCCGCGCGGATCACCGGAGAACGACATGGGCATGCTCGACCAACTGCTGGGACAGGTGCTGGGCGGGATGGCGCAAGGCGGCGGCGGGCGAAGCGCGCCGGGCGGCCTCGATCTCGAAGCACTCTCTGGCGCCTTGCGCGGCGGCATGGGCGGCGGGCAGGCCGGCCATGGCGGCGGTCTCGGCGGTCTCGGCGGTCTGGGCGACGCGCTGGGTGGCGCCCTGGGTGGTCGCGCAGGGGGTAGCGGAATGGGCGAACTCGGCGACGCCCTCGGCGGCGCGCTGGGCGGTCGCGCCGGCGGCGGCATGCCGGGCGCGGGTGCGGGCGGCCGGGGCGGCGCGCTCGGGGGGGCGGGTGCCGCGGCGCTGCTCGCGGCGCTCTTCCAGATTCTCCAACGCAACGGCGGCCTGGGCGGACTGCTCTCGCAGTTCCAGCAGGCGGGCTACGGTCAGCAGGCGAATTCGTGGGTTTCCACCGGGCAGAACGCGCCTATCGACGCGAGCATCCTGTCGCAGGTGCTGGGCGGCGGGCAGCTCGACTCGATCGCGCAGCAACGGGGCATGCCGCGCGGTCAGGTCGCCGACGAGATGGCCTCGGCGCTGCCGCAGGTGATCGACCGGATGACGCCGCGCGGATCGGTTCCCGACGACGGCGACGCCCTGGTCAACCGCGCGCTCGAGATCCTGCAGCGGGGGCGGTGACGCGGCTCGACGTCGATACGCCCGCTCACGCCCGGAACGCGGTCTTGTCGGTGCCCTGGTAGAGCGCGCGGACCTGGCGGTCCATCGCGTCCTTGTGCGCGGCCAGCGCCGCGGTGTCGGCGTCGGCCTTCGGACGCTCTTCGTAGTCGAAGTGGTGGTAGCGGTCGACGCCGCGCACCAGGAGGGCCGAGTCGCGCACCTTGAGCTGGCGCACGTAGGTCGGGATGTAGCGGATCGCGAGCCCGATGCGCCGGTCGTTCGCGCGGTTGGGCTCGGAGCCGTGGACGATCTTGATGTGGTGCAACGACATCTCGCCCGGTTCGAGCACGATGTCGACGGCCTTCGCGAGATCGACGTCGACCGCGATCTCCTGGCCGCGCGAGAGCAGGTTGTCCTTGTGGAACGTGTCGACGTGCGGCAACTGGTCGACGGTGTGCGTGCCGGGGATCACGCGCATGCAGCCGCTCTTCGGGTTCGACGGCGACAGCGCGACCCACGCGGTGATGACGTCGGACGGATCGAGTCCCCAGTAGGTCGAGTCCTGGTGCCAGGAGATGAATCCGGCGCTGCTCGCCTCCTTGGCGAAGAGGTTGGTGTTCCAGCACAGGATGTCCGGGCCCAGGACGCTCTCGACCGCGTCGATGACCGCCGGGTGGTGGACGAGCTCGTCGGCCCAGGTGTAGAGGAGGTGCGTCTTGTGCCGGTAGTTGCCCTGCAGCGGGCCGCCGACCTTCGCCTCGCTCGCCTCCATCCGGTCGCGGAAGCGCCGCGCCTCGGCCGCGCTCATCACGCGGATCGGCGTGAGATAGCCGTCCCGGTTGTACTGCTCGACCTGCTCGCGCGTCAAAGCCATGAAGCCTCCGGGGATATCCGTCGCGATGGTCGTGCGCCGATGGGCCCGGCCGCCTCGACCGCGCTGCCATGGTAGTGACATGGCAGGGCCGGGTCAACCGGGCGCGGGGAGCCCCGCCACGCGTCAGAATTCGCGCGTGATGATCCGCTTGGCGAACGCGTCGGCGTAGTCGATCTGGCGGTCGGACGCGCTCGCGGCGGCCCGCTCGTCGCCGCGCGCGACCGCGCGCAGGAGGTCCGCGTGCAGCCGGGCGACCTCGGGCAGGTCGTCCAGCTCGGCGTAGTGCATGAAGTAGAACCGGCGCGACAGCGTGTGCAACGGCTCGATCGCCTGCTCGGCGAAGCGGTTGCCGGCGCAGCGCGCGAGGAATTTCTTCGCCACGAAGTAGCGACGCAGGAACGCCTTGACGTCGCGCCGCTCGCCGGCCTCGCGCAACTCGCGCGACATGTCGGCGAACGCGCGCTTCTCGCCGGCGGTGGCGCGCCGGGAGGCGCGCACCGCGATCAGCCGCTCGAGTTCGCGCCGCGCCTCCAGCACCAGGAGCTGGTCCTGCTCGTTCACCTCGGCGATCCGGATGCCGTGCCGCTGGAGGATGACCACCAGGTGGTTGTCGGCGAGCCGCTGGACCGCCTCGCGCACCGGCGTGCGGCCGATCCCGAGCCGGTCGGACAGCGTCGCCTCCGACCACAGGCTGCCCGGCGGCAGCTCGAGGGTGACGATCATCTCCTCGAGCGCGGCGAACGCCCGCTCGGCGAGGCTTTGCGGCGATGCGGCGGACGGAAGGGATCCCGCGGCCTTCGCGGCCGCCACGCGCACCGGCTCGCCGCTCGAGCCGCGAACGGCGGCCGGCCGGGCGCCACCCCGACGCGAACGCGCCGCGGCCCGCGTTCCGCGGGGCGGACCGGACTTTCCGATTGCTGCCATGGCACAAGTATAGTAGCGTCGCCACCGGGTCACCAACGACAGCGGCCGCGCGTCCGCGAGCCGTGCCCGCGACCGACGGGCAAACCATCGAGGAGGGGTCCATGGACAAGCGGAAATTCCTGCGCACGGCGACCGCCGTCACCACCGGCGCCGCCATCACCGGCGCTCCGGCGATCGTGCGCGCGCAGCAGACGACCAAGTGGCGCGCGCAGTCGATGTGGAGCGCCGCCGAGCTGACGTACAAGTGCTTCGAGGACCTGTGCACCCGCATCAACAAGGCGACCAACGGCCGGCTGGAGATCCAGCCGTTCGCCGCCGGCGCGGTCACCGGCGCGTTCGAGTCGCTCGACGCGGTCTCCGCGGGCGTGCTGCAGGCGCACTCGTCGTGGCCCGGCTACTGGACCGGCAAGGACGCCGGCCTCGCGGTGATCAGCGACTTCGTGTTCGGCTACCAGCATCCGTGGCAGGCCGAGGCCTGGTACTACCAGAAGGGCGGCCTCGCCATGCTGCGCGAGGCCTACGCCAAGTACAACGTCTACCCGGTCGGCGTGAGCTGGTGGGGCGTGGAATCGATCGTCGCCAAGAAGCCGATCCGCAACATGGCCGACTTCAAGGGCGTGAAGCTGCGTTCGCCGCAGGGCATGACCGCCGAGATCCTGACCAAGCTGGGCGCGTCGATCGTCGTGCTGCCCGGCGGCGAGGTGTTCTCGGCGCTCGACAAGGGCGTCGTCGACGCCGCCGACTGGGCGACGATCTCGATGAACCAGCGGATGGGCTTCCATGACGTCGCCAGGTTCCCGGCCAACATCCAGCACTCGATGCCGGTGCAGGAGTTCACGGTGAACCTGGCCGCGTGGCGCGCGCTGCCCGACGACGTCAAGGCGATCGTCTCCTCGTGCGTGCGCGAATGGACGTGGGACCAGGTCCAGCGCGTCGCCGTCGACGACGTCCGCGTGCTCACCGACCTCAAGTCCAAGGGCGTCACGCGCATCTCCTGGGACGACGCCGAGATGCGCAAGATCCGCGACCTCGCGCACAAGACCTGGGAAGACTGGTCGAAGAAGAGTCCGCTCGCGAAGCAGGCTTACGACTCGCAGCTCGCCTGGCTGAAGGAGCTGGGGCTCATCGCATGACGTCCTCCGTCGGGGGGCTCTCCGGCTCGCCGCCGGGAGCCCCCGGCGCGCTCGCGCGCGCCTGCGACGCGATCGACCGGATCAACGAGCGGATGGGGCTCCTCTGGGGCCTCACGATCCTCGTCGTCACCGCCGCGGTCATCTACGAGGTGGTCGCGCGCGACGTCTTCTCCGCGCCGACGCGGTGGAGCAACGAGACCACCGTCTACCTGTCGGCGATGGCCTACCTGATCGCCGGCGGCTACGCGCTGCTCCATCGCCGGCACGTGCGCATCGACGTGATCTACGAGCGCCTGTCGCCCCGCGGGCGCGCGCTGATGGATCTCTTCACGTTCGTCTTCTTCGCCGCCTACGCGCTGACACTCGTGTGGATCGGCGGGCGCGACGCGCTCGCGGCGATCCAGTCCGGGGAAGGCACCGGCACACCGTGGAACCCGGTCATCTGGCCGGTCAAGGCGGCGATCCCGCTGGCCGGCCTGCTGTTGTTCGCGCAAGGCGTCGTCAACCTTCTGCGTGACCTCGGCCTGGTCCGCGGCGCAGCCGACGAAGGTCCGTCGCCCGGGGCGACGCCATGAGCATCGAGCTCCTGAGCCTGCTCTTCGCGGCGGTCTTCGGCGTCACGCTGCTGACCGGACTGCCGCTCGCGTTCGCGACCGGCGCGGTCGCGGTCGTGTTCACCGTCGCGCTCTTCGGGGTGCCCGGACTCAATCTCGTGGTCAGCCGGATGTTCACGCTGATGGGGAACTACGTCCTCGTCTCCGTGCCGCTGTTCATCTTCATGGCGTGCATCCTCGAGCGCGCCGGCATCGCCGAGGCGATCTTCCGCGCGGTCCACGTCTGGGCCGGACGCATCCGCGGCGGGCTCGCGGTGGCGGTCATCATCTCCTGCGCGCTGATGGCGGCGATGGTCGGCGTCATAGGCGCCGAGATCGTGACCATGGGCGTGGTCGCGCTGCCGGCGATGCTCGCGCGCAACTACAAGAAGAACCTCGCGCTCGGCTGCATCTGCGCCGGCGGCGGACTCGCGACGCTGATCCCGCCGTCGGTCGTGTTCATCATGTACGGGCTCACCGCCGGCGCGTCGATCGGCCAGCTCTACATGGCCGGCGTCGTGCCCGGCCTGATGCTCGCGGCCATGTACATCACCTACATCATCGTGCGCTGCTGGCTGCAGCCGGAGATCGCGCCGCCGGCGACGAAGGAGGAACTCGCGATCCCCCTCTCCGAGAAACTCGCGCTGCTCAAGGAGCTGGCGCTGCCCGGGCTGGTGGCGCTCTCCGTGCTCGGGACGCTGTACATGGGCTGGGCGACACCGACCGAGGCCGCCGGCGTCGGCGTGGTCGGTGCGCTCGTCGCCGCCGCCTGGAACCGCAAGCTCACCTGGAGAGGCGTCAAGGGCGCGGTCGTCGACACGACCAAGGTCACCGCGATGCTCTACTGGCTCTTCTTCGGCTCGTCGGCGCTGATCGGCGTGTACACGCTCGCCGGCGGCACGAAGCTGATACAGGACGCGATGACCAACCTGCCGGTCGGTCCGCTCGGCGTCATCCTCGTCATCAACCTGATCTGGATCGTGCTGGGCTGCTTCATCGACTGGATCGGCATCCTGCTGCTGACCGCGCCGATCTTCGTGCCGGTCGCGGTCAAACTCGGCTTCGACCCGGTGTGGCTGGGCGTGCTCTTCTGCATGAACATGCAGATCAGCTACATCTCGCCGCCGTTCGGCCCGGCCGCGTTCTACCTGAAGGGCGTCGTGCCGCCCGGCGTCACGCTGGGCGACATCTTCTCGTCGATCTGGCCGTACCTGCTCCTGCAGGTGGTCGCTCTGGCGCTGGTCATCACATTCCCGCAGATCGCGCTCTGGCTGCCGTCGACGATGGCGCAGTAGCGGATTCGCGGACTGGTCATGGAGAGGCGGCTTCGATCGGTCGTCGACGTCGTCCGCGTCCCCGCCGAGGGCGATCCGGGGCGCGCGATCGTCGCGGTGCCGGCGGCGCGGCCGGCCGAGACCCTGCGCTGCGACGTGCTGGTCGTCGGTGGCGGCACCGGTGGCGTCGCGGCCGCGCTCGCGGCGACGCGCGGCGGCGCGACCGTGTGCCTGACCGAAGCGACCGCGTGGCTCGGCGGCCAGTTCACCTCGCAGGGCGTTTCGGCGCTGGACGAACATGAATTGATCGAGTCCGCCGGCGGGACGGCGAGCTATTACGCGCTGCGCCGCGCGCTGCGCGACCACTACCGGCCGCGCGCCGGCGCGGCGGGCCGCGATCCGCACTTCAACCCGGGACGCTGCTGGGTGACGCGCGTGGCGTTCGAGCCGCGGGTCGCCCAGCGCATCGTGACCGGAATGCTCGAGCCCGCGGTGGCGGAGGCGCGGCTGCGGGTCCTGCGCCGCACGGTCGCCGTCGGTGCACGCGCCGAGGAGGGCCAGGTCTCCAGCGTCACCGTCCTCGATCTGGACGCGCGCGAACTGCGCGAGATCGAGCCACGCCTGGTCATCGACGCGACCGAGCTGGGCGACCTCCTGCCCCTGACCGGCATCGACTACCGCGTCGGCGCGGAGACGGTCGCGCAGACGGGTGAAGCGCACGCGCAGCCGACCGAGCCGAAGCCGCGGTGCGTGCAGAGTTTCACCTATCCGTTCGCGGCGCGGCGCATGCCGGCCGGCGAGAACCACGCGATCGCCGAGCCGTCGAAGTACGCGCACTACCGCGACGCGCAGCCGTACCGCCTGACGATCGAAGTGCACGGCGGCGAGATCTACGGCGAGACGAGCGGCCGGCTCGCCTACGACCTCTACGACACCCGGCCGGGCACCAAGGGCGGACTGTGGACGTACCGGCGGCTCCTGTGCGCCGCGGATTTCGCCGAGGGCGTGCCGCACGACGTCTCGATGTTCAACTGGCCGGGCAACGACTACCGCGACCGCTCGCTGATCGACCGGCCGCCCGAGGAGGTCGTCGTCGCGCTGCAGGCCGCCAAGCGCGCGAGCCTGGGCTTCCTGCGCTGGCTGCAGACCGAGGCGCCGGCGAGCGGTCGACGCGGCGCGCCCGAGATCGCGCTCGCGCCCGAGGTCATGGGCACCGACGACGGCCTCGCGATGTTCCCGTACATCCGCGAGTCGCGGCGCATCGTCGCTCGCCGCACGATCGTCGAGCAGGACGTGTCGGCGGCGTTCCAGCCCGGTCCGCGCGCGGCGCGGTTCGACGATGGCGTGGGCATAGGCTGGTACCCGATCGACATCCACCGCGCCGGACCCGAGGACGTGGGCGTGAGCTGCCGCACGCGGCCGTTCCAGATCCCGCTCGGCGCGCTCCTGCCCGCGGCCGGGTCGAACCTGATCGCCGGCGGCAAGAACCTGGGCGCGACGCACATCACCAACGGCTGCTACCGACTGCACCCCGTCGAGTGGAACATCGGCGAGGCGGCGGGCGCGCTCGCCGCGTTCTGCGTGCGCGAGCGCGTCATGCCGTCCGCCGTCGCGCAGACATACCTGCGCGAATTCCAGGACACGTTGCTCGCGCAGGGTGTGCCGATCGCCTGGGTGGCGGACCTGCGGGTCGATGATCCCGATTTCGCCGCGATCCAGCGCCGCGTGCTCGACGGCGAGGGCGCCGACCGGCTGTGGTGGCGTTCCCCGCCGCGGTCGACCTGAGGCGCGGCCCCGGTCCCCGTCTCCGAGCCGCCGGTCGTTCCGATGCGCGCGCCTTTCGTCGGAGGGCACTGCGCCGCGGGCTAGAATGGCCGACATCCGGAGAGGGCCATCCCCGATATCCCGGGGAGCCCCCACGCGCCCGTCTGCCGGCGGCGCGCACGATCCGCAGATCCGACCCACGCCCGCCATGCCCGTCGCCAGCCTCGCCGATCCGCAGACGCTCGCGCGCTTCGTGCAGAACCTGGGCGAAGGGGTCTACATCACCGACGCCGCCGGGCGCATCCTCGACGCGAACCCGGCGTTCCTCGCGATGTTCGGCGTCGCCTCGCTCGCGGAGATGAAGGGCTACACCGCGGACGACCTGCTCGTCGACCCGCGCCGCCGCGACGCCGAGCTCGCGATCCTCGCGCGCGAAGGCGCGGTCCGCGAGTTCGAGATCGACATCCGCCGGATCGACGGCACGACGCGCACGGTGCTCGACACCTGCTACCAGGTGATCGTCGAGCCGACCGGCGAGCGCGTCTTCCACGGCATCCTCGTCGACATCACCGACCGCAAGGTCCTGGAACGGCAGCTCGTAGAGCTCGCGACCCGCGATCCGCTGACCGGATGCCACAACCGTCGCTACCTGCAGCACGCGATCGCGAAGCTCGGGCGCCTCGACGATCCGATCGGCGTCATCGTCATCGACGTCGACCATTTCAAGGCGATCAACGACCGGCAGGGCCACGACGCGGGCGACCGGATGCTCGTGCAGACCGCGCGCTATCTCTCCCGCGAGGTCCGCGCCGACGATCCGGTCGTGCGCACCGGCGGCGACGAGTTCGCGATCCTGCTGCCCGGGCTCGACGAACACGGCACGCGCGAAGTGGCCGCGCGGCTGAACCGCAGCGGCCCTGACGCCGCGCCGGCCTCGTTCACCCTGGGCTGGGCGGTGCGCCGCCCGCCCGAGACGATCGAGGACGCGATGCGCCGCGCCGATCACGCGCTGATCGACGTGCGGGTCCGCACCCGCGGGCAGGACGCGAGGCGCTGACCGGGGCGCCGGCCGGGTTCGACAAGTTGGCCCGGGTCAGGCACGATCGCTTGGCTTTCGTCCGTCCGATGCCGGAGCCCCTATGCGCATGCCCGCCCCCTCGGTCCTCCGCCTCCCCGCGCTCGCGATGGCCGCCATCGCCTGCGCGGTGTTCGCCCAGCCCGTCGCCGCCCAGGTCGGCAAGGTCAAGGTCGTCAACGGCGCGGTCACGATCGAGCGCGCCGGCGCGAGCCTGCCGGCGAAGGTCGGCACGCCGCTCATGACCGCCGACGTCGTGCGCACCGGCACCGACGGATCGGTCGGCATCATGATGAGCGACGATTCGCTGTTGTCGGCCGGCGCGAACAGCGTGCTCAGGCTCGACCGCTACGAGTACGACGCGACGACGAGCCGCGGCCGCTTCGACTCGTCGCTGTCGAAGGGGTCGCTGTCGGTCGTCTCCGGGCGCATCGCCAAGGCGTCGCCCGAGGCGCTGACGGTGCGCACGCCGCTCGCGATCCTCGGCGTTCGCGGCACCGAGTTCCTGGTCGCCGCCGATGACGGCACCGCGGTTCGCTGACGGCGTGACGCTCGCTTCGCGCCGCGCGCTCGCGTTCGCGGCCGCCGCGGCGCTCGCCGCGTGCGCGTCGCCGACGACGCGCGTCGTTCTGCTGCCGCAGCCGGACGGCTCGCCGTCGGCGATCACCGTCACGACGGGCGACGGCGAGCGCGTCGTCCTCGACAAGCCCTACGCCGCCGTCGAGATCGGCCGCGGCGGACCGCGGACCTACTCCGCGGAATCCGGCGACTCCCGAAGGGGTTTCGACGCCGCGCTCGCCGCGCGCCCGCCGAAGCCCGCGAAGTTCGTGCTCCACTTCGTCGAGAATTCCGACGAGCTGACGCCGCCGTCGAAGCAGGCGTTCGAGGACGCGCTGGCCGAACTCGCGCGCCATCCCGCCGCCGACATCGTCGTCGTCGGCCACACCGACGCGCTCGGGTCCGACGCGACCAACGACGCGCTGGCGCTGAAGCGCGCGCAGACCGTGCGCGCGTCGATCCTCGGTCGCGGCATCGCCGCCGATTCGGTCAGCGCCGTCGGCCGCGGCAAGCGCGAGCTGCTCGTTCCCACGCCGGACGGCGTCGCCGAGCCGCGCAACCGGCGCGTCGAGATACTCGTCCGCTGACGCGCCGCGACCTGACCTACGCGACCCCGGTCCGACGAAGGACGAGGATCGTCGCGTCGTCGCCGGGTTCGCCGCCGCCGGTGAACCGATCGACCTCCTCGCGCAGCGCGTCGAGCACGTCCTTCGCGCCGGTCGCGGTCGTCGCCGCGCGCGCGAGCGTGGCCTCGCCACGCGCCATGCCGTACAGCTCGCCCGCTGGCGAGCGCGCCTCGGACACGCCGTCGCTGACGACGCACAGCCAGTCGCCGGCGGCGAGCGTCGTGGCCGCG
>JADZDA010000131.1 GCA_020851255.1 Burkholderiales bacterium | reverse complement strand
GCATGCCGAAGTGCTCGAGCTCGTAGACGACCTGTCCGGCCATCCGGCACATGTACTCGATCGCGTCCTGGTCGCCGAGCCAGTCGGAGCCCTTGATCGTGTCGTACATGTGCCACAGCCAGTTGTCCTCGCTCATGTTGCCGAGCGAGGCGCCGATGCCCCCCTGCGCCGCGACCGTGTGCGAGCGCGTGGGGAAGACCTTGGACAGCACGGCGACCGACAGTCCGGCCTCGGCGAGCTGCAGCGACGCCCGCATCCCGGCGCCGCCGGCGCCCACGATCACCGCGTCGAACTTCCGGACCGGGAGGCTCATGCGCGCACTCCCCACAGCACCTGGATCGTCCAGCCGGTATAGAAGACCAGCGCGCAGATCACCGCGCCCTGGACGACGAGCCGGACGCCCACGGGCTTGATGTAGTCCATCGTGATGTTGCGCACGCCGACCCAGGCGTGCCACAGGAGCGCGATCGCGAACAGGAACGTCGCCAGACGGAACGCGCCGTGGGCCCACAGCGCCTTCCAGCCCGCGTGGTCGAAGCCGCCCTGCCAGGCGAGCGCGAAGAGCGCCACCAGCGTGTACAGGATCATGACGACCGCGGTGATCCGCTGCGCGATCCAGTCGCGCAGACCGTAGTGGGCGCCGACGACGTGCCGTTGGGTCCTGGTCACCATATCCGCACCGCCACGGCGAGGGTTATCAGGATCGCGAGCACGAACACCGCGGCGCTCGTGCGGCGCGCCGCGGCGAGCTCGAGACCGGCGTGCAGGTCGAGCGCGAGGTGGCGCACGCCGGCCAGCAGGTGGTGGACATACGCCCAGACCAGCCCGATCGCGATCAGCTTGGCGACCGGGTGGCCCGCGACGGCCGCGTACGACGCGAACGCCGCCGGGGAGGCGAGACTCGCGTCGAGAGCGGCGAGCGCCCAGGGAATTCCGAGCAGGAACAGCAGCGCTCCGCTGACGCGATGGAGTATCGAAACGATACTCGGGATCGGCATCCGGATCGCCGGCAGGTTGAGATAGACGGGACGGCGGGGAGGATCGACCGGGCGTGTGGGAGGCATGGTCGTAGGGGTGCGGGCCTTACGTCGCGACGAACGGATCGGCGGCAACGAGCCGCGCGGCGGGACCGCGGCGCCTGCCGACCGCGCGCACGGCCGCCGGAGTATCGACCGCGGGCGCGATCCGGGCGCCGGTCATCGTCTCATCGACACGGAAGCCCGGCACGCCGGCCGAATTCGCGCCGGCAACCGGACCAGGATCGGGAACCCGCTGCGACCGCCGGCTGTCGTTGCGCAGCGTGCGGATTATAGCCTGACGCCCGCGGGCCGTACTACCCCGCGGACGAATCGGCATGGACGCGCGCGCGCTCATCCCAGTTCGTTCAGGTAGTGGTGGTGCAGCGTCGTCGACAGGCCGCGGCGCCATTCGACCGGCCGGTCGCCGTAGGTCGTCGTGACGCGCTCGACCGCGAGCAGCGGCGTTCCCGGCGCGACCCCGAGGATCGCAGCGGTCCGGGCGTCGGCGGCGATCGCCTTGAGCCGCTCGCGCGCCTTGAGCATCCGCACGCCGAACTGGGTCTCGAAGAACCCGTACATCGAGCCCTGGTAAGCCTCGTATTTCGCCCGGGTCAGGCCGCGGAAGAGCGCGGCCGGCAGCGTGATCTCGTCGACCACGACGGGCACGCCGCCGAACTCGAGCACGCGCGTCAGGACCAGCACGGGCTCGCCGGGCTTGAGGTCGAGCGCCCGCGCGACGTCGGCGGGCGCCTTGCCGCGCCTCACGTCGAGCAGCCGGCTGCCCGGGTGCTCGTCGACGCCGTCGTCGCGGCGGATGCGCAGGAACCGGGGCATCGACACCGTCTCCTCGGTGTGCGTCGCCACGAACGTGCCCTTGCCCTGCCGGCGCACGACCAGGTTGTCGTCGGCGAGCGCGTCGATCGCGCGGCGCACCGTGCCCTGGGACACCGAGAAGCGCGACGCGAGCTCGAGATCGGACGGGATCGCCTCGCCGGGGCGCCACTCGCCCGCCTCGAGGCTTTTCACCATCAGCGCCTTGATCTGCAGGTACAGCGGCTGGAAGGAAGGGGTGCCGGGAGTGCTCATCGGATCGGCGCGGGGCCGGCGGGCGCGGGCCGGAGGTGCCCGGCGGCGATTATCCGACAGCCGCCCGGTACTTGTCTATCACTTGTCTTATATCTTATATAAGAGATATGAGTTCATTGACAGCGGCCGCCCATCCCGCGTAAGATGCCGCCGCGTTGCCCGGACGCGCGGCCGGCCGGGACGCGAGCGCCGGACGCCGTCGCGGCGCCGGCCGGCATCCGCATCCCGCGCCACGCATCCGGCGCCCGGCCCGGTTCGCCGTCCCGGCCCCGCCGCTGCCCCCGTCGACCACCGCCCGACCCCGTCACCCCCCGCACCAGGAGCCTCGCGATGAAAGCACCCGTCCGCGTTGCCGTCACCGGCGCAGCCGGCCAGATCGGCTACGCCCTCCTCTTCCGCATCGCGTCCGGCGAGATGCTCGGCCGCGACCAGCCGGTGATCCTGCAGCTCCTCGAACTGCCGATCGACAAGGCGCAGGCCGCGCTCAAGGGCGTGATGATGGAACTCGAGGACTGCGCGTTCCCGCTGCTCGCGGGCATGGTCGGCACCGGCGACCCGAAAGTCGCGTTCAAGGACGCGAAGGCGGCGCTGCTCGTCGGCGCGCGGCCGCGCGGCCCGGGGATGGAGCGCAAGGACCTGCTCCTCGAGAACGCGAAGATCTTCGTCGAACAGGGCAAGGCGCTGGACGCGGTCGCCGCGCGGGACATCCGCGTGCTGGTCGTCGGCAACCCCGCGAACACCAACGCGTACATCGCGATGAAGTCCGCGCCCTCGCTCAAGCGCGAGCAGTTCACCGCGATGCTGCGGCTCGACCACAACCGTGCGGTCTCGCAGGTCGCCGCGAAGACCGGCAAGCCGGTGTCGTCGATCGAGAAGATGGTCGTCTGGGGCAATCACTCGCCGACCATGTACGCGGACTACCGGTTCGCCACCGCCGCCGGCGCGTCGGCGAAGGACCTCATCAACGACGACAACTGGAACCGCAACCTGTTCCTGCCGACCGTCGGCAAGCGCGGCGCGGCGATCATCGAGGCGCGCGGACTGTCGTCGGCCGCGTCGGCCGCGAACGCCGCGATCGACCACATGCGCGACTGGCATCTGGGCAGCGGCGGCCGCTGGGTGACGATGGGCATCCCCTCCGACGGCAGCTACGGGATCCCGCGCGACGTCATGTACGGCTTCCCCGTGACCTGCGCGAACGGCGCGTATTCGATGATCCGCGACCTGCCGATCGACGAGTTCTCCCGCGAGCGGATGAACCTGACGCTCAAGGAGCTCGAGGAGGAACGCGCCGGCGTCGCCTCGATGCTCGCCTGACGCGGACCGGCGGCGCCGCCGCGCGCCGCCCCCCGGCCAACCGGATGTCCATGATGCCCGTGCCCGGACCGATGCGACTATCGGCGATCGTCGCCGGGCGACGCGGCCCGGGCGGCGGCGCATCGCGCCCGGCGCCCTGTCTCGCCGCCGCGGCCCGTTCCCGCGACCGCGCTTCGTTCCGCTGGGAGTCCGTCCATGATTCCGACGCTCCGAGTCCTCGTCTGCATCGCATCGGTCTGCGCGACGCTCGCGACCGCCGTCCCGGCGGCGGCGGCGGGCGACAATCCGCATGCGTCCGCCTTCGTCACGCTCTACCGCTGCGACGCGGACCGGTGGATCGCGGTCGCCTACCCGGCGCCGTCCGAGCGCGCGCGCGAACCGGTGAGGCTCGCCTGGCAGGAGCGTACGCTGCTGCTCGGGCAGGCGCGCTCCGCCTCCGGCGCGCGCTATGTGAGCAAGGCCGCGGATCTCGAATGGTGGACGCACGGACGCGCCGCGACGCTCCGCCGGCTCTCCGACCGGTCGGTGCTCGCCTCCGGATGCACCGAGACCTGACCTCGCCGGTGCCCGGCGAGCGCCACGAACCCGCGGGGCGGCCGTGAGGGCGCGCCTGCGGTACCCGTACGCGGCGGCCGCCCTCGCCGCCACGCTCGCCACGACACCCGCCGGCGCCCAGGACACGCCCCGGCTCAAGCCGGGCCTCTGGGAGGTCTCGACGCGGACGTCGACGCAGAAACCCGGCGATCCGCCGCTTTCGTCCACGATGTGCCTCGACGAGGCGACCTCGCGCGAGCTGTATCGCTACACGCAGGGGATGATGGAAGGCCTCTGCAGCAAGTTCGAGGTCCGCCACACGGGCAATCGCTATTCCAGCGAGGCCGTGTGCACGATCGGCGGCTCGAAGATGGCGGCTCGCTCGACCATGACGATGACCGGGGACACCGCGTACCGGATCGAGGGCCGTTCGAGCTACGATCCACCGTTCCTGGGCATCGCCGAGGCGACGACGACCGTCGACGCGAAGCACGTCGGCGGCTGCCGTCCCGGCCAGAAGCCCGGCGACATCACCGCCGCCGGGCAGACGATCAACATCCGCACCCTTTCCCGGCCCGCCGGCAAGTGACCGGCTCCGACTCCGCGACGAGACCCCCGCCATGACGCAGAAGCACCACAACCTCTTCGACACCTACCGGTCCTACGCCCTCGCCGGCGGCGGGAGCGGCAAACTCTACTCGCTGCCGGCCCTCGAGGCCGCCGGCGTCGGCCGGATCTCGCGGCTGCCGGTGTCGATCCGGCTCGTGCTCGAGGCGGTGCTGCGCAATTGCGACGGCCGGAAGGTCACCGAGGAGCACGTCCGCCAGCTCGCCGCCTGGAAGCCCGCCGCGGAGCGCGTCGACGAGATTCCGTTCGTCGTCGCGCGCGTCGTGCTGCAGGATTTCACCGGCGTGCCGCTGCTCGCGGACCTGGCCGCGATGCGCAATGTCGCGCACGACCTCGGCCGCGATCCCAAGACGATCGAGCCGCTGGTGCCGGTCGACCTGGTCGTCGACCACTCGGTGATGATCGATCACTACGGCAGCCCCGACGCGCTCGACCTCAACATGAAGCTCGAGTTCCAGCGCAACGCCGAGCGCTACCAGTTCATGAAGTGGGGGATGCAGGCGTTCGACACGTTCAAGGTCGTCCCGCCGGG
>JADZDA010000130.1 GCA_020851255.1 Burkholderiales bacterium | reverse complement strand
GGCTGACCCGCGGCGACTGTGAGCTCGGCCTCGCGTTCGACGGCGACGGCGACCGGCTGGGCGTGGTCACGAAGGACGGCCACGTGATCTGGCCGGACCGCCAGCTCATGCTCTACGCCGCCGACGTGCTCGCGCGCGTGCCCGGCGCGACGATCCTCTACGACGTCAAGTCGACCCGCAACCTCAAGCCCTGGATCGAGCGCCACGGCGGGCGGCCGTTCCTGTGGAAGACCGGCCACTCGTTCATCAAGGTGAAGATGAAGGAACTGGGCGCGGCGCTCGCCGGCGAGATGAGCGGCCACACGTTCTTCGGCGAACGCTGGTACGGGTTCGACGACGGCCTGTACACCGGCGCGAGGCTGCTCGAGATCCTGTCCCGCCACGCCGATCCCTCCGCGGTGCTCGACGCGCTGCCCGACGCCGTGTCCACGCCCGAGCTGCACGTGCCCTTCGCCGAGGGCGAGCAGCACGCGGTCGTCCGGGAGCTCGCCGAACGCGCGCGCTTCCCCGGCGCGCGCGAGGTGATCCGCATCGACGGGCTGCGCGTCGAGTACGACGACGGGTTCGGACTCGCGCGCGCGTCGAACACGACGCCGCTCGTCGTGCTGCGCTTCGAGGCCGACGACGATGCCGCGCTCGCGCGCATCCAGCGGGAGTTCCGGCGCGTGATCGCCGAAGTCCGGCCCGACGCGAAGCTGCCGTACTGACGACCATGGCCGACGCCGACGTCACCCTCGCCGACGTCGAGGCCGCGCGCGAGCGCATCCGCGGCGGCATCTACGAGAGCCCCTGCGTCGAGTCGATCCCGTTGTCGCAGCTCACCGGCGCGCACGTCTGGTGCAAGCTCGACTACCTGCAGCGCACCGGCAGCTTCAAGGAGCGCGGCGCGCGCAACGCGCTGCTGCGCCTGCCCGACGACGTGCGCCGGCGTGGCGTGGTCGCCGCTTCGGCCGGCAACCACGCGCAGGGCGTCGCCTACCACGGCGGACTGCTCGGCGTTCCGGTGACGGTGGTCATGCCGCGCTTCGCGCCGCTCATCAAGGTGACGAACTGCCGGCGCTTCGGCGCCGAGGTCGTCCTGCACGGCGAGGACCTGACCGAGGCGCGCGCACGCGCGCTCGAGCTCGCCGCCGAGCGGTCGCTCGCCTTCCTGCATCCGTTCGACAACGCCGACGTGATCGCCGGCCAGGGCACGATGGGCCTCGAGATCCTCGAACAGACCCCCGACGTCGAGGCGATCGTCGTGCCGGTCGGCGGCGGCGGACTGATCGGCGGGATCGGCACGGCGGTCAAGGCGCGCAAGCCCGCCGTCGAGATCATCGGCGTCGAGCCGGAGAACGCGCCGTCGCTCGCCGCGGCGTTCGCGCGCAGGGGCCCGGTGCAGGTCGCGCTCGCGCCGACGCTCGCCGACGGTCTCGCGGTCGCGCGCACCGGCGAGATCAACTACCGGATCGCCACGCGTGTCGTCGACCGGCTCTGCACGGTCGACGAGGCGTCGATCGCGCTCGCGATCCTGCGGCTGATCGAGCTCGAGAAGAGCGTCGTCGAGGGCGCCGGCGCGGCTTCGCTCGCCGCGTTCCTCGCCGGCAAGCTCGACCACCTGAAAGGCCGCAAGGCGGTCCTGGTGCTGTGCGGCGGCAACATCGACCTCACGATCCTCGACCGGCTGATCGACATCGGGCTGGTCGCCGACGGCCGGATCGCGCGCTTCACCGTCAAGATCTCCGACCGCCCCGGCGGTCTCGCCCGGCTCGCGCAGGTGCTCGCCGACGCCGGGGCGTCGGTCAAGGAGATCGTCCACGACCGGCAGTTCTCCGGCCCCGATCTCTCGGCGGTCCGCGTCGTCTGCGTCGTCGAGACGACCGGCCCCGACCACGTCCGCGCCGTGCACGCCGCACTGGGCGAAGCCGGCATCCGCGTCGTCGCCGGCGGCCCGGCGGCGGGCGAGGGCTGACGTCGCCGCGCGGCGGCCGCGTGTCGTTACGCGGCACCGGCGGGCCGCCGCGCGAACCACCGGATCGCCACGACCGCGGCGATGCCGCAGAACCCGGCCGCATCGCTCCACGACGCCGGATAGACGAGCGCGAGCCCCGCGGCGATCAGCAGCACGCGCTCGAACGCCGACAGCCGTCCGGCGAGCCAGCCCTGCACGCCGCAGGCGAGCGCGGTGATCCCCGCCATCGCGGAGATCGCGATCCACGCGACACCGGCCCACGAGCCGTCGGGCGGAGTCTTGAGGAGCAGTCCCACGCCCTCCGGCGACAGCACGAACACGAACGGCACGACGAACGCCGGCAGCGTGTACTTCCACGACTGCAGCGTGGTCCGGTACGGGTCGCCGCCGGTGATCGCCGCCGCCGCGAACGGCGACAGCGCCGTGGGCGGCGAAACTTCGGAGAGGACCGCGTAATAGAAGATGAACATGTGCGCCGCGAAATCGGGGACGCCGAGCTTGACGAGCGCCGGCGCCGCGATCACCGCGCAGATGATGTAGCTCGCCGTGACCGGCACCGCGAGCCCGATGATCCAGACGATCAGCGCCGTGTAGACGGCGGTGAGCAGCAGGCTGCCACCCGCGTAGGAGATCACGATCGCCGAGAACTTGAGGCCCAGGCCGGTCTTGGCGACGACACCGACGATCACGCCGGCCGCGACGCAGGTCGCCGCGACGTTGAGCATCTGCGACGAGCCGTCGGCGAGCGCGGCGACGAGCCGGCGGGGGAAGAGCGCCTGTTCGCGGTCGAGGAAGCTCATCACGAAGGTCACGACCGTCGCCCAGAACACCGAGAGGATCGGCGAGTAGCCCAGCAGCAGGAACACGACGATCGAGGCGAGCGACACGAAGTGGTAGCCGCCGCGCCGGGTGATCTGCCACAGCGTCTCGATCCGTTCCGCGGCGAGCGGCGGCAATCCGATGCGGCGCACGTCCAGCTCGACCATCACCAAGAGCGACAGGTAGTACAGGCAGGTCGGCACGACCGCCATCAGGATGACGTCGAGGTAGCCGATCTTCAGGAACTCGGCGATCAGGAACGCGGCTGCGCCCAGCACCGGCGGCGAGATTATCGCGCCCAGGCCCCCGGCGGCGAGCAGGCCGCCGGCCGCCTCGCGTCCGTAGCCGGACTTCGCGAGCATCGGCCAGGCGACCGAGCCGATCGTCACCGTCGTGGCGACGCCCGAGCCCGACGGTCCGCCGAGCAGGAACGAGGCGAGCACGACGGTCCGCCCGGCGCCGGCGCGCGTGCCGCCCATCGCCGCGAAGCTCCAGTCGAGGAAGAACCGGCCGGCGCCCGAACGCTGCAGGAAAGCGCCGTAGATCGTGAACAGGATGATGAGCGTCGCCGAAACGTCGACGGCGGTCCCGAACACGCCTTCGAGCGTCTGGTAGAGGAAGCCGGAGAGGCTCGCGAGGTCGTAGCCCCGGTGCGCCCACTCGCCCGGCAGCCACGGACCGACGAACGCGTAGGCGACGAACAGCCCGACGACCCCGGTCAGGATCCAGCCGGACGTGCGCCGGCAGCCCTCGAGCACCAGCAACAGGAACACCGCGCCGAAGAACCGATCGCGCGCGTCGGGCGTGACGTTGCGGTCCCAGACCTCGTCACCGCCGGCGAGCAGATAGGCGATCGAGGCGAGGCCCAGCGCTGCGGCGACGACATCCCACCACATCAGCCGGTTGCGGTAGCGCGCCGTGACCGGATAGAGCAGGAAGACCAGCACGAACACGAAGCCGACGTGGACCGGACGCAGCACCTGCGCCGGCACGATCTCGACGGCCGCGTACAGGTGGAAGACGCTCATCGCGACCAGCAGCGCCGTCGTGACGACGGCGAGCAGCCCGCCGTAGCGGCTGGTGGCCCCCTCCTCCTGCTCGACGTAGGCCCGGGCGATCTCCAGCCGTCCGGCGCTCACCGCCGGCTCGTCGCCGGACCGCCCGTCCGCTCCGCGTGGCTCTTCGGCCACATCGCCTCCCCTGGGTCGCTACGGCGCGAAGCCTAGCACGCGCGTTGCGTGATCGGCGTCACAGATCACCGGCTCCGGATCGGTCATGATGGTCGTTACACCCCGACTCACCCGTTCCCAGGAGCCCCGCATGTCGTCGCTGCGCTACGGATTCGGCCGGACCGTCGGCCTCCCCCATGACGTCGCCGTCGAACGGACGGTCGCCGCGCTCGCCGCCGAGGGTTTCGGCGTGCTGACCGAGATCGATGTCCAGGCGACGCTCAGGAAGAAACTCGGCGTCGACCGCCGGCCGTACAGGATCCTGGGCGCGTGCAATCCGCCTTTCGCGAAGCAGGCGCTCGACGCGGAACCATCGATCGGGCTGCTGATGCCGTGCAACGTCGTCGTCCGCGAGGACGACGCCGGCACGGTGCACGTCGAAGTGCTCGATCCGATCGCGCTGTTCGAGCTGACCGGCAGGCCCGAGGTCGGGCCGCTGGCGCGCGAAGTGCGCACGCGGCTCGAGCGGGCGCTCGCGGCGGTCTGAGCGGTCGTCCGCAAGCACGCGGGGCGCCGGCCCGCGGCGCCCCGTCGCCGTTGGTCCGGCCCGGCGTCAGTTCGGGAACCTGACGCCCTGCTCCTCGAAGTACTTCTTCGCGCCGGGATGGTACGGGATCGGCGAGCCGATCGACTGGTACTTGATGTCGATGTTCTGCGCCTCCTTGTGGACGGCGACCAGTTCCGGCTTCTTCTCCATCAGCGTCCTGACGATCCGGTAGGCCATCTCGTCGGACATCCTGTCGCTCGCGACGAGGATGTTCCAGACGTCGATGTTCTCGACCGGCCTGGCCTGGCCCGCGTACGAGTTCGCGGGGATGATGCCCTTGACGTAGAGCGGTCCGTGCTTGCGGTTCATCGCGTCGATCGCCTCGGCGTGGTCGAGCAGCCTGACCTTGGTCCCCGGCGTCGCCGCGAGGTCGGTGATCGCCGCCGTCGGCACGCCGCCGACCCAGAAGAACGCGTCGATCTTCCGGTCCTTGATCGCGTTGACGCTCTCGGCCGCGCCGAGGCGCTCCTGCCTGATGTCCTTCTTCGGATCGATGCCGATCGCGTCGAGCACGCGCAGCGTCATCACCTCGACGCCGCTCCCGGGGGAGCCGGTCGACACGCGCTTGCCCCTGAGGTCCGCGAGCTTCTGGATCCCGCTCCCCTCGACGGTGACGACCTGCATCCGGTTCGGGTAGAGCACCATCAGCGTGCGCGCCGCGACCGCCGCGTCCTTGAACTTGTCCTGGCCCTTGTAGCCGTCCCAGGCCGCGTCGACCATCGAGAATCCGAACTCCGACTTGCCGGCGGCGATCAGCTTCAGGTTGTCGACCGATCCGCCGGTCACCTCCGCGGTCGCCTGCAGGCCGGGCACGTACTTCGACAGGATGTTCGCCATGCCGCCGCCCAGCGGGTAGTACACGCCGCCGGTGCCGCCGGTGGTGATCGAGATGCGGCTCTGCTGGGCCTGCGACGGCGTCGCGACCAATGCCCATGCGGCGATCGCGGCCAGCGCCGCGCGTGCGTATGCTTGCATCGAACCCTCCGAATCCTGGAAGCCGCGGGCGCAGCGCGCCTGCTGGGCCGTGGGTGCTCGCGCCGCTCCCTGGGTCGTGGCCCGAGAGTCGGCGCCCCGACGTCGTGACGCCGGCGGAGTGTACCTCAGCTCCCGGCGGGCGATCGCGCGGGCAACCCCGTGCGCGCGGCCCCGGCGCCGCGCCGGTTCAGGCCGCGCCGGAAAGGTCGGGCGCCGGGTACGCGCGGCGCTCCAGCGACGAGACGTGCAGCGGCCACGTCCCGCGCCGCCGGTCGAGGAAATGGGTGCGCAACGTCCGCGCGATCGTCCGGAAGGCGATCCGCTCCCAGGGGATCTCGTCCTCGTGGAACAGGCGCACCTCCAGGCTCTCCGGACCGGGACCGAAGTCGCGATCGACGAGCCGCGCGCGGAACATCATGTAGATCTGGCTGATCTGCGGCAGGCTGATCACCGTGTAGAGATCGCCGACCTCGACGCGCGCGCTCGCCTCCTCGAGCGTCTCGCGCGCGGCGCCGGCGGCGAGCGTCTCGCCGTTCTCGAGGAAACCGGCAGGCAGCGTCCAGAGGCCCAGCCGCGGCTCGATCGCGCGCCGGCACAGCAGCACGCGATCGTCCCACTCGGGCAGGCAGCCGACGACGACCTTCGGATTGCGGTAGTGGATGGCGCCGCAGGCGCCGCAGACCTCGCGCGGCGCGTTGTCGCCGTCGGGCACCCGCCACGCGATCGCCGCGGCGCCGCAGTCGCTGCAGAACTTCATCGGCGCCGGTGTCATCGGTTCACGCCCCGCATCCGCTCGATCCGCGCCGCCGCTTCAGCCGCGGACGAAGTGCGTCCGGTAGTACTTCATCTCGTCGATCGACTCGTAGACGTCGGCGAGCGCGGTGTGCTTCGACTCCTTCGCGAAGCCCTTCGCGATCTCCGGCTGCCAGCGGCGGCACAGCTCCTTCAGCGTCGACACGTCGAGGTTGCGGTAGTGGAAATGGGCTTCGAGCGCGGGCATCCAGCGCGCGAGGAAACGGCGGTCCTGGCAGATCGAATTGCCGCACATCGGCGAGAGCTTCGCGGGCACCTGCGCGCGCAGGAAATCGAGCGCCCGCCGCTCGACCTCGGCCTCGGCGAGCGTCGAGGCACGGACCTTGTCGATCAGCCCCGATTTCCCGTGCGTCCCCTGGTTCCACGCGTCCATGCCCGCCAGGACCGCGTCGGACTGGTGGACGACCCACACCGGGGCCTCGGCGATCGTCTCCAGGTTCGAGTCGGTGACGACGAAGGCCACTTCGAGGATGCGGTCGCGGTCGGGCGCGAGGCCCGACATCTCCAGGTCGATCCAGATCAGGCGGTCGTCGGCGGCGGCGGGCATGCGGCGGCGGGGCTCGCGGCACGCGCCGCTCGCGTAGAATGGGCCTCCATTTTCGCACAGCGTGGGCACACGGGGCCCGGGCGGCGGCGAGTCCCGGCCGGCGAGCCGGCCGATCGGACGCGGGCCGCCATCCGAGCCGCCGCGCGAGCCGGACGATGACCGCGTCGCTCTTCACCACGATCTTCCTCGCCGCCGTCGCGCTCGCGTGGGCGCTCGAGACCTGGCTCGCGCTGCGTCAGATCCGGCACGTGCGCACGCACCGGGACGCGGTTCCCGCCGCGTTCGCAGGCCGTGTCGCGCCCGACGCCCACCGCAAGGCCGCCGACTACACGATGGCACGCACTCGGCTTTCGATCGCCAGCGCGCTCGCCGGCACGCTCGTCCTGCTCGCGCTCACCCGGGGACGCGGCGTCGCCTTCCTGACCGGCGCGACCGGGCTCCTCGACGTCCACCCGGTCGTCCAGGACCTGGCGCTGATCGTGGCCGTCGTCCTGGTCTCGGCGGTCGTCTCGCTGCCGTTCTCGCTGTGGCGGACCTTCGTCGTCGAGGCGCGTTACGGATTCAACCGGACCACTTTCCCGCTCTGGCTCGCCGACCTGGCCAAGGGTACGCTGGTCGCCGCGCTGCTCGGAGCGCCGATCGCGGCGCTCACGATCGCGCTGATGGGCGCCGCCGGCCCCGCCTGGTGGCTGTGGGCATGGGCCGCCTGGAGGGCTTTCCAGTTGTTGTTGCTCGCCGCCTACCCGGCCTTCATCGCGCCGCTCTTCAACAGGTTCACGCCGATGCCCGAGGGCCCGATGCGCGAGCGCGTCGAGGCGCTGCTCGCGCGCTGCGGCTTCGCGTCGCGCGGCCTGTACGTGATGGACGGGTCGCGTCGCTCGTCGCACGGCAACGCCTATTTCACCGGCTTCGGCCGGGCGAAGCGGATCGTCTTCTACGACACGCTGGTCGAGCGCCTCGCGGCCGACGAGACCGAGGCGGTGCTCGCCCACGAACTGGGACACTACCGGCTGAAGCACGTCGCCAAGCGCATCGGCTGGTCGGCCGCCGCCTCGCTCGCGTTCTTCGCGCTGCTCGCCTGGCTCGCGCGCTCGGACTGGTTCTACTCCGGACTCTTCGTTCCGCCGTCGCCCGAGCGGCCCGGCGTCGCGCTCGTCCTCTTCTTCCTCGTGCTGCCGGTGTTCACGTTCCTGCTCGCGCCGCTCGCCTCCTGGTACTCGCGCCGCCACGAGTTCGAAGCGGACGCGTACGCCGCGCGCCAGGCGTCGGGTGCCGCGCTGGTCACCGCACTGGTCCGCCTCACCGAGGACAACGCCTCGACGCTCACGCCCGACCCGTGGTACTCGTTCTTCTACGATTCGCACCCGACGGCCGCCGAGCGCGTCGCGCATCTCGAGCGACTCGGCGCGCCTTCCCCCGTCGCGGCCGGCCCGGCCTGACGCGCCACGCCGCGATGGGCGACACCTTCGATCCGCGTGGCGCGCCCGCTCGCGCTGCACCGGCCCGGCGATGGCGACTCGCCGGCGCCGAGATCGCCGCAGCGCTGGCCGCGCTGCCCGGCTGGTCCGCCGACGCCGATCGGCTGGTGAAGGTCTATCGGTTCGACGGGTGGCGCGCGACGATTTCGTTCGTCGACGCGCTCGCCGCGCTCGCCGACGACGTCGATCACCATCCGGACCTCGTCGTCGGGTGGGGTCGCTGCGAAGTCGCCTGGCGCACCCACGACGCGGGCGGCGTCACGCGCACGGACCTCGCCTGCGCGGTGCGCACCGACGCGCTGGCCGGCGCGCGGAACGGCCGGCCCGAATGACCGCGACGCGGATCGGACTCGTCGTCGCGGCCTGGCGTCGTCACTACGCCGTCCGGTTCGGCGATGGCGAGACGCTGTCCTGCGTGCTCAAGGGGCGCAGCACCACGCTCGCCTGCGGCGACCGGGTCGTCGTGCGGCGCGTGGCCGGCGGCGGCGCGATCGAGTCCGTCGAACCGCGCCGATCGCTCGTCTACCGATCCGACGCGTTCCGCGAGAAACTCGTCGCCGCGAACGTCGACCAGATCGCCGCCGTCGTCGCGCCGGACCTCCCGGTCGACCTCGAACTCCTCCACCGCTGGGGCATCGCTGCCGCGATCGAACGCTGCCGCTACCTGATCGTGCTGAACAAATCCGACCTGCCGGGATTCGATGTCCTGCGGACACGGGCCGCGCCGTTCGGCGCGCTGGGCGCGGTCCTCGCCGAAATCTCGGCGACGCGCGACATCGAACCGCTCGTCCCCGAGTTCCGGGGGCGTCGGAGCGTGCTGATCGGGCAGTCCGGCATGGGCAAATCGACGGTGCTGAACGGGCTCGTCCCCGGCGCGCAGGCGCGCGTCGGCGAGGTGTCGACGGCACTCGACAGCGGCCGTCACACGACGACCGAGGCGGCGCTCTACGAGCTCGAAGGACCCGACGATGGCTGGATCGTCGATTCTCCCGGCATGAAGACCTTCGGACTCGCGCACGCCGACCCGCACCGGATCGACGAGGCGTTCGTCGACATCGCGCCCTACGTCGGACGCTGTCGCTTCCGCGACTGCCGGCACGATCGCGAGCCCGGCTGCGCGGTGCGCGAGGCCGAGGCCGAGGGCGCGATCGCATCGCATCGGATCGCGTTGATGCACACGTTGAGGGCGGAGGCCGCTGCGCGCGGCGCCTGAGCGCCGCCCAGCGGAGGAGGCGAAATGGGGTCAGACTCGAATTAATTGGGGTCAGACTCGAATTAATTGGGGTCAGACTCGAATTAATTGGGGTCAGACTCGAATTAATTGGGGTCAGACTCGAATTAATTGGGGTCAGACTCGAATT
>JADZDA010000129.1 GCA_020851255.1 Burkholderiales bacterium | reverse complement strand
TTCGCCATTTGGCGAAATTCGAGTCTGACCCCAATTACCCGAGTCTGACCCCAATTCCCCGAGTCCGACCCCAATTTAGTGGCGAAATTCGAGTCTGACCCCAATTACGCCAATCTCGGCGCAGCCACACAAACCCTCCGCCGTTCGCCCGAGGCGAGCACGATGTCGGTGACGTCGGCGTCGACGCCGTAGACCTCGCGCAGGGACGCCGGCGTGATCGCCTCGGCCGGCGGCGCGTCGGCGACCAGACGACCGCCGGCGAGCAGCGCCACGCGGTCGGCGACCAGGAACGCCTGGTCGGGATCGTGCGTCGCCAGCATGACGCCGGTGCCCGAGCGCGCGAGCGCGCGCACTTCGTCGAGCACGCGCGCCTGGTTGCCGAAGTCGAGGCTCGCGGTCGGCTCGTCCATGACGACGAGCGGTGCTTCCTGGGCGAGGGCGCGCGCGATCAGCGCGAGCTGGCGTTCGCCACCGGAAATCCGCGTGTAGTCGTGGTCGGCGAGGTGCGCGAGCCCGACGCGCTCGAGCGCCGCGTATGCGATCCCGGCATCGTGCTTCGACGGCGTACCGAACGCCGGCAGATGCGCGGTGCGGCCCATCAGCACGACGTCGCGGACGGCGAACGGGAAATAGCCCGCGTGCGCTTGCGGCACGTAGCTCACGCGGCGCGCGACCGTCGTGCGCGGCAGCATCGAGATCGGGTCGCCCCCGAGCAGCACCTCGCCGCCCTGCGCGGGCAGGAGACCGAGCAGCGTGCGAAACAACGTCGACTTGCCGCCGCCGTTGGGGCCGAGCAGGCAGACGACCTCGCCGGCGGCGAGCGCGAGCGACACGCCGCGGCCGACCCGATGGTCCGGGTAGCCGAAGTCGAGCGCGCGCGCCTCCAGCCGCGCACCGGATCGCCCCGCGGCGGCGTTCACTGCCAGCTCCGGCGCGACGCGATCAACTGCCACAGGAACAGCGGCGTGCCCACGAACGCGGTCAGCACGCCCAGCGGGATCTCGACCAACGCCATCGTGCGGGCGACCGTGTCGACGACGAGCAGGAACACCGCGCCCATCACCGCCGAGACCGGCATCAGGCGGCCGAAGTCCGGACCGACCGCGAGCCGCGCGAAGTGGGGCACGACCAGCCCGATCCAGCCGACGATGCCGGCGACCGACACGGCGGCGGCCGTCATCAGCGTCGCGGCGGCGATGACCGCGAAGCGAACGCGCGTCGCGTCGACGCCCATCGAGCGCGCCTCCTCGTCGCCCAGGGAGAGCAGATTGACGCGCCAGCGCAGCAGCCAGAGCGGCACCAGGCCGACCGCGATCGCCGGCAACGCGGTCGCGAGATCCGCCGGCGCGGCGCCGGCGAGGCCGCCGAGCAACCAGAACGTGATCGCGGGAAGCTGGTTGGTCGGGTCGGCGAGCACCTTGATCAGCGCGACGCAGGCGCCCAGCAGCGATGCGACCAGCACGCCGGCCAGCACCAGCACGAGCAGCGGATCATGGCCGCGCACCGCGCTCGCGATCAGCATCACCAGCACGACCGCGACCAGACCTCCGGCGAACGCGAAGCCCTGGATCGCGAACAACGGCAGCGCGAGGAAGATGCCGACGACCGCGCCGACCGCCGCGCCGCCGGACACGCCGAGGATGTCCGGTGAGACCAGCGGATTGCGAAACAGGCTCTGGTAGGCGGCGCCGGCCGCCGCGAGCGCGGCGCCGATCGCGATCGCGGCCGCGATCCGCGGGCCGCGCACGCTCCAGACGATCGCCTCGGCGGTCGGCGCGACGCCGGACGACGTTCCGGTGAGCTTCGCACCGATGATCGCGACGAGTTCGCCGGGGGAGACCGGATAGCGGCCGACCGCGAACGCGACGGCGATCGCGACGACGAGGGTCGCGAGCGTTGCGACGCCGACCCAGCCGCCGCGGACCGTCATCGGCGCGCGTTCCGCCGGCGCCGGCGCGAGCGCGCCGGACGCGCGGACGACCTCGCAGGCAGGCACGGGAATGCGACGAACGTTCGCACCCGGCGATGATACGCCGGCCGCCGGCACGCCCCGGCGGAGGCGGGGTCAGTGATGCGCGGACGGGAAGAACAACGGCTCGCCGCCGACCTTGTAGCCCGCGATCGCCCGCTGGCCCTCGGCGGAGACGAGCCAGTCGATGAACGATCTGCCCTCGGCGGCCCGGACTTGCGGGTGCTTCGCCGGATTGACGAGCATCACGCCGTAGGGGTTGAAGAAGCGCCGGTCGCCTTCGACGACGATCGCGAGATCGCCCCGGTTCCTGAACGCGAGCCAGGTGCCGCGATCGGCGAGGATGTACGCGTTCATCGACGACGCGGTGTTGAGCGCCGGTCCCATCCCCGAACCGGTTTCGCGGTACCACGTCCCCTTGCCCGCGGTCGGATCGACGCCGGCGTCCTTGAAGTAGCGTCGTTCGGCGGCGTGCGTGCCGCTGTTGTCGCCGCGCGAGACGAACACCGACCGCGTGTCGCCGATGCGCTGCAACGCCGCCGCGATGTCGCGGGTGCCGGCAATTCCCGCCGGGTCGGCCCTGGGCCCGATCAGCACGAAGTCGTTGTACATGACCTCGCGCCGATCGATGCCGTAACCTTCGGCGACGAATCGGTCTTCGGCCGCGCGGTCGTGGACGAACACGACGTCGGCGTCGCCACGACGGCCGATGTCGAGCGCCTGACCGGTTCCCGATGCGACGACGCGCACCGCGATGCCGGTCTTCTGCGTGAACAGCGGCAGGATGTGTCCGAAGAGCCCCGATTGCTCGGTCGACGTCGTCGACGCGACGACGATCGACTTCGCCGCGGAGGCGGGCGCCGCCGGAGACTGGGCGGCGACCGGCGACACGAGCGTCGCCGTCGACGCCATCGAGAGTGCGGCGGCGGCGAGGATCAGGGCGAAACGTCGGAGGGCATGCGCCAAGGAAGTTCTCCTTCGAGATAGGCGAGCGCCTCGGCGGTCGTCGGCTGGCGGAAGAACCGGGCGGCCTCGGATCGCTCGCGCAGCCGACCGCCCGAAAGGAAGACGATCTCATCGGCGAGGCGCTTCGCCTGTCCGAGGTTGTGCGTGACCAGCACGATCTTGGTGCCGCCGTCGTGGATCGCCTGGACGATCCGTTCGATCTCGGCGGTCGAGCCGGGATCGAGGTTCGCGGTCGGCTCGTCGAGGAACAGCACGTCCGGCGCGAGCATCCAGGCACGCGCGAGGGCGAGGCGTTGCTGCTCGCCGCCGGACAGTCGCAGCGCCGGCTGGTCGGCGATCGGCGACAGGCCGACCCGCGCGAGCGCGTTGCGCGCCCGGTACTCGCGTTCGACCCGCGGCACGCCCGCGACCGCGAGCGCGAAGCGGAGGTTCGCGAGCGCGCTGCGACGGAAGAGCACCGGGCGCTGGAACACCATCGCCTGACGCCGGCGCAGGGAGCTCGCGTTTTCGTCGTTCCAGCGGACCGCGCCGGTCGTCGGCGGGATCAGGCCGTGCATCAGTCGCAGCAGCACGCTCTTGCCGGCGCCGTTGGGACCGAGCAACACGGTGCGCGTGCCCGCCGTCAGCGTCAGCGACACGCGGTCGAGGATCGTCCGCCGGCCGGCGACGAACGACACCTCGTCGAGCACCAGCGGCAGCAGCGGTGGCATCGGGGAAGCCGGCGACGGCGAACGGAAAGCGGGCTCAACCATGGCGCCTCTGCACGCTTTCCTTGACGAGCGACGCGGCGACGTTGAGCGCGAGCACGATCGCGAGCAGCACGAGGCCGAGTCCGAGCGCGAGCGGCAGGTCGCCCTTCGAGGTCTCCAGCGCGATCGCGGTCGTCATCACGCGCGTGACGCCGTCGATGTTGCCGCCGACGATCATGACCGCGCCGACTTCCGAGATCGCGCGGCCGAAGCCGGCGAGCACGATGGTGACCAGCGTGTAGCGTGCGTCGACGAGGAGCGCGATCGCCGAAGTCCAGGTCGAGGCGCCCAGCGACGTGAGCTGTTCGCGCGTCTCCTCGTAGCCGTCGGCGACGACCTGGCGGGTGAGCGCGGCGAGCAGCGGGAAGACCAGGATCGCCTGCGCGGCGACCATCGCGGACGGCGTGAACAGGATGCCGAGCGAGCCGAGCGGGCCGGCCCGCGAGAGCAGCAGGTAGATCGCGAGGCCCACGACCACCGCCGGCAGCCCGAGCAGCGCGTTCAGCACGACCACGATCGCCCGTCGACCGGGGAACGACGCGACGGCGACCGCGGCGCCCAGCGGCAGCGCGACCAGTGCCGAGAGCGCGATCGACGCGAGGCTCACCTGGAGCGACAGCGCGACGATCTCGACCAGCTTGGGGTCGAGCCGGCCGACCATCGCGAGCGATTCGGCCAGGGCGAGGGAGAACGTGTTCAACGGGACGGTCGGTGTGCGGTGTCGGGGCGAGGCGCTGGACCCCGCAGGCGCGACAAGACCTCTGGAGAGACGGGGTCTCGGCGAGCGGCGCGGCGCCGGAGCGGCGCACTGTAGGCGTGCGGACGCGGACGCGCCAATTATGCAAGAATCCGCCTATTGTGGCGGCCGGCGGCCGGTGATCGGTTCGGATCGAGTCGGCGGCCCGATGCAGGGGGACTTGCGTGGCGCGCAACAGGCCGGGTTGGACCCCGGGGCGGAATGGGGGGGACGTGGCGGGAAGGAGATCGAAGCTCGTACCGGCGATCGCGTGGACGATCGTCGGCGCGCGGTCCGGGGCAGGAGTCGGCGGAACCCCGCGCGTTAGGCGCGAGGGTCTTGTACGGGCACCGGTGGCGCTCGACGCGCGCGTCGTCGCGTTGGTCGCCGAGGTCGAGCGCGGTGGCTCGCTCGCGGCGGCGGCTCGCGCGCTCGCGATTCCGTACCGGACCGCTTGGGCGCGGATCGACCAGGCGGAGCGAGCGCTGGGCGCGCCTCTGGTCGAACTCGAGCGTGGCGTCGGCGCGAAGCCGGCGGCGCTGGGGCGCAAGCTCCTCGCCGCGCATGCGCAGGCCGGGCGGTGGATTGCCGAGCAGCGCGACGCGCTTGCGATCGATCTGGGCGGTGCGCGCGCGCGGCCGGATGCACCGCTACGCGTCGCCGCGAGTCACGACCTGGTGCTGGGCGAGCTTCGCGAGCTGTGGGCGCGGCGACACCGGATCGCGCTCGAGTTCCATGGCAGCGCCGAGGCGCTCGATCTCTACCGCGCGGGGCGGGCGGACGCCGCCGGGTTCCATGTGGCGCTGCAGATGACGGAGTCGTGGAAAATGGGGTCAGACTCGAATTTCGCCTTTCCGGAATTGGGGGAATTGGGGGAATTGGGGTCAGACTCGAATT
>JADZDA010000128.1 GCA_020851255.1 Burkholderiales bacterium | reverse complement strand
TCACGAGATGGGTCTTCACGTCGGGCTCGCGCGCCTTCAACGAGAACGCGCCGGTGCCGTTGGCGTTGCGCGCGGTGATCATCTCCTCCTTGTTCTTGAAGTCGAGCGGCTTGACCGCCTTGTTCTTCTCGCACCACGCCTTGTTCATGACGTAGATGTTGGCGATGTGCTCGAGTTCGATCGGGTTGGGCCCGTTAGTGACGAACTCGACGGTAAGGTCGTCGATCTTCCGGGGCTTGCCGGCGGCGTTCGAGTACGCGCGGATCTGCGAGGTGTCCTCCGCGGCGCGCTGGAACGAGAAGACGACGTCGTCGGCGGTGAACGGCGCGCCGTCATGGAACTTGACGCCCGGCCGGAGCTTGAAGCGCCAGGTCGTCGCGTTGACCTGCTCCCAGGACGTCGCGAGGCCGGGGATGATCTTGAGGTCCTTGTCGCGCATGACCAGCGTGTCGTAGACGAGCGCGTTGACGTTGTTGGTCAGGTTCTCGTTCTGCGAGTACGGGTCCATCGTCTGCGGATCGCCGCGGCCGGCCCAGCGCAGCGTCTTCGCGTCGGCGTCGACCGGGACGGCGGTCAGGGCGAGCGCGGCGGCCAGCGCGGCCGCCAGGATGCGGTTCGGAACGGGGCCGCGGACGGCGACCGGATTCGGGGACAACGCGGTCATGCAGACCTCCGATGGGAAAAGGCGCCAGTCGCGGCCCGGCGCGGGCGTGGGCGGATCATAGCGGAGCGGCCCGCGCGCGGGTAGCGCGGTAGAATCCGCGCCCCCGGCGGGGACTTGGCTGATCCGCCGCCGACCCGTCCGATGTCCGACACCCGCCATTCCCTCCCGAGCGAACTCGCGGCCCGACTCGACACGCTACTCGTACGCGACGCGCTCGCGCTGCGCGGACGGGTCCGGGACGCACTCGCGGGGCGCCTCGCGCCGGCGTCGCTGCGCCGGCTCGCCGACGAGGTCGACAGGGCGGAGGCGCTCGCGCGCGAGCGGCTCGCGTCGGCCCCGTCGGTCCGCTATCCGCCCGAGCTGCCGGTCTCGCAGCGCGCGGCGGAGATCGCGGCCGCGATCGCGGCGCACCCGGTCGTCATCGTCTGCGGCGAGACCGGGTCGGGCACGACGACGCAGCTGCCGAAGATCGGCATCGACGCCGGGCGCGGCCGGCGCGGACTGATCGGGCACACGCAGCCCCGGCGCCTCGCGGCGCGCTCGGTCGCCGCGCGGATCGCGCAGGAGCTCGGGTCGCCGCTGGGCGGGTCCGTCGGCTACAAGGTGCGCTTCTCCGACCGCACCGCGCCGGACGCCTGGGTAAAGGTGATGACCGACGGCATCCTGCTCGCCGAGACCCGGTCCGACCGCCAGCTCGCGGCGTACGACACGATCATCGTCGACGAGGCGCACGAGCGCAGCCTCAACATCGACTTCCTGCTGGGCTACCTCCGGCGGCTGGCCGCGAGGCGACCGGACCTCAGGGTCGTGATCACGTCGGCCACGATCGACGCCGAGCGCTTCGCGGCCCACTTCGGACGCCCCGGCGCCCCCGCGCCGGTGATCGAGGTGTCCGGCCGTCTCTACCCGGTGGAGATCCGCTGGCGGCCGGCCGGAGGCGATCCGGGCGACGAGGCGACCGACGACGAGGTCGAGATCGAGGAGGCGATCGCCGACGCCGCCGCCGACCTGTGGCGTGCGGGTCCCGGCGACATCCTCGCGTTCCTGCCGGGCGAGCGCGAGATCCGCGAGACCGCCGAGCTCCTGCGCGCCGACCTGCGCCGGCGGCCCTGGGGCGCCGCCGCCGAGATCGTGCCGCTCTACGCGCGGCTCTCGTTCGAGGAGCAGCAGCGCGCGTTCGCCCCGTCCGACGGCAGGCGCATCGTCCTCGCGACCAACGTCGCGGAGACCTCGCTCACCGTCCCCGGGGTCCGCTATGTCGTCGACACCGGGCTCGCGCGGGTCAAACGCTACAGCCCGCGCAACAAGACGACGCTGCTCGCGATCGAGAAGATCGCGCGCGCCAACGCCGACCAGCGCGCCGGTCGCTGCGGCCGCGTCCGCGACGGGATCTGCGTGCGCCTGTACGCCGAGCCGGATCACGCGGCGCGGCCGAAGTTCGCCGACCCGGAGATCCTGCGCAGCTCGCTCGCGAGCGTGATCCTGCAGATGGCGGCGCTCGACCTCGGACCGGTCGCGGAATTCCCGTTCGTCGACCCGCCGACGCCGCGCGCGATCGCCGACGGCTACCAGCTGCTGGCCGACCTGTCCGCGGTCGACGAACGGCGTGCGCTGACCCCGGTCGGCCGCGAACTCGCGCGCCTGCCGCTGGATCCGCGGATCGGGCGCATCGTGCTCGCGGCCCGGGAGCACGATTGCCTGCCCGAAGCGCTGGTGATCGCCAGCGCGCTGTCGGTGCCCGACCCGCGCGAGCGGCCGCTCGAGCGGGCGCAGGCGGCCGACCAGGCGCACCTGCGGTTCCGGGACGAGCGCTCCGACTTCCTGTCGCTCGTCCACCTGTGGGAGTTCTTCGAGCGGCTGGCCGCGGACAAGCTCTCGCACCGGCGCCAGGTCGAGCGCTGCCGCGAGGTGTTCGTGAACCACCTGAGGATGCGCGAGTGGCGCGACATCCACGGGCAGCTCGTGGCGCAGCTCGCGGAGGCCGGCTGGCGCTGGGAGACCGCGCTGCCGGGAGAGTGGAGCGCGGCGCGCTACCGCGCGCTGCACGAGTCGCTGCTGACCGGGCTGCTCTCCAACGTCGGACTGAAGGACGGCGACGGCGAGGGATACGGCGGACCGCGGGGCATCCGCTTCCACCTGCACCCGGGGAGCGGGCTCGCGAAGAAGGGCGGCCGGTGGATCCTCGCCGCCGAACTCGTCGAGACCACGCGGCTGTACGCGCGCTGCGCCGCGCGCGTGGAGCCCGAGTGGATCGCGACGATCGCCGGCGATCGCGCGACGCGCGAGGTGTTCGATCCCGCCTGGAACGCGGGGCGGGGCGAGGTCGTCGCCCGCGAGCGCGTGAAGTTCGAGGGGCTCACGCTGATCGCGTCGCGGCCGGTTTCCTACGGCGCCGTCGACCCGAAGGCCGCGCGCGAGGTCTTCATCCGCGAGGCGCTCGTGCCCGGCGAGCTCTCGACCCGCGGCGCGTTCGTCGCGAAGAACCGCGCGCTCGCGGCGGAGGTCGCGGAGCTCGAGCACAAGGCGCGGCGCCAGGACGTCCTCGTCGACGACGAGGCGCTCGCGGCGTTCTACGACGAACGCGTGCCCGCCGACGTCTGCACGACCGCGGCCTTCGAGGCCTGGCGCATGGAGGCCGAGCGGCACGATCCCTCGGTGCTGCTGCTGACCCGGGAGCGCTTGATGCGCCATGCCGCCGCCGACGTGACCGAGGCGCTCTACCCCGAGACGCTGGCGATCGCGGGCGCGGCACTGCCGCTGCGCTACCGGTTCGCGCCGGGACACCCGAACGACGGGCTGACCCTCACCGTTCCCCTCGCGCTGCTCAACCGGCTCGACGAGGCCGTGCTGTCCTGGCTCGTTCCGGGCATGGTCCGCGACAAGGTCGCCGCGTATTTCAAGGCGTTGCCCAAGGCGCTGCGCAACCGTTTCGTGCCCGTGCCCGCCGCGGTCACCGAGTTCCTCGCCGCGGCCGATCCGGCGACCGGGAGCCTCGCCGACACGCTGCGGGGCTGGATCCGGGCGCGCACCGGCACCGCGGTGCCCGCGGAGGTCCTCGACGCCGAGCCGCTGCCCGATCACCTGCGGGTGAGCGTGTCGGTCGTCGACGCCGATGGCCGGGAACTCGCGTCCGGGCGCGACTTGCGCGACCTGCGCGCGCGGCTGGGCGAGGCGGCGAAGGCGAGTTTCGCCGACGCGGGTGACGGATTCTCCCGCCGGGGTGCGAAGCGCTGGGATTTCGGGGACCTGCCGGCGACGCTCGCCGTCGTGCGCGACGGCGCGCGCGTCAGCGCGTACCCGGCGCTCGTCGACGACGGGGACAGCGTCTCGCTGACGCTCGCCGACACGCCCGGATCCGCCGAGGCGTCGACGCGGCGCGCGGTGGTCCGGCTCGTCCGCCTCGCGCTCCGGGACGCGCTCGCCCGCTGGGAGAAGGGCGGCCCGGGGTACGCGCAGGCGGCGCTCGCGCTCAAGACCGCGGTGCCCTCGGACCGGCTTCTCGCCGACGTGATCGACGCGATCGCCGACCGGGCGTTCCTCGGCGAGGATCCGACGCCGCGTTCGGCTCTCGCCTACGACGAGGCGCTCAAGCGTGCGCGCACCCGGCTGCCCGCGGTCGCCGAGGGCGCCTTTCGCCTGCTCGCGGCCATCGCCGCCGCCCACCAGGCGCTGAGCGCACGTCTGGCCGCCGCCGCCCCGGCGCAAAAGCGGCTCGCCGCCGACCTCCGCGCCCAGCGCGATGAGCTCGTCCATCCCGGGTTCTGTTCGGCGACGCCCTGGCCGCAGCTCCAGCACCTGCCGCGCTACCTGACCGCGCTGGACCGGCGCTACGTCAAGGCGCTCGAACATCCGGAGCGCGACGCGAAGCACGCCGGGAACATCGAGGCCTGGATCCGGCGCTGGCGGGAGCGGCGCGACAACGATCGCACGGCGGGACGCGCCGATCCGGCGCTCGACGAGTTTCGCTGGCTCCTGGAGGAACTCAAGGTGTCGCTGTTCGCCCAGGAACTCAAGACCCCCGCGCCGGTGTCCTACAAGCGGGTCGAGAAGGCCTGGGCGGCGCTGGCGGACCGATAGCGCGGGCGGCGGGGTCGCCGCCAGGCGCCCCAGGCCGGAAAGCCAGTGCCGAAACGCCGGCGGCGTCGCTTCCGGCTCCTGCCGGGGCCGCAATCCCGGTCGGCCGGAAAACCCGATTCGTACGGGGGGCCGAAGGCGACCGAGACCCGCCGGTCCGGGGCGGTCGACGGGGGTTGCGTCCCCGGGCGGCGCCGGAAATCGGGCCGGATCGGCCGACCGCAGGGCGCGCGCGCCGGCTCGGCCCCGGCCCGCAACCCGGGCGGTGGCGGTCCGGCGGCCGGTCGGCTGGCAGGCGAAAACCCACCGTGCTACAGTGAGTTGGCGCTCGAAGCTCCGGCGATGTGTTCGCGCCCGCGCGGCCGTTGCGCGGTTGCAGCTCCGCCGGTCCCGTGGCGCCAGCCTCCGGACCTCCCACACTCGTGAACACTGCGGCGACCGAAACGGCGGTGCGGCGGCCACCACCGCGCGAGCAGGCCAAGATCCTGGCGGATTGCCGGGACCTCGCCGTGCATCGCCTGCTGATCGCGTTCTCGTCGATGCTCGACCGGGTCGGCGACATCCTGATGGACCGGGCCGGGCGCACCGACCTGCGCGAGGAGCAGACGCTCTACCTCGACGCCCGAGCGTTCCTGATGAGCGAGCGTGCCAAGCTCATGTCCGAGTTCGAGCAGCGGCTGCGCAAGCGCATCGACGAGCGCATCGCCGGGCGCGAGGAGCCGAAGGCCGACTACACCAAGATGGACCCGACCAAGCTGACGCTGGTCGACACCTCGGCGATGGACGAGGCGGTACTCACCGGCAACATCACGCGGATCATCGAGAACGCGTGCTTCGACGAGCTTTCGCAGCTCAACCGCGGCATGGCCTTCCTGCTCGGCAAGCCGGATCTCGAACCCGATCGCAATCCGCTGGCGCCGGTGACGATCGTCGAGGCGTTCGCCGAGGGGCTGCGCCAGATCAAGACCGAGACGCGGATGCGTTTCCAGATCCTCAGGGATCTCAACCAGGCGTCGCTGGGCGACATCGCTTCGATCTACGGCGACATCAACCGCCATCTCGCCAACATGCGCGTCGTCCCCGGAATCTCGCGGCCCACCGCGCCGGTGCGCAGTGCCGCGGCCGATGCGCGCAAGGCGGCGGCCGAAGCACGCGAGCGCGCGGCGGCGCAGCAGCTCGCGGCCGCCGAAGTCGACGTGATGTCGCTGTTCCGCCGGATGTTCGGCACGGCGGCGAGCACCGCCCACGCCACGCCGGCGGGGATGCCGGCGCCGAACCCGGGCGCGATGCCGGCGGGCGCGTACCCGGCCCAGGGGGCGGCCGGCGGCGGGATGGATTTCCCCGAGATCGCGCTGCCCGGCGGACTGCCGCCGGTGACCTTCGCGCCGATGGCTCCGACGCCGTCGGGGTACGTCCCCGGCGCGCCGATCATCGCGACGCCGGTGCTGCACGAGGGCCTGACGAGGCTGCAGGCGGGGCAGAGCGCGTTCGACCTGGGCGGCGGCGCGATCGTCCAGTTCTCCGGCATCCCCGAGGGACTGCACAACGTCCTGCGCGATCTGCAGGAGTCGCCGCTCGGCAAGAGGGTGAACCAGCTCGAGTCGATGACCATCGAGATGGTCGCGATGCTGTTCGACTTCATCTTCGAGACGCGCGACCTCCCCGACGGCATCAAGGCGCTGCTCGCGCGCCTGCAGATCCCGGTGCTGAAGGCGGCGATGCTCGACGGCGCCTTCTTCGCGAAGAAGACGCACCCGTCCCGCGTCCTGGTCAACGCGCTCGCCGAGGCCGGCCGCGGCTGGTCGCCGGCGATGGGCAACGACGACCCGCTCTACCGGAAGATCGAGGCGATCGTCCACCGGATCCTCGACGGTTTCGCGGACGATCTCGCGATCTTCGACGAGCTCAAGGCCGATCTCGACGCGTTCCTCGCCGAGGAGCAGAAGCACGCCGAGACGAACATCAGCACGACGGCCGAGGAGATCCACCAGCGCGACCGGGTCGAGATCGCCGACAACGTCTCGCGCGGCGAGGTCGAGCGGCGCATCGACGCGTCGCCGGTGCCCAGGTTCCTGGCCGCGTTCCTGCGTGAGCGCTGGCGTGCGGCGATGGCGAAGGTCTACGCCGCGCAAGGCGACGACAGCGAGACCTGGACCGCCTCGGTCGCGACGCTCGAGGACCTCGTCTGGAGCGTCCAGCCCAAGCGCACCACCGAGGACCGGCGCCATCTGATCGCACTGCTGCCTTCGTTGCTCAAGCGGCTCCTGGCCGGCGTGCCGCCGTCGGCCTGGGCCGCCGATGAGCGCGAGAGCTTCATGTCCAATCTCGTGGAGGCGCACGCGGCCGCGGTGAAACCGCATTTCGCGCAGGTCGATTCGCCGACCGCGGCGGTGGCCGAGGCGGCGCGCGCGCAGGCGGAGATCGCGAAAGCGGCCGGCGACGAGAGGGCGGCGCGGCAGGCCGAGGCGCTGGCCGAGGCGATGGCGCCGGCCGAGCCGGCACCGCCGCCCGTGGAGCCGGAGATCCTCGACGACCAGTACCTCGAGATCGCCCGCGGCCTCGACCGCGGCATGTGGATCGAGTTCGAGGGCGACGACGGGCAGCTCGCGTTCGCGAAGCTCGCGTGGATCAGCCCGCTGCGCGGCACCTACCTCTTCACCAACCGCCAGGGCCAGAAGGCGCTGTCGATGACGGCGGAGGAACTGGCCGAGCGCTTCCGCGCCGACCGCGCGCGCGTCGTCGAGGCCGAGCCGCTGCTCGACCGCGCGCTCAACACCGTGATCGGCAAGCTCGAGGATCGCTTGCCGCCGATCGCCGCCTGACGCCGTGGGTGCGGTCGCATACGCGCCGTCGATCGGCGTGGTCGTCGTCGGCGACGAGATCCTCTCGGGCAAGCGGCAGGACAGGCACCTGCCCCACGCGATCGCGACGCTCGCCGCGCGGGGGCTCGCCGTCGACTGGGCGCACTGTGCCGGCGACGACCGCGGGCGCCTGACCGCGCTCTACCGCGACTCGTTCGCGCGCGGCGACCTCGTCTTCTCGTTCGGCGGCATCGGCGCCACGCCCGACGACCACACGCGGCAGGCGGCCGCGGCGGCGCTGGGCGTGGGCCTCGAGCGCCACCCGGAGGCGCTCCGCGAGATCGAGGCCCGCTTCGGCGCCGAGGCGTATCCGCACCGCGTGCTGATGGCCGACTTTCCCGCCGGCGCGACGATCATCCCGAATCCGTTCAATCGGATCGCGGCATTCTCGGTTCGCGACCACCATTTCCTGCCCGGCTTCCCGCAGATGGCCTGGCCGATGATGGACTGGGTGCTCGCGACCCGATACCCGGATCTCGTCCGCGAGCCGCCGATCGAGCGGGCGATCGCCGTCTACGACGCCGGAGAGAGCCAGTTGCTGCCGCTGATGGACGCGATCGTCGCGCGGTTTCCCCGCGTGCGTCTGTTCAGCCTTCCCGCGTTCCTGCCCGACGGCGGGCGGCGCATCGAGCTCGGTGTGCGCGGGGCGAGCGCGGACGTCGATGTCGCGTTCGAACCGCTGCGGGACGGTATCGAGAAGTCCGGCTTTCGCCACGAGCCGATCCCGGATCGCCGATGACCGGCATGGACGGCAGCGGCAAGACGTACGACGAGGTCGCGATCGGTGACGCGTACTCGCGCACGCTGACGATCACCGATACCCATCTCGTCGTCGGCGCCGGGCTGATCGGCGACTTCAACCCGCACCACGTCGACGACACGTTCGCGGCCGGATCGCGGTTCGGCACCCGGATCCTGCATGGCGTGATGACCGCCGCGATCATGGGCGGGGCCGTGGGCATGATCTTCCACGGCACGGCGATCGCCTACCTCGAGCAGTCGACGAAGTTCCGCGCGCCGGTGCGCGCCGGCGACACGCTGACGACGACCTGGACGGTGTCCGCCAAGGACGACAAGCCGCAACACGGCGGTGGAATCGTCACGATGCGCGCGGTCGCGGTCAACCAGCGCGGCGAGACCGTGGCCGAGGCCGAGGGGCGTATGCTGGTGGCGGCGAGGGCGGCATGAGGCAATTGGGGTAATTGGGGTCAGACTCGAATTGGGCCCGAATTGGGGTCAGACTCGAATT
>JADZDA010000127.1 GCA_020851255.1 Burkholderiales bacterium | reverse complement strand
TCGTGCCCGAAGGCCGCCACGAGATCACAACCGAGGGCGGGCTCGACGTCGACGGCCAGCGCGCCGCGATCGCCGACGCGATCGCGCGGCTCGCCGACGCCGGGATCGTCACCAGCGTGTTCATCGACGCCGACCTCCGCCAGGTCGAGGCGGCGGCGGCCGTCGGCGCCAGGGTCTGCGAGATCCACACCGGGCCGTACGCGCACGCCTTCCACGCGCGCGGACGCGACGCGCGGGCGGCGCCGGTGGTCGCGGAGCTCGACAGGATCCGGCGGGCGGGCGAGGCGATCGTCGCCGCCGGCCTGCGCTTCAACGCCGGCCACGCGCTCAACTACTTCAACGTGCAGCCGGTCGCGGCGCTGCCCGACGTGCGCGAGCTGCACATCGGTCACGCGATCGTGTCGCGCGCGGTCTTCGCGGGCATGCGCGAGGCGGTCCGGGAGATGAAACGCCTGATCCGCGAGGGCGCGCAGGCCGGTGCCGGGAGACGGGCGTGACGATCGCGCTGGCGCGCGGCCCGGTGATGCTCGGCGTCGCCGGGACCGAACTCTCCACCGAGGATCGCGAGCGACTCGCCCATCCGCTCGTCGGCGGCGTGATCCTCTTCGCGCACAACTACACGGACAAGCAGCAGTTGCGCGCGCTCACCGGCGCGATCCACGCGCTGCGCGCCCCGATGCTGCCGATCGCCGTCGACCACGAGGGGGGCAGGATCCAGCGCTTCCGCGACGGCTTCACCGAGATCCCGGCGATGCGCACGCTCGGCGAGCGCTGGGACCGCGACGTCGCCGGAGCGTCCGCCGAGGCCGAGCGGCTCGGGCGGACGATCGCGACCGAACTGAAGGACGTCGGTGTCGATTTCTCGTTCGCGCCGGTGCTCGATCTCGACTACGGATCGTCGACGGTGATCGGCCGCCGCGCGTTCCACCGCAGCCCCAACGCCGCGGCGCACCTCGCGGCTTCGCTCAGGCGCGGCCTGAACGCGGGAGGGCTGCCCGCGGTGGGGAAACATTTTCCCGGACACGGACACGTCGCCGCCGACTCGCACACCGAGATCCCGGTCGACGATCGGCCGATGAGCGCGATCGCCGCCGACGACCTCGTGCCGTTCGCGGCGCTGGTGCGCGCGGGACTCGAGGCCGTGATGCCGGCGCACGTGATCTACCCGCAGGTCGACGACCGGCCGGCCGGGTACTCGCGCATCTGGCTGCACGATGTCCTGCGCGGGCGGCTCGGGTTCGACGGTGCGATCGTCTCCGACGATCTCGGGATGGCCGGCGCGTGCGGCGCCGGCGACATCGTCGCGCGCGCGCGGGCGTCGATCGACGCCGGGTGCGACATCGTGCTCACCAGCAACGATCCCGCGGCGGCCGATGCGCTGCTCTCGAGCGGGTCGCCGCCGGCCGGTCCGGACCTCGCGCGCCGCTGGGCGCGGCTGGTCCGCGGATCGGCTGCCGGGGTCCGGCCGCTCGGCCGCCGCCGGCGCGGGTCTACGCGGGCGCGAGATCGGCGCCCTCGCTCAGCGCAGCGGCACCGGGGAATCCGACATCGTCCGCAGATAGGCGATCAGCGCGGCCCGCGCGTTCGCGTCGGCGAGCCCGGTGAAGTCCATCGCACGGCGGGGTACCGCGCGCTCGGTGTCGGCGAGGAAGTAATCGAGCGCCGCGAGCGTCCACGTGTGTCCCGAGTTCTTCATCGCGTCCGAATAGGCGAACCCCGGCGCGCTGCCGGCCTTGCGGCCGACGACGTTCCAAAGGTGCGGACCCTTGGAGTGCGCGCCGGTCTTCACCGCGTCGTGGCAGGTCGCACAGCGCCGGTCGAACGAGCGCTCGCCGGCGGCGAGGTCGGCGGCGGCGATGCGCTCGGCGAGGGCCGGGTCGGCGGGCGGCGTGTAGCGGGACAACGGGCCTTCCGCGGCGGCGGTGCCGGCGATCGTCGAAACGGCCGCGCAGGCGAGGGCCGCGCGGCGGATGCGGGAGTCGATTCGAATCATGGAGTCGGGCCGGGCGTCGTGTGTCGGGCGTTCGACCGCACCGGCGTGCGCCGCGTTCCGCGCCGCTCTGCGCCGATGCGGTTCGGCGTCAATGCGGATGCGGCCACCGGCCGCCGAGCTTCTTCGTGATGTCCTCGGCGATGTGGGCCACCACCGGCCCGAGCTGGCGGATGCGCGGGTCGGGCAGCCGCGACACCGGCCCGGCGAGCGAGATCGCGCCCAGCACCTCGGCGTGCTCGTCGTAGATCGGCGAGGCGACGCAGCGCGTGCCGATCAGGTGCTCCTCGTCGTCGAACGAATAGCCGCGCTGGCGGATCACCCGCAGGCTCGCCCACATGGTCTCGGGCGCGGTGATCGTGTTCTCGGTGATCCGCGGCAGGCCCTTCACCTTGAGGATCGCCTCGATCTGCTCGTCGGGGAGCGCCGCGAAGATCGCCTTGCCGACGCCCGACGCGTGCAGCGGGACGCGGCGGCCCAGCCGGACGATCGTGCGCATGGTTTCACGGCACTGGACCTGGTCGATGAACACCGCCTCGGTCCCGTCGAGGATCGCGAGATTCGCGGTCTCGCCGGACTGTTCCATCAGCCGGCGCATGTACGGGTGGCTCTGCGCGACCCAGTCGCGCGAGGCGAGGAAACTCGACCCGACGGTGAACGCGTGCAGGCCGACGTACCAGAGGCCCAGGTCGCCCGCCTGGTAGACGTAGCCGCCGCGTTCGAGCGTCGAGAGGAGCCGGTGCGTCGTCGACGGCGGCAGCGACACCCGGTGCGAGATGTCGGTCAGCGTGAGCCCGCCTTCGGCGCGCGCCAGGCACTCGAGGATCGACAGGCCCCGCGTCAGGCTCTGGACCTGGCCCGAGCCGGTCGACGACTCGGAAGGCGTGCGGCCGCGGCGCGCGGGCGGCGTCGGCCGGTGGGCGGAAGTCGGGTTCATCGTCGCCGCGATCTAACCACAACGGCGCAAATTCCGCCAGTCGGCAATGAATTCCGCCAGACGAAAACGAATCGTCACCGCTGGCGGCCCCCGGCCGGCAGTCAAACCTCCGCGGCGACGCGAACGGCGCAGAACTTGAACTCGGGGATCTTCCCGGTCGGATCGATCTCCGCGATGGTGAGCAAGTTCGCCGCCGCACGTCCGTCGTAGAACGGGATGAAGACGGCGCCGTCGGGGACGCGCGAGTCGACACGCGCCGGCAACGCGATCCCGCCGCGCCGGGATTCGACGCGCACGCGGTCCCCGGGCTCGATGCCGAGCTTCCCGAGTGTCGCCGGATGCATCGATGCGGTCGCGCCGGGAGCGAGCCGGGTGAGCGTCTCCGACCGCCGCGTGATCGCACCGGTATGCCAGTGCTCGAGTTCCCGCCCTGTGATCAGCACCAGCGGGTACTCGGCATCGGGCAGCTCGGCCGCCGGCGAGGGCCGGACGCCGACCAGGCGCCCGCGTCCGTCGGCGGTCGGGAACCGGTCGATGAACACGACCGGATGTCCCGGATCGGTCTCGCTGGGGCACGGATAGGTGACCGAACGCTCGCGCTCCAGCCGCGCCCAGGAGATGCCGGCGATCGACGGCATCAGCGCGCGCATTTCCTCGTAGACGGCGGCGACGCCGGCGTGCGGTCCCTCGTAGCGCCAGTCGAGGCCCAGCCGCCGCGCGAGCTCCTGGATGATCCACAGGTCGAGCCTCGCGTCGCCGGGAGGGCTCACGACCGGGCTCGCCAGTTGCACGAGCCGGTCGGTGTTGGTGAACGTCCCGGCCTTCTCGAAGAACGAACTCGCCGGCAGGATGACGTCGGCGTAGCCGGCGGTCTCGGTCGGGAAGATGTCCTGCACGACCAGGTGCTCGAGCTTCGCGAGCGCGCCGCGCGCATGTCCGGCGTCCGGGTCGGACATCGCCGGATTCTCGCCCATGACGTACAGGCCGCGGATCGTGCCGGCGTCGATCGCGCGCGTGATCTCGACGACGGTGAGCCCGGGGTTCGGGTCGAGCGCGGCGCCCCACGCGCGCTCGAACACCGAGCGCGCGCCGTCGTCACCGACCCGCCGGTAGTCGGGGAACACCATCGGGATCAGGCCGGCGTCGGAGGCGCCCTGGACGTTGTTCTGGCCACGCAGCGGGTGCAGCCCGGCGCCGGGACGCCCGATCTGTCCGGTGGTGAGCGCGAGCGCGATCAGGCAGCGCGCGTTGTCGGTACCGTGGGTGTGCTGCGACACGCCCATGCCCCAGAGGATCATCGACGCCTTCGACGTCGCGTAGCGGCGCGCGACCTCGCGCAGCGTCCCGGCGTCGATGCCGCAGACCGCCGACATCGACTCCGGCGTCGCGTGCGCGACGCTCGCGGCGAGCGCCTCGTAGTCGCGCGTGCGCTCGCGCACGAAGCGCTCGTCGACGAGCCCCTCGGCGATGATGACGTGCAGCATCGCCTGCAGCATCGCGACGTCGGCGTCCGGCCGGAACGCGAGGTGCTTCCAGGCGTGGCGCGCGAGCGCGGTCGCGCGCGGGTCGGCGACGACCAGCGTCGTGCCGCGCCGGACCGCGTTCTTGATCCAGGTGGCGGCGACCGGGTGGTTCTCGGCGGGATTGGCGCCGATGACCATGACGAACGCCGCGTGCTCCACGTCGGCGACCGGATTGGACACCGCGGCCGAGCCCAGCCCTTCCATCAGCGCCGCGACGCTCGACGCGTGGCACAGCCGCGTGCAGTGGTCGACGTTGTTGCTGCCGAAGGCGGTGCGGACGAGCTTCTGGACCAGGTAGGCTTCCTCGTTGCTGCCCTTGGCCGAGCCGAAGCCCGCGAGCGACGCCGGCCCGTGGCGCTCGCGCAGCGACTTCAGTCCCGCGGCGGCGGCGTCGAGCGCCTCGTCCCAGCTCGCCACGCGGAAGACCTCGGCGTAGCGCTCCGGCGCGAGCAGCTCGACCGACTTGGGCACGCCGGCCCTGCGGATCAGCGGGCGCGTCAGGCGCTCGGCGTGCCGCGCGTAGTCGAACCCGTAGCGGCCCTTGACGCACAGGCGCCCGTGATTCGCCGGTCCGTCGCGTCCCTCGGCCATGACGATCCGGTCGTCGCGCACGTGCCAGCCGACGCGGCAGCCGACGCCGCAGTACGGGCACAGCGACTCGACGACGCGGTCGGCCGGCGCGCGCGCGACACCGCCGGCGGGCGCGAGCGCGCCGGTCGGGCAGGCCTGCACGCATTCGCCGCAGGCCACGCAGGTCGAGGCGCCCAGCGGGTCGGCCAGGTCGAAGACGATGGTCGCGTGCTCGCCGCGCCAGGCCATCCCGATGACGTCGTTGCCCTGTTCCTCGCGGCAGGCGCGCACGCAGCGCGTGCAGCGGATGCAGGCGTCGAGATCCACGGCGATCGCCGGGTGCGAGACGTCGGCGACGGGCGCCGCGATCGTCCGCGGGTACGGCGATCCGGCGACGCCGAGCGTGCGCGCCCAGTGCGCGAGCTCGGAGTCGTGGCGCAGCGGCGCGCCGACCGCGTCGACGGGCAGGTCGGCGAGCAGCAGCTCGACCACACCCCGCTGCGCCGCCCGCGCCCGCTCGTTCGCCGACGACACCACCATGCCTTCGGTCGGCGCACGGCAGCACGATGCCGCCAGCACGCGCTCGCCGCCGATCTCGACGACGCACGCGCGGCAATTGCCGTCGGGCCGGTAGCCTTCCTTCGCGCACAGGTGCGGGATGTCGACGCCGGCGCGCTTCGCGGCGGTGAGGATCGTGTCGTCGTCGCACGCCTCGACGCGCCGGCCGTCGAGCAGGAACGTGCGGTTCATCGCCGATCGCTCCGGTCGAGTTCGTGGGCAAAATTCGCGAAGACCGACTTCAGCGGATTGGGTGCCGCCTGGCCCAGGCCGCAGATCGACGCGTCGGCCATCGTGCGCGCGAGCGACTCGAGCAGCGGCCGGTCCCAGGCGGCGGGTTCCATCAACTCGACCGCCTTCGCGGTTCCGGCGCGGCAGGGAGTGCACTGGCCGCAGGATTCGTCGCGGAAGAAGCGCATGACGTTGCGCGCGGCGTCGATCGCGCGGTCGTGCTGCGAGAGCACGATCATCGCCGCGGAGCCGACGAAGCAGCCGTGCGCCGCCAGCGTGTCGAAATCGAGCGGCAGGTCGGCGAGCGACGCGGGCAGGATGCCGCCCGACGCGCCGCCCGGCAGGTAGCCGTAGAGTTCGTGGCCGGGGAGCATGCCGCCGCCGAACTCGTCGACCAGTTCGCGGGCGGTGACGCCGGCCGGCGCGAAGACGACGCCGGGCTTGCGGATGCGTCCCGACAGCGACCAGGCGCGCACGCCCTTGCGGCCGCGGCGTCCCTGGCCCGCGAACCACTCGGCGCCGCGCGCGAGGATAAGCGGGATCCAGGCGAGCGTCTCGAGGTTGTGCTCGAGCGTGGGGCGGCCGAACAGGCCGCGCTGCGCGACATAGGGCGGGCGCAGTCGCGGCAGTCCGCGCTTGCCCTCGATCGACTCGATCATCGCCGACTCTTCGCCGCAGATGTAGGCGCCGGCACCGCGGCGCAGCTCGATGCGCGGCAGGGCGACGCCGGGCACCGGCGGGTCGGCGACGAGCGCGGCCACCTCGCGCGCGAGCGCCTCGCGGGCGCCGTGGTATTCGTCGCGCACGTAGATCCAGATCGCCTCGATGCCGACGACGGCCGAGGCGATCAGCGCGCCCGCGAGCGCGAGATGCGGCTCGCGCTCGAGGAGTCGCCGGTCCTTGAACGTGCCCGGTTCGCCCTCGTCGGCGTTGATCGCGAGGTAGCGCGGCGCGGCCTCGGCGCGCACGGAGCGCCATTTGCGTCCGGCGGGGAAGCCGGCGCCGCCCAGGCCGCGCAGGCCCGAGGCCTCGAGCGCTGCGATCACGTCGTCGGCGCGCAGGCGACCGCCGGTGAGATCGGCGTACGCGCGGTAGACGCCCGCCTCGCGCGACGCGGCGTAGCCGATCGGCCGGACGGGCGCGGCCGCGTGGCGGCGCGAGGCGATCGCGGCGGCGACGCCCGCCTCGTCGGCGTTCCCGACGACGCGACGGCCGACGACCGCGACCGGTGCGCTATCGCAGCGCCCGACGCAGGGTGCGCCGACGACACGGACGTCGCGCCC
>JADZDA010000126.1 GCA_020851255.1 Burkholderiales bacterium | reverse complement strand
GGCGCTGGCCGAGCGCGTCCACGTCTCGCCGGCGACCTGCCTGCGGCGGGTGCGGCGACTCACCGAAAACGGAACCATCGAGAGAACCGTCGCGATCCTGTCGGCCGACAAGCTCGCGCCGGGCCTGACCGCAATCGTCGAGGTGACGCTCGAGCCGCAGACCGCGCGGACCCAGGACGCGTTCGAAGCGCGCGCGACCGCCGACCCGGCGGTCCAGCAGTGCTACCGGACCGCGAGCGGCCCGGACTTCGTGCTGATCGCGACGGTGACCGACATGGGCGCCTGGCAGGCGTTCCTCGCGCGCGTCATGACCGACGACGCGTACGTGCGCAACGTGCGCAGCTCCTTCGCGTCGAAGCGGGCGAAGTTCGCGCCGGCGCTGCCATTGGGCGCGTTCCCGCTCTCAGCCGATCGACCCTCCCCGTAGCGACTCGCCGTTCGGGGAGCGGCTCCGCGACCCCCCGGGCCGGGCGCCTGGGCCGCGCTGCGCATCGCCCGTTGTATCCACATCCCACTTAGGGTAAATTGCCGGCCCCGGCGTCGAAATCGTCGACGCCCTGCAACCGCCACCGGTCCCAGGGAGGCCAAGATGTCTTGCCGGCACCGTGTTCTCTCGCTGCTCGGTCTCGTCGTTACCCTCGCAGGCGGTCCTGCACTCGCGGTCGAATGCACGACCGTCGCGAACAACGCGGTCAGCCCCTGCGGATTCGAGGACGCCGGTGCCGTGGCCGCGTGGACCCCGAACGGGGGAACGCCCGCGTTCGCCGCGGGCCTGGGCGAAAACGGTGGCGCGTTGCGAGGGACTTCGGCCAATTTCGGCTCGCTCGACGCCTTCGGAATCCGCAGTCCGTGTTTCAGCGTATCCCCCGGGCAGGTCGTGCCGCTGGGATACGCGGTCTCGCTCGTCAGCGGCACGGCCCCGAGCTGCACCGCGGGCTGGCAGCAATGGTCGGACGCCGCATGCACGGCGGGCGCGAGCGGAGCGATCGGCCTGGTCGCGACGACCCCCGGTGCCGGCTATTCCGCGGTTGCCGATAGCCGTACGGTCGGCGCTGGCGTCGTCGCGCTTTCGCTGTTGATCGACTGTCGGGTCAGCGGCGCATTCGAGGTGCTGATAGACAACGCGTTCGCGATCGCGCCGCAGGCCCCGGCTGCGACCGCGAGCGTGCCGGTGCCGACCTCGGGCGAGACGGCGCTGCTCCTGCTCGCCCTCGCGATCGTCACCTTGGCGTACGTCCAGCTCTACCGCCGCGGCGGCTGATCCGGTTTGCTCGCCCGGCGCGACGCTGGATATCGGGCGTCGGGTCGCCGTCGGAAGCGCATCTGCGAGTGTCGTTCGCGGCGCGCCCGCGCTCAGCGCTTCTTCGCCGGCCGCTTCCAGCCCTTGACCGTCACCTGCTTCGCGCGGGCGACGGTGAGCTCGCCGGGCGGCGCGTTCTTGCCGATCGTGCTGCCGCCGCCGACGGTCGCGCCGGCGCCGATCTCGATCGGGGCGACGAGCACGCAGTTCGATCCGATCGACGCGTCGTCGCCGATGACGGTGCGGTGCTTGTTCGCGCCGTCGTAGTTCGCGGTGATCGCGCCGGCGCCGATGTTCACGCGCTCGCCGACGGTCGCGTTGCCGACGTACGCGAGGTGGTTCGCCTTGGCGCCGCGACCCAGCGTCGACGCCTTCACCTCGACGAAGTTCCCGACGTGGACGTCGTCGGCGAGCTGCGCGCCCGGCCGCAGCCGCGCGTAGGGGCCGACACGCGCGCGCGCGCCGATGGTCGCGCCGTCCAGATGCGAGTACGCGGCGATCTCGGTTCGGGCGCCGACCGATACGTCGCGCAGCACGCAGTAGGGCCCGACGTGCACGCCTTCGGCGAGCGTGACCGCGCCCTCGAACACGCAGCCGACGTCGATCGAGACGTCGGCGCCGCAGGCGAGCGACCCGCGCAGGTCGAATCGCGCCGGGTCCGCGAGCGTCGTGCCGCCGCGCATCAGCGCGTCGGCGAGCCGCCGCTGGACGATCCGCTCGACGGCGGCGAGCTGCGCGCGGTCGTTGATGCCGCGCGTGTCTTCCTCGTCGGCCGCGACGATCGCATCGACCGGAACGCCGTCGGCGACCGCCGCGGCGACGACATCGGTCAGGTAGTACTCGTTCTGCGCGTTGTGCGGAACGAGCTTCGCCACCCAGGCGGCGAGCAGCGCAGTGGGCGCCGCCAGTACGCCGGTGTAGATTTCGTCGATCGCGCGCTCGGCGGGCGTCGCGTCGCGATCCTCGACGATCCTACGCACCGCGTCGCCTTCGCGCACGACCCGCCCCAGGCCGGACGGATCGGGCGAACGGGCCGTCAACAGCGCCAGCCGCCCGCGCGCCGCACGCTCGGCGAGCGCGGCGAGCATCGGCGAGGCGATGAGCGGCGTGTCGCCGTTGGTGACGACGGTGACACCGTCGCGCGGCAGCGCGGCGAGCGCGACCCTGACGGCGTCTCCGGTACCCCGGGGCGGCTCCTGGCGCACGAACGCGAGGCCCGGCGCCGCGAGCGCGCGCTCGACCTCATCGCCGCCGTGTCCGACGACGACCGCGATCGCCTCGGGCGAGAGAGCGCGCGCGGCGTCCAGGACGTGCGCGAGCATCGGCCGGCCGGCGATCGGATGGAGCACCTTCGGCCGCGACGAACGCATCCGCTTGCCCAGGCCGGCGGCCATGACGACGACGTGGACGGGGGTCGCGGGATGCACGATGGGGTCGGCTCGACTGGGGACGCGCCGGTGCGGCGCGCGGCCCGGCGACGCCTGTCGCGGCGCCGTTTCGTGAGTGTAATATGCCCGTCCGGCGCCGGCGACGGCCGGCGCCCCGTTCCGAGGAGATCCGATGTCCCGCACCCTGCGCTCGATCCTGGCGGCGCTCGCGCTCGCCGTCCTGCCGTTCGCCGCCTACGCCCCGGCCGCGCTCGCCGCCGACGCGTGCAAGAACCGCGGCGAACTGGACACGCTGTTCTGCGACGCGAACGGCGACCTGGTCGCCGACACGCCGGCCGAAGCGAAGAAGGTCAAGAACCCGTCGACGATCGTCTTCACCTACACGCCGGTCGAGGACCCCGCGGTCTACGAGAACATCTTCAAGCCGTTCACGACGCACCTCTCCGCGTGCTTGAACAAGAAGGTCGTCTTCTACCAGGTGCAGTCGAACGCGGCCGAGATCGAGGCGATGCGCTCGGGGCGACTGCACGTCGGCGGCTTCTCGACCGGGCCCACGGCGTTCGCGGTGAACCTGGCCGGCGCGGTGCCGTTCGCGGTCAAGGGCACGGCGAGGGAGTTCCAGGGCTACAACCTGATCGTGATCGTCAAGGCGGCCTCGCCGTTCCAGAAGCTCGCCGACCTCAAGGGCAAGAAGGTCGCGCACACCTCGCCGTCGTCGAACTCCGGCCACCTGGCGCCGCTCGCGCTCTTCCCCAAGGAGGGGCTCGCGCCGGACAAGGACTACAAGGTGCTGTTCTCCGGCAAGCACGACCAGTCGGTGATGGGCGTCAACTCCGGAGACTACGACGCGGCGGCGGTCGCCTCCGACGTCTTCCACCGGATGGCGGTGCGCGGGCAGATCAAGGAGGCGGACTTCCGCGTGATCTATCGCAGCCAGAAGTTCCCGACCTCGTCGTTCGCCTACGCGCACGACCTCGATCCCAAGCTCGTCGACCGGATGCTGACCTGTTTCTACGACTACCGGTTCACGCCGGAGATGCAGAAGGCCTTCGACGGCGCCGACCGCTTCTTCCCGATCAACTACAAGACGACCTGGCAGGTCGTGCGCGACGTCGCGTCGGGCTCGGGCCAGGCGTTCGACCGCGCGAACTACGACCGCGAGACCAAGCGCGAGGCGGACGCCGCCGCGAAGAAGAAGTGACCGCCGGCGCGCTCCGTCGGGGCGTCGCGGCGGTCCGCCGACTTCGTACGCCCCGGCCATGCTGACGCTCAGGCGCCTGTCGAAGTCCTATGTCGCGGGGAAGCCCGTCCTCGTCGACATCGACCTCGAGATCGCCGCACGCGGGATCACCGCGATCATCGGCCCGTCGGGCACCGGCAAGTCGACGCTGATCCGCTGCGTCAACCGGC
>JADZDA010000125.1 GCA_020851255.1 Burkholderiales bacterium | reverse complement strand
GCCCGCGCGCCTACTTCAAGCCCGGCGAGACCTTCCGCGACGCCTGGTGGCGCGAGAGCGTGCTCGTGCGCGAGAAGGTCGGGATGATGGACGTCTCGACGCTGGGCAAGATCGAGGTCGCCGGGCCTGACGCCACCGTGTTCCTGCAGCGCGTCTACGCCAACAACATGAAGACGCTGGCGGTCGGCAAGGTCCGCTACGGCGTCATGCTGCGCGAGGACGGGATCGTCGCCGACGACGGCACCTGCGCACGACTCGAGCCCGAGCGCTATTACCTCACCACGACGACTGCCGGCGCCGCGAAGGTCATGCGGCTGATGGAGTTCCTGCTGCAGACCGCGTGGCCGGAGCTGCGCGTGCGCGCCACGTCGGTCACCGAACAGTACGCGCAGATCGCCATCGCCGGCCCCCGGTCGCGCGACGTCCTCGCCCAGCTCCTGCCCGGCACCGACGTCGGCGACACGGCGCTGCCGGCGCAGGGCCTCCTGGAGGCGAAGGTCGGCGACGCGCGCGTGACCCTCTTCCGGATGAGCTTCTCCGGCGAGCTCGCCTACGAGATGTCGATCGAGGCCGACTACGCCGAATCGGTGTGGGAGCGCATCCTCGCAGTCGGCAAGCCGTTCGGCATCGACGTCTACGGCACCGAGGCGATGGGCGTGCTGCGCATCGAGAAGGGCCACGTCGCGAGCGCGGAACTCGACGGCCGCGTCACCGCGAACGACCTGGGGCTGGGCCGCCTGCTGCGCAAGGATCGCGAATACATCGGCGGCGCGATGGTCGACCGGCCCGGTCTCGTCGACCCGACACGCCCGACGCTGGTCGGACTCGCGGCGATCGATCCCGGGGCGACGATCCGGCCCGGCAGCCTCCTGGTCGACGCGGACGCGCCCGCGGCGCTGCCGGTGAAGCTGGGCTGGGTCAGCTCGTCGACGCCGAGCCCCGCGCTCGGCCATCACATCGCGCTCGGATTCCTCGAGCGCGGGCTCGCGCGCGCCGGCGAGACCGTCCACGCGATCTCGCCGATGACCGACGAGCGCGTGCCGGTGCGCGTGTGCGCGCCGACGTTCGTCGATCCCGACGGCGCGAGGATGAAGGGATGAGAAGCTCGGTGACGACGCGACCGGACGGCGACCTCCCGCGCGAGGGAACGCGATGAACTCCATCGCGATCGAACGCCGCTCCGCGCTCGCCGGCGTGTATCACGTGGGTCGCCATGGACACGCGCAGGGCGAGCCCGGCATCCGCGTGCGCGAGCGGCGGGGGCTTTCGATCGTCCAGGTCGCCGCGTTCGCGCACGACACCGCGTTGCCCGCGGAGATCGCCACACGCGTCGGCGTCGACGCGATCCCGTCCGCCGGCCATGTCGTCGGCGACGAGGCGCGCTCGATCCGACCCGCCGGCCCGCGCACCTGGCTCGTCGTGCTGGGCGCGAAGGACGGCGCGCTGCCAGAGCTCGCCGTCGCGCTCGCCGGCCGCGCAGTCGTCACCGACCTGTCGCACGCGCGCACCGCGATCGCGATCAAGGGACCGGCCGCGCGCGACGTCCTCGCGCAGGGCACGAGCATCGACCTCCACCCCGGCGTGTTCGGCGCGAACGCGTGCGTCCAGACCCGCTGCGGCCACATCGGCGTGACGCTCACGCGGCTCGCCGGCGACGACGCCTACGAGCTGATGTGCTACCGCGGCTACGCCGTGTCGCTGTGGGAGTGGCTGCTCGCTGCAGGGCGCAGCGTCGGCGTCGAGGTGCTTTCGAGAAAGTAGGGTCAGACTCGAAATTCCGGATTTGGAAATTCGAGTCTGACCCTACTTTCTCCTACCGCCGCACCCACTCGTGCATCGGCGGAATGCCGCCCATCGCGACGACGATCGCGAAGAGCGCGGCGAGCGCGATCAGCGGCAGCAGCACCGCGCCCAGCCACGAGAGCGTGATCCGTCCGCTGTCCGGGCCCTTCGGCGCGAACAGCATCACCGGCGCGAGCGAGAGCAGGAACAGCGCGAGCGCCGGCAGCCATGCGCCGCGCAGCAACAAGAGCAGCGCGACGATCGCCGCGACGATGCCCCAGACGCGCAGCAGCGGGTGCGAGTGCACGGTGATCAGCGCGCTCATCGATCCATCACTCCTGCACCTGTGCGACCTGCACCAGCACCGGCTGCGCCGGCGCGCCGAGCGCGATCCCGGGGCCGAGCTTCCTGGGCGCCGGAATCACCCTTGCGGGCGGCGCGTACGACACGGTCTGCAAACGCGCCGGGACGTAGGCGCCGGGCACCGACGAACTCGGCGCGGGCGCGGGCGCGCTCTGCGGAAACACCGGCGGCGCGGGCGGCGCGGACTTGCGCTGCGCGTCGGGCGGGGACTTCGAACCGTTCGCGTCCGGATTCACCTTGACGAAGTACGGCGCGCAGTCGAGCACGTCCGGGTAGTACGCGTTGGTCGCGGGACAGAAGAGCCGGAAGTCCCACGACGCGGGCGAGGCAGCGGCCGCCGGCGCGACGATCTCGCCGACCGGAGCGCTCGAGCGGTAGACGACCGCCGGCGGATAGATATAGGTCGCCGGAGCGTCGTAATAGTAATAACCGCCGGTCCAGTACGGCCAGGTCGCGGCGAGCGCGACCGATGCGCCGAACGCCGCCGCCGGCCAGCCCCAGCCGTACCAGCCCCAGGACGAGTGCCAGTGGCCGCCGTGCCAGTGGCGTTGACCGCCGTAGCCGCCGGTCCAGTGCGAGCCGCCGGCGTGTCCGCCGTTCCAGTGCGAGCCGCTTGCGTGACCGCCGTTACCGAAATAGCGGCCCCCACCGGCCTCCGCCGGCGAAGTGAGCGCTAACATGGCCGCCGTCGCGGCCGCCACGGCCGCCGGAACGAGGGACTTGTTCATCGGAGCCTCCCGGGTACGCGCGGTCGGACGAACCGGTCGCGCTGGCAGACGGACATTCTGCGCTTCCTTCAAGTTCCCGAAACGGCCGGGGACCGGCGGGCGTTGACGCGCGACGGGGCGCGGCGGGGGGCGACGAAGCGCGGGAGACGGGATCGGGTGCGGGACGCGATCCCGCCGGGAACGGAATCCGCGCGATCAGGCTCCCACCCGTTCGTACGAGAACCCCGGCGCTCCCGCGCGCGTCGACGCGTGTTCGATCGTGATCGCGCAGATGTCGCCCTGCGCGTCGACATCGAGCAGCGTGTCGTCGTCGAGGCCGCGGGTCTCGACGACCTCGGCATCGCGCAACTCGATGAAGAGCGTGTCGGTGCTCGCGAAGTAGCGGACTCTCATGGCCGGAACCGCCGGTCGAAAAAGGCATCGCGGACCGTCTCTCCGTCGGCGAGCAAGATCACCCGCAACGACCGGCCGCCCGCCTCGGGAACGATCGTCCACCGCTGTATCCGGCCGTCGTGCTGGGTGCGTTCGCGCAGCGGCGCGCGGATCGCGCGCTCGATCCACTCGTCACGAATGACGGTGCGATCGGATCACGCTCGACTAAGCCGCGATCCGGTCCCTGGGCAGCGGCTTGATCGAGGCGATCAGCGACTTGTCCTGCGCGACGCGCCACAGGTCGACCGCCATCTGCATCCGCAGCCAGCTCTCCGGCGTGTGGCGCAACAGCCGCGCGATGCGCGCGGCGAGCTCGACCGACAGGTCGCGGCGCTCCTGCAGCAACGTGTTGACGGTGACGCGCGAAACGCCCAGCCGCTGGGCGAACTCGCCCTGCGACATGCGCAGCGACGGCAGCACGTCCTCGCGCAGGATCGCGCCCGGGTGGGTCGGCTTGCGGTGGCGATCGCGACGGGTTTGCATCAGGAATCGTCCTTCGATGAGCGTCCTTGAACGCGCCCCGGTCGATTCCCGTCGATCAGCGCCGGCCCATCAGCGCCGGTCCATCCCCGTGAGTCCATCAGTGATAGTCCTCCAGATCGACACCGACCACGTCGTCGCCCTCGAAGCGGAAGGTCAGCCGCAGGTTCCCGCTGACCGCGACCGCGTACGTCCCCTTGCGAACGCCGCGCTGCGCATGGAACCTCCAGCCCGGCACGTTCATGTCGGCCGGCGAAACCGCGGCATCGAGCCGGTCGAGCATCCGGTCGAGCCGGGGTTTCGCCCAGGCGGGCACGCCGCGCATATCGTCGGTCTCGAAATACCGCTCGAGGCCCTTGTGCCGGATGCGGCGGATCACGGGCGGTTTCGCACGACTGTAACGCCAGGCGCGATAACGAGTAAAGTAATGCGTAACAAGGCGACGCCCCCGCCGCGAACCCATCCGGAGCCATCGTCGATCGGATCGCCCCGTGCCCGCCATCGACCGGACGGCCGAGCCCGCCGGCTCCGCCCGGGCCTGCGGCGCAGCCGGCGCCCCACCCCATAACCCCCCGCATCGGGCGTCGCCCGTATCCGCCGCGACCGCCGAACCTTGCCCGGCATCAAATCGCCGCCGTTTCGCCCCGCGGGCCGCGTGCTAGCATCGCCGAGCCGAAAAGGGGAGGAAAAACAACGGTGTCCGCCGAGCGCAGCGCTCGAAAGACGATCGACGCGCTGCTCGCGCAGGCGGGCTGGCACGTCTGCGACGTCAAGGACGCCGCCATCCACGCCGCGCGCGGGGTGGCGGTGCGCGAATTCCCGCTGCCGGGGCACGGATTCGCCGACTACCTGCTCTACGTCGACGGCAAGGCCGCCGGGGTGATCGAGGCGAAAAAAGAGGGCGTCACGCTCACCGGCGTCGAAAGGCAGTCGGCGAAATACACGGCCGGATTGCCCGCGTCACTGCCCGCGTGGATACGTCCGCTGCCGTTCATCTACGAGAGCACCGGCGCCGAGACGCATTTCACCAACGGCCTAGACCCCGAGCCGCGGGCGCGCAACGTCTTCGCGTTCCACCGCCCCGAGACGCTCGCGAGCTGGCTCGAGACCACCCCCTCTCCCCGTGAGCGGGGAGAGGGCCGGGGTGAGGGGCGCGGCGAATCCGCAGGCAACGAAGCCGCCGAAGGCCCCGCCCACTACCAGGTCGGCACCTTCATCACCCGCGTGCGCGCGATGCCGGAACTCGTCACCGAATGGGGCGACTTCAAGCTCTGGCCGGCGCAGATCACCGCCATCCGCAACCTGGAGAAGAGTCTCGCGCAGAACAAGCCGCGCGCGCTGATCCAGATGGCAACGGGTTCCGGCAAGACCTTCACCGCCATCAGCTTCATCTACCGGCTGATCAAGTACGCCGGCGCGCGGCGCGTGCTGTTCCTGGTCGACCGCGGCAACCTGGGCCGGCAGACCAAGAAGGAGTTCGACCAGTACGTCTCGCCGGTCAACAACTACAAGTTCAGCGAG
>JADZDA010000124.1 GCA_020851255.1 Burkholderiales bacterium | reverse complement strand
TTGAAGCCGATCGCCGACGTCTCGGGGAAGCGGATCTTCTTGTACATCGCCGGCCAGCCGGCCTTCAGGAACTCGAGCGCCTTCTTCGCGTCCTCGGTCCCGGCCTCGAACTCGATCCCGGCGTAGATGTCCTCGGAATTCTCGCGGAAGATCACCATGTCGGTCTTCTCGGGCTCCTTCACCGGCGAGGGCACGCCCTTGAAGTAGCGGACCGGCCGCAGGCAGACGTACAGGTCGAGTTCCTGGCGCAGCGCGACGTTGAGCGAGCGGATGCCGCCGCCGACCGGCGTGGTCAGCGGGCCCTTGATCGAAACGACGTAGTCCCTGAGGATCGTGAGCGTCTCGTCGGGCAGCCACACGTCGGGACCGTAGACCTTCGTCGACTTCTCGCCGGCGTAGATCTCCATCCAGTGGATCTTCCGCTTGCCGCCGTAGGCCTTCGCGACCGCGGCGTCGACGACCTTGATCATGACCGGCGTGATGTCGAAACCGGTGCCGTCGCCCTCGATGTAGGGGATGATCGGATGGTCGGGAACGTGGAGACTGTAGTCCTTGTTGACGGTGATCTTGCTTCCGCCGGCGGGAACCTTGACGTGCTGATACATCGTGACGATCTCCTGGAAGACGGATCGGGTCCCGGACGGACACGGGTTCGGCGCCCGCCGAGACATCGGCAGGCGCCCCGGGCCGGCGGGGTTGGCATCGAGTGCCGCCGCGACGGACGGCCAACGGCATAGGCTACAACAAGCCTTTAATTATCCTCGATTTCCGATTCCTTGCGCAGCGGCGATGGGCAATCGCGTCAAACCTAGATCAGGATCAATGCCCGGCCTCCCGGGCGGCCGGGTTGTGCTGCTCAACAAGCCGTACGGCGTGCTCTGCCAGTTCACCTCGGCCGACGGACGGCCCACGCTCGCCGGGCTGTGCGGAGTTCCCGGCGTCTATCCGGCCGGGCGCCTGGACGCCGACAGCGAGGGCCTGGTCGTCCTGACCGCCGACGGCGCACTTCAGGCGGCGATCACCGATCCGCGCCGCAAGCTCCCCAAGACCTATCTGGTCCAGGTCGAGGGACTCCCCGACGAACCGGCGCTCGCCCGCCTGCGCTCCGGTGTCGCGCTCGCCGACGGGCCGACGCGGCCGGCGCGAGTCCGTTCGATCGACGAACCGCCGGACCTGTGGCCGCGTACTCCGCCGGTGCGTTTCCGACGTCGGATCCCGACCGCCTGGCTCGAGATCGAACTGACCGAGGGCCGGAATCGCCAGGTCCGCCGCATGACCGCCGCGGTCGGATTCCCGACCCTGAGACTGGTGCGCCGGCGGGTCGGTCCGTGGTCGCTCGACGGCCTCGCGCCCGGGCACTGGCGCGAGGAGCCGGTCGCGCCCCGCGTGCTATCATCCGCCGCCCCGAAAACGAGCCCGTCCCCCGCCGACGCGAAGCGCCCCGCCGCGCCCCGCCGTTCCCGACGTCCCCGATGATCCGCCGCCTGATCGCACGCCTGTGGCCAGGCCGTCCGTCGGACATGCCCCGCGTCTTCCGCGCCGACGAACACCCGGTCCGCCGCGACCAGGTGAGCTACGCCGCCCGCACCGTGACCCGCCGGCTCCAGGACGCCGGCTTCAAGGCGTTCGTCGTCGGCGGCGCGGTCCGCGACCTCATGCTCGGCCTCGCGCCCAAGGACTTCGACATCGCGACCGACGCCACGCCCGAACAGGTGAAACCGCTGTTCCGTCGCGCGTTCATCATCGGCCGTCGATTCCGGCTCGTCCATGTCCATGTCGGCAACGAGGTCATCGAGGTCTCGACCTTCCGCGCGCCGCAGAACGCCGACGAGGCGACCGACGAGCACGGTCGGCTCCTGACCGACAACGTCTACGGGACGCAGGCGCAGGACGCCGCCCGCCGCGACTTCACGATCAACGCGCTCTACTTCGACCCGTCGTCCGAGGAGGTCTGGGACTACGTGGGCGGGGTCGCGGACGTCCGCGCCCGCAGGCTCAAGCTGATCGGACCGCCCGTCACGCGCTTCCGCGAGGACCCGGTGCGCATGCTCCGTGCGGTCCGGCTCGCGACCAAGGTCGGCGTGACCATCGACAAGCGGACCGCCGCGCCGATCGCGAAACTCGCGCCGCTGATGCAGAACGTCCCGCCGGCGCGCCTGTTCGACGAGATGCAGAAGCTGCTGCTGTCCGGGCACGCCACGGAGACGCTCAGGAGCCTGCGCGCCCATGGCCTGGCGCACGGCCTGCTGCCGCTCCTCGACGTCATCCTCGAGCAGCCGCTCGGACAGAAGTTCATCGACGTCGCGCTCGCGCACACCGACCGGCGCGTGCGCGAGGACCTGGGCGTGTCGCCGGCGTTCCTGTTCGCGACGTTGCTGTGGCACGAGGTGCTCGCCGGCTGGAGCGCGGCGAAAGCCAAGGGCGACAAGCCGCAGCCGGCCATGTTCGAGGCCATGGACAAGGTCCTCGACCAGCAGGCCGAGCGCATCGCCATTCCGCGCCGGTTCGAGGCGACGATCAAGGAGATCTGGTCGCTGCAGCCGCGGTTCGAGCAGCGCGCGGGTTCGCGTCCCGCGCGCTTCCTCGAGCACCCGCGATTCCGCGCGGCGTACGATTTCCTCGCGATCCGGGGCGAGAGCGGGGAGGTGCCCGCCGCACTCGTCGACTGGTGGACGCGCTACCAGGACGCCTCGGAAACGGAACGCGAGGCGATGCTGAAGCCCGACGAGGCGCCGCGCAAGCGCCGTCGCCCGCGCGGTCGAGGACGCCGCGGCACGGGGCGCGAGTCGGGTCCGGACGGCGGCGGAGCGCCCCCGGACGGCGGCACGGCCGGCGAATGACGTCCACGCCGGGCGCGGGCGCCGGCGCGACGGGGCACGCGCCGTGACCCTCGCCGCGATCGGACTGGGAAGCAACCTCGCCCATCCCCGCCGCCAGATCGCGCGCGCGCGATACGCGCTCACGCGCCTGCCGCGCACTCGCGTGCTCGCGGTGTCGCGGAACTACCTGACCGCGCCGATCGGGACCACCGGGCCGCAGCCCGACTACGTCAACGCGGTCGCGATCGTCGACACGTCGCTCACGCCTCGCGCGCTGCTGGCGCGCCTCTTCGAGATCGAGCGCCGGCAGCGGCGGCGGCGCGACCCGGACGGTCCGCGCAACGCGGCGCGGACGCTCGACCTCGATTTGCTGCTATTCTCGTCGCGACGGCTGCACGCGCCGGGCCTCTCGCTGCCGCACCCCCGGATGCACCTGCGGGGGTTCGTGCTGGTGCCGCTCGTCGAGATCGCGCCGCATGCCGCGATCCCGGGACGCGGGCTCGCGAGCCGGGCGCTGCGGGCGGTCCGGAACCAGCGGGTCGTGCCGACCCGCGTGCACGTCTCGCGCTGAGCGCCGCGCCGCCATGGACCTGTCGAAGCGCCGCTACGTCGTCGTCGAGGGGCCGATCGGCGCCGGCAAGACCTCGCTCGCGCGCGAGCTGGCCCTGAGGTTCCAGGCCGACGTCCTGCTCGAACAGCCGGAGGACAACCCGTTCCTCGCGCGCTTCTACGAGGACCGCGCCCGCTACGCGCTGCCGGCCCAGCTCACGTTCCTGTTCCAGCGGGTCGACCAGCTCCGCGCGCTCACCCAGCTCGACCTGTTCCGCCGCCCGACGGTCGCCGACTTCCTGTTCGACAAGGATCCGCTGTTCGCGCGGCTGAACCTCACCGACGACGAGTACGCGCTCTACGACAAGATCCACGCGCATCTGAAGCCCCAGGTGCCCTCGCCGGACCTCGTCGTCTACCTGCAGGCGCCGGTGCCGGTGCTGACCGAACGCGTCCATCGCCGCGGCGTCGAGTACGAGCAGTCGATGCCCGAGTCCTACCTCGCCCGGGTCGCCGACGCCTACACGCGCTACTTCTACGCCTACGACGACGCGCCTCTGCTGATCGTCAACAGCGAGCGGCTCAATTTCGTCGACGATCCGGAACACTTCGAACTGCTCACCCGGCGCATAGCCGCCATGCGGGGGCGGCGGGAGTTCTTCAACCTTGGCCAGTCCGCCTGACTCGGCGCCCTACCCGGTTCCGGCGTCGCCGGAGCGTCCGTCGCGCCTGACGGTCACCGCGCTCGCGCGGCGCGCCGCGGCCGGCGAGAAGCTCGCGATGCTGACCGCGTACGACGCGAGCGTCGCGGCCCTGTGCGACCGCGCCGGCGTCGACATCCTGCTGGTCGGCGACTCGCTCGGCATGGTCGTCCAGGGACACGCGACGACGCTGCCGGTGACGCTCGACGACATCGTCTACCACACGCGCTGCGTCGTCGCCGGCGCCGCGCGCGCGCTGGTGATCGCCGACCTGCCTTTCGGGACCTACCAGGGCTCGCCCGAGGACGCGCTGCGCTCGTCGGTCCGCGCGCTCCAGGCGGGCGCGCAGATGGTGAAGGTCGAGGGCGGTCGCTGGCTCGCCCCGACGATCGAATACCTGGTCGCGCGCGGCGTGCCCGTCTGCGCGCATGTCGGGCTCACGCCGCAGTCGGTGCACGTCCTCGGGGGCTTCCGCGTCCAGGGGAAGACCGACGAGGGCGCCCGCGCGGTCGTCGACGACGCGAAGGCGGTCGAGGCGGCCGGGGCGTCGCTCGTCGTCGTCGAGTGCGTGCCACGCGAGCTCGGCGGCGCGATCGCGCGCACGCTGACCATTCCCGCGATCGGCATCGGCGCCGGTCCCGACTGCGACGGCCAGGTCCTGGTCGTCCACGACGCGCTGGGGATGACGCCGGGAAGACCGGCGCGATTCGTCCGCGACTTCCTCCGCGGGCACGACTCGGTCGCCGCGGCGATCGCCGCCTACGTCGCCGCGGTCCGCGACGGATCGTTCCCCGCGCCCGAGCATGGCTTCTGATCGCATTTCCGACCGGACGAGCGACGACGACCGATGAAGATCTGCCAGACCGCCCACGACCTCGCCGCCGAGCTCGCCGGCGCGAAGCGCGTCGTGTTCGTGCCCACGATGGGCAACCTGCACGAGGGCCATCTCGCGCTGATGCGTCTCGCGCGACGCCACGGCGATGCCGTGGTCGCGAGCATCTTCGTCAACCGGCTGCAGTTCGGCCCGAACGAGGACTTCGACCGCTATCCGCGCACGTTCGAGTCCGACCGCGCCGGGCTCGAGCGCGAGGGCGTCGACGTGCTGTTCGCGCCGACCGAGCACGAGATGTATCCGGTGCCGCAGCTCTACCGCGTGCAGCCGCCGCCGCTCGGCAGCGATCTCGAGGGCGCCTTCCGGCCGGGCTTCTTCGACGGCGTGTGCACCGTGGTGCTCAAGCTCTTCAACCTCGTGCGCCCGCAAGTCGCGATCTTCGGCAAGAAGGACCGCCAGCAATTGAAGATCGTGCGCGGGATGGTCCAGCAGTTCAACCTGCCGATCGAGATCGTCGCCGGCGAGACCGTGCGCGCGGACGACGGACTCGCGCTGTCGTCGCGCAACGGCTACCTCTCGCCCGCCGAGCGCGCCGAGGCGCCGAGGCTCAACCGCGTGCTGCGCGGCATCGCCGACGCGATCGCGGGCGGCCGCCACGACTTCGCCAATCTCGAGGCCGACGCGCGCGCCGAACTCGCGCGGAACGGCTGGCAGGTCGATTACGTCGCCGTGCGCCACGGCCTGGGGCTGCGCATCGCCCACCCCGAGGGGTTCGACCACCCGAACCTGCTGATCGTGCTGGGCGCGGCGAAGCTCGGCAGCACCCGTTTGATCGACAACGTCGACGTCGTTCCCCGCGTCGACGAGGATTGACGAGCCCGCGCCGGTGTCGTCATGCTCGCGTCACACGCGGCCGGCATCGTCTCCGGTCGCCTTCCGGGAGACCGCATGAAGTCCCACCCGATCGCAAGTTTCGTCGCCGCGGCGGTGACCTGCCTGGCCGCCGCGCTCGCCGGTGCCGCGCCGGCGCTCGCCCAGACGCCCTATCCGGTGCGCCAGATACGCCTCGTCGTCCCGTTCTCCCCGGGCGCCGGCACCGACACGGTCGCGCGCTTCGTCGCGCACAAGCTCGGCGAGCGCCTGGGTCAGCCGGTCGTCGTCGACAACCGCACCGGTGCCGGCGGCGCGATCGGCGCGGCCGAGGTCGCGAAGGCCGATCCCGACGGCTACACGCTGCTCTTCGTCGCCTCGCCGTTCACGACGGTCGCCGCGTCCGCGAAGAACCCGGGCTACGACCCGATCGCGCAGTTCGCGCCGGTCGCGGCCATCGCGTCGGGTCCGCTCGCGTTCGTCGTCGGCCCGAACGTCGCGGCGGGAACGATGGCCGAGTTCGTCGCGCTCGCGCGGCGCGAACCGGGCAGGCTCAACTACGGGTCCGCCGGCTCGGGCAGCGTCAATCACCTCGCACTCGAGCTCTTCATGGCACGCACCGGCACCCACGTCGTCCACGTGCCCTACCGCGGCATCGCCGACGCGACCAAGGACCTGATCGGCGGCACGCTGCAGGCGATGACCGCGTCGATCCCCGCGACGCTGCCTCTCGCCGCGGAGAAGCGCGTGCGGGTGCTCGCCGTCACCGGCCCGCGTCGCATCCCCCAGCTCCCGGACGTGCCGTCGTGGCAGGAGCAGGGCGTGCCCAACGCCGAGGTGATCAACTACTGGGGCATCGTCGCGCCGGCCGGGACGCCGCGCGAGGCGATCGTGCGCATCAACGCCGAGGTGAAGCGCGTATTGGCGCAGCCCGATGTGCGCGAGCGCCTCGAACGCGAAGGCGCCGAGTTGATCCCCGGTGAGCCCGAGCGGCTGGGCGCGCTGATCGCGAGCGACCTCGCCAACTGGCGGAAGCTCATCACCGAGGCCAGGCTGACGTTCGAGTAGCGGCGCGGCTTCGCCGGCGAGGGGCCCTGGCGGGGATCGACGCCGGCGGGAACCGCCGGCACAGAGCCCCGACGGGGATCGACGGCGAGCGCTTGCCGTCGCCGCCAGCGGCCGACACGTGATCTCACGTCGGCCCCAGCCATTGCCGGAGGCCGCGGCGCGGCTTCGCCGGCGAGGGGCCCCGTCGCTTGGCGACGGGGATCGACGGCGAGCGCTTGCCGTCGCCGCCAGCGGCCGACACGTGATCTCACGTCGGCCACAGCTATAGCCGGAGGCCGCGACGGCGCGGCTCCGCCGCCGGCCGCCCGCCGCCCCGCCGCCCCGCCGGTCAGCCGGTCGATCGAGGCGCGCGCAGCGCCAGCACGTTCCCGACGACCGCGAGCGCCACGCCCAGGACACCGATCGCCGTCCAGCGATAGCCCTCGAACGCGGTCGACAGCAGCATCGCGATCACCGGCGTCGACACGCCGGTCCACGAGGCGGGGCCGGCCCCGACCTGCTGCAGCAGCGTCAGGTAGGCGCCGAATGCGACGACCGAACCGAACACCGCGAGGTAGGCGAGCGTAGCCATGTACGGCAGCCGCGGGTCGAACGTCCACGGCGCGCCGTTCACGACCGCGACGATCGCCGCCGACGCCGCGCCGTAGGCCATGCCCCAGGCGGTGACCGGGAAGATCGGCAGCCGCTTCATCGGCGCGCTGACGGCGACGAGAGTCCCGCCGGTCGCGAGCAACATCGACACGAACGCCCAGAGGACGCCGAGCGCGGGATTCGTCCCGCCGGTCGTGGAGCCCATCTCCGGCAGGAACAGGAGCACGACGCCGCCGACGCCGAGCACCGCGGCGGTGGCCATTCTCGGCGTGTACGGCGTGCCGTAGAAGACGCGCATGCCCACCGCGCTCGCGACAACGATCGCCGCGAACACGACCGCGACGATGCCCGACGTGACGTATCGCTCCGCGTAGTAGACGGCGACGTAGTTGACGCCGAAGAACATCACGCCCCAGCCGGCGAACCGGACGTGGTCGGCGAGCGGGAAACGCAGCGACCGTCCGCTCGCCAGGCACCCCGCCGCGATCAGTGCCGCGGCGATCGAGAACCGGTAGACGACCGACACCTCGGGCGCGACGACGCCGAGCTGCCAGGTGATCGCGAGCCACGTCGACCCCCAGATCGCCGTGCAGACGACGAACAGCGCGATCGGACCGGTCATCGCGTCCGCCCGACCTGCGGGGCGGTCATGCGGCCCTCAGCGCGTCGACGATCTTCATGCGCGCGGCGCGCGCCGCCGGCAGGAATCCGCCGGCGAAGCCCATCGCCAGAGCGAAGGCGATCGCGCCGGCGGCGATCCCCGGCGTGAGCGTGAACGAGAACGCGAGCTCGGCGAACGTCTGGAAATTCATCGTCGAGATCGAGATCGCCTGCATCGTCGAGGCGGCGGCGAGCCCGACCGCTCCCCCGACGAGCCCGAGCATCAGCGCCTCGGCCAGGAAGGCTCCGAGGATCGCGGCGCGCGAGAACCCGAGCGCGCGCAGCGTTCCGATCTCGCCGGTCCGCGACGCGACGCTCGCGTACATCGTGATCATCGCACCGATGACCGCGCCGATCGAGAAGATCACGGAGATCGCCGTGCCGAGATAGGTGATGAACTTGGACAGCGCTTCCGACTGGTCGGCGTAGAAGCGGGTCTCGCGCTTCGCCTCGAGCGTCAGTCGCGGATCGGACTCGATCGCGGCACGCGTCTCGTCGAAGCGCGAACCGTCGGCGAGCCGGAAGATCACCGACGAGTACCCCAGCCGCCGGAACGCCTGGAGCATCTGCTCGGCGTCGCCCCAGATCTCGGAATCGAACGCCGTGCGTCCGGCGTCGAACGTACCGACGACCGTCCAGTCGCGCGAGGCGAAACGCACGGTCTCGCCGATGCTCGCGCCGCGGAAGCCGGCGGCGATCGAGCGCCCGGCGATCACCTCGGCGGTGCCGGGACGCGGCAGGCGGCCGTCGACGATCCGCGCCTGGGGCCGCAGCGCGTAGCCCTCGGGCGTCACGCCGCGGATCACGACGTTCGACGGCTTGCCGGTGTCGCGCTTGGGCAGGTTGATAAGCACGACCGGCTCCTTGGACACCAGCCGCCGTCCGTCGGTGCCGGTGGCGATGCCGGGCAGCGTCTCGACGATCGCCGCCTGCCGGCGGTCGATGCCGCTCTGGATCTCGGTCTGCGAACCGCGGCGGATCACGACGACGTTCTCTTCGCTGCCGGTGGCGGTCAGCGTCTGCTCGAGTCCCGCCGCGAGCATCAGCACGGTCGCGAAGACGTAGACGACGAGCGCCATGCCGCCGGCGGTGAGCGCCGTGGTCGTGCGTCTCGCGGCGAGGTTGCGGGCGACGTACGAGAGCGGGATCCCCATCGCTCGTTCCTCTCAGGCGACCGCCCGCAGGCCGTCGACGATGCGCACGCGGGCCGCGCGCCACGCGGGAATCGCCGCCGCGACCAGGCCGACGACGAGCGTCGCCGCAACCTGGAGCAGCACGGTCTCGTCGGACACGAAGAAGATCGGGAACAGCGTCCCCATCGCGTCGGCGAACGCCTGTGCGAGAGGGAACGTGAGCGCGATCCCGACGAGGCCGCCGGCGAGCGCGAGGCCGAGCGACTCGGCGACGATGAGTCCCGCAACGTAGGTGTCCGGGAATCCGAGCGCCTTCATCGTCGCGTACTCGGCGTAGCGCTCCCGGGCGGTCATCGCCATCGTGTTGGCCATCACCGCCATGATGATGACGATCACGACGAACGACACCGCCTGGATGGCGAGCAGGATCGCCTCGGTCATCGCGACGAACGACAACTGGAACGCCTTCTCGGTCTCGGTCAGCGTCTCGGCGAGCGAGTTGGCGAACGTCGCGTCGATCGCCTCGGACACGACGGCCGCCTGCCCCGGGTCGCGCAACTGGACGATGAACACGCCGGCCTGGTCGCCGCGCCGCGGGTAGACCTTCTTGACCGACTCGTTCAGGAAGTCGAAGTGGAAGAACATCGTCGACTCGTCGACGGTCTTGTCGGCACCCTGGTAGATTCCGCGCAGGTTGAAGTTCCAGGTGCCGGGATAGATCGTCCCCCGGAGCGGGATCGTGTCGCCGACCTTCCAGCCGTACTGGTCGGCGAGCTTGCGGCCGACGATCGCGCCCTGCCGGTCGGTGTAGAACGCCTTGCGCTCGGCGTCGGGCAGCGTGAACTCCGGGTACATCGCGAGATAGGTCGGCGCGTCGACGGCGAACTGCGGGAAGAAATTCCGCTCGGTGACGTAGACGCCGCCGAACCAGTTCGCCCAGGACACGCCGGCGACACCGGAAACCTGGCGGATCTTCTGCGCGTAGGTGAGCGGCAGCGCGAAGACGAGCGAAACCGAGCTGCGGGTGACGAGCCGCGCGCTCGAGCTCGCGTTCGCGCCGGCGTACCAGGCGTCGACGACCGTTCGCAGGAGCCCGAACGAGGCGATCGCCACGACGATGCCCAGCGCGGTCAGGAACGCCCGGAGCTTGTGCCGGAAGATATTGCGCAGGACGAGCAGGGTGACGAACACGGCGATCGGCGCGCGGTCAGTCCGCGAGCACGCCCTTCTCGAGGTGGATCAGACGGTGCGCCTTCTCGGCGGCCTTGGGATCGTGCGTGACCATCAGGATCGTCTTGCCGAGCTCCCGGTTGAGGCGATCGAGCAGTCCCAGGACCTCCCCGCCGGTCGTGCGATCGAGGTCGCCGGTCGGCTCGTCGGCGACGATCAACGTCGGGTCGGTCACGAGCGCACGCGCGATCGCCACGCGCTGTTGCTGGCCTCCGGAGAGCTCGTTGGGGTAGTGTTCGATCCGGTCAGTCAACCCGACCAGCGCGAGCGCGGTCTCGACGCGCTCCCGGCGTTCGCGGCGGGAGAGCGATGTCAGGAGCAGCGGCAGCTCGACGTTGGCGAACGCGTCGAGGACCGGCATCAGGTTGTAGAACTGGAAGACGAAGCCGACGTGGGCGGCGCGCCACGCCGCGAGGTCGGCGTCGGAGAGCCGGGCGATGTCGACGCCTGCCACCCGGATCTCGCCGGACGTCGGCTTGTCGATGCCGGCGACGAGGTTGAGCAGCGTCGACTTGCCCGAGCCGGACGGCCCCATCAGCGCGACGTAGTCTCCGCGCGCGACGTCGAGATTGATGTCGACCAGCACCGGGATCACCTGGTCGCCGCGGACGTAGACCTTGGACAGCCGCCGGATCGCCACCAGCGGTTCGTCGCCGCTCACTTCGTCGCGATCCTGACGAGCGCCCCCGACACGAGTTCCGCGGACGGCTTGACGACGACTTTCTCACCGGACGTGATCTCGCCGGTGACCGCGACGAGGTCGCCGAGCTTCGCGCCGGTGATCACCGGAACCGCGACCGCGGTGTTGTCGCGGATGACGAAGACGAACGGCCGGCCGTCGCGCTGGACGACCGTGTCGGCCGGCAACGCCTTGAGCGGCTTCTGGTCGTCGGGCGTGACCTCTCGAGCGAGGAAGGAGACCTTGGCGCTCATCTCCGGCAGGATCCGCGGGTCGATCCGGTCGAAGCGGACCTTGGTCATCACCGTCGCCTTGGCCCGGTCGACCGTGGGCACCATCCGGCCGATGCGACCCAGGAACCGGTCGTCGGGCAGGGCGTCGAGCACGATCTCGGCCGGCTGGCCGACCGCGACCTTCGCGAGGCTCGACTCCGAGACGTCGGCCTCGACCTCGAGCGTGGTCATGTCGGCCATCGTGACCACCGCGCCCTTCGAATCGGCCGCGCTGGAGAACGGCGTCACCATGTCGCCGACGTTCGCGCTCTTGGACAGGATCACCCCGTCGAACGGGGCGCGGATCCGGGTGTAGTCGACCGAAACTTCGGCGTTGCGCGCCGAGGCCTCCGCGGCCGCGAGGGCCGCGTGCGCGCTCGCCACGCCCGCAGTGGCGCGGTCGGCTCGCGCTTTCGAGGCATCGAGCGTCGACCGCGAAACGAAACCCCTCGCCACGAGGTCGGTGTTGCGTGCGTGCTGCGCGAGCGCGTCGCGCTCCTCGGCGGCCGCCTGGTCGAGGGCGGCGCGCGCCGCCTTGACGTTCGCTCCGGCGCTCTGCGCCTGCGCGACGACGTCGCGGTCGTCGAGGCGCGCGATGACCTCGCCCGCCTTGACCCGAGAACCTTCGGCGACGCCCAGCCATTCGAGGCGTCCGGTCGCCTTCGACGCGATCGCCGCCTTGCGCTGCGCGACCACGTAGCCGGTCGCGTTGAGCACGACGTGTTGCTGCGAAGGGTAGGTCGTCACGACCGACGCCGCGCGCACCTCGACGGGCCTCGGCCTGAGCGCGACGTACGCGCCGGCGGCGGCGACGCCCAGTCCCAGCACGCCCAGCACGACCCAGCGCCGCGTCCGGCGCCGGCGGACCGGCGCCAGGGTTCGATCGATTTTCAGCTTCGCGAGGTCGACGGACTCGGACATCGAGCAGGACGTTGGAGCGGAGGGAGCGGGATTCTACCTTGGGGGACCGCGCGCTCCCCGCGGCGGACGACCCGCCGGCGCTCCGGGGGAGCGAACGCGCGCCGGCGGCGACCGGCGGCACGCCCGCCGCGGAGCGCACCGCGGCGGCGCTTGATCCGGGTCAAGGCCGGGGCTTGCCTCCGGGCCGGAATCGGTGATAATGCGAACCATTCGCTTTGTTATTCGCGCCCCGCCGGAGAGCCCCGCGCCTTCCGGGGACGGCCGCTCCACGGAGGATCCGATGCTCGCCACCGCCCTGGTCTCGTTCCGCGAAGGCGTCGAAGCCTTCCTGATCGTCGCGCTGACCCTCGCCGCGCTGCGGCGCACCGGCCGCGCCTCGCTCGCCGGCGCCGCGTACGCCGGTACCGCCACCGCGCTCGTCGTCTCCTTCGTCGCCGGGTGGCTCTTCTCGCAGGCCGACAACAAACCGTTGTGGGAGGGCCTGCTCGCCGCCGTCGCCGCCGCGATGGTCGTGTCGATGGTCGTCTACATGCGCCGGCACGCGCGGACCCTGCGCACGGAGATCGCGGCGAAGGTCGACGGCGCCGCGGCGCAGGCCGGTCCGGCCGCGTGGGCCGGCGTCTTCGCCTTCGTGCTGCTGATGATCGTCCGCGAGGGCATGGAGACCGCGCTCGTCATCACGACGCTCGCGCGTGAGACCGGCAACGCCGACCTGCTCGCCGGCGCGCTCGCCGGCGTCGCGCTCGCCGCGGCGCTCGCGGTCGCCTGGGCCCGCCACGGACAGCGGGTGAACCTGCGCCGGTTCTTCGAGGTCACGTCGATCTTCCTCGTGCTGTTCTCGATCCAGCTCGTCGTCTACGCGTTCCACGAGTTCACCGAAGCGGGCGTCGTCCCGTTCGTCGACAACGAGGCGCTGCACGTGGCGACCGAGCCCTGGGGCCCGGAGGGCGAATGGGGCCAGTGGCTCACCTGGGCGATGGTCGCGCTGCCGATGGCATGGCTCGCGTGGGCCCGCCTCTCGGAACGCCGGCGCGGCGTCGCAGCCGCCGCCTGACGGCGGTGCCGGCAACGGGGCGGGTTGCGCGCGCGCCCGCCCGTTCGCGCGGCGGTTCCTCAGGCGCCGTCGAACGGTACCCGCGTCGCCGGTGACCGCGGCGCGCGCCGCGCGGCGCGCCAGCCGACGGCGAACAGGATCGCGAGCCCGACGCCGATCGCCCCGATGCCGGCCCACTCGTTCGCGGCGAGCCGTTCGTCGAAAACGATCATCGCCTCGACCAGCGCGATCGGCGGGATCGCGAACATGCTGAGCGAAGCGAGGCCGGCCGGCAGGTGCCTCAGCACGGCGGTCCAGACCAGGAACGCGAGCGCCGTGGTCACGACGCCGACGTAGATCGTCGACGCGATGTACATCGGGCCCCAGCGCGTCGGCGCGGCGTCGACGATCGACGCGAGCAGCGTCAGCGGCACCATCCCGACGAGCATCTGCCAGGCGATGAAATTGACCGGGTCGCGCGCGACCTCGCGATCGTGGGCCTTGGTCGCGACCGCGCCGGCCGCCCAGCCGAAGCCCGACAGCGTCGCCCACAGCCGCGGCGCGAGGTCGCCCTGCCAGTCCCAGGGGGCGACCACGAGGACGAGGCCGGCGAACGCGAACGCGACCGCGAGCCATTGCTCGCCGCGCAGCCGCTCGTGCAGCGCGACGCGCGCGATCACGAGCGCCCAGAACGGCATCGTGAATACGAGCACCGAGGTGCGGCCGGCCCCGCCGCCGGCGACCGCCATCGTCGTAGCGCCGAAATTGACCGTCGTCTGGAAGAACCCGGTCACCGCGATCGCCCGCCATCCCGCGCGGGGTGCGAGCGGCGAGCGCGTCGCGACCAGCGCGATGAACAGCACGGCGATCGCGACCCAGGCCCGCTGGACGTTGAAGATCACCGGATCGGCGCTCGCGAGCGCGAGCTTCATCGCGATCCAGTGGCTCGACCAGATGAACGTGAGCACGCCCAGCCCGGCGTAGGCCGCGCGCCGCGACCCGATGCCGAACAAAGCGCTCACCGGGGGCGGTCGCGCGCCGTCACCGCGCGTCGACGAACGACTCGACCAGGCGCGCCACCGCCTGCGGCTGGTCGTGGTGGACCATGTGCCCGGCGTCCTCGACGACGGCCAGGCGCGCGCCGGCGATCGCCGCCATCCGGCGCGACACCAGCTCGATGCCGTCGACCGCGGCCTCGCCCTCCGGATGCGCGCGCAGCCAGCGCGGGATCGCCGAATCGCGGGCCGCGACCCAGAGTGTGGGCGCGGTGATCCTGCGCCACACGGCGAGCGTCTGGTCGAAACGGTGCACCGTCGGGAACGGCAGCTTGTGCCTCGGGTCGGCGAGGAGTTCGAAGGCGCCGTCGTCGCGCCGCCGCGCCCAGTGTCGCGCGAGGAAACCGGCGCGCTCGGCGGAGAGGCGCCGGTTGTTCCGGCGCAATCGGACGGCGACGTCCTCGACCGACGCGTACGGCGCGAGCGCCGGCGGCGCGCGCAACGCGTCGAGCCAGGCGACGATCCGGTCGGGCGCGCTGTCCGCGGGCTCGTCGGGAACACCGAAGCCGTCGAGCGACACGACGCGGCGCACCCGCGCGGGCCGCAACCCGGCGTACAGGAGCGCGACATTGCCGCCGAGGCTGTGGCCGGCGAGATCGACACTCGCGTCCGGCGACACCCGATCGAGGAGCGCGTCGACGTCCGCGAGGTAGTCGGGGAACCAGTAGCCCTGCGGCTGCCAGTCCGACTCTCCGAAACCGCGCAGGTCCGGCGCCAGGACGCGGCGATCCCGGTCGAACGCGTCGACGACGAACTGGAACGACATCGCGCAGTCCATCCAGCCGTGCAGCAGGACCAGCGGACGGCCGTCGTCGGGCCCCCACTCGACGAGCCGGTGGGCCATGCCGCGCAGTTCGATACGCCGCGTACGCGCCGCGCGCAACGGCGTGTAGACGCCGGCTACCTCTTCTTGCACAGCGCGACGCCGTCCTGCCAGCCGGTGCGGTAGTTGGCGTCCGACGAGTAGCGCGCCGCGTCGCGCCGCTGCGGCCCTCCCGCGCTCGCGCAGCCGTCGGCGTAGCCCTGGCGGTAGGGCAGCGGGAAACCGGACAGGTTGACGTTGGGCGGCGGAGGCTCGGCCGCGCGCGGGGTCGGCGGCGCGCTCGCGGGCGGGCGCGGCACCGACGGTTCCGGCGCCGGTGGCGCGGTGGCGCAACCGGCCAGCGCCAGCGCCGCGACGAACGCGGCGGCGTAGCGAACGGAGCGACCGGACAGGTTCGGCGGACGGACGGCCCGCGGGCGGAGTCGGCGGCGCACGTTAGAATTCTAGACCTATCCCGGGATCGTGCACGCTCGCATGCTCCCGATACGGGTTCCGGCATCCCGCCCGCCATGGCCGCACCTGCGTTCGTCCACCTCCGGCTGCACAGCGAATTCTCGATCGTCGACGGCACGGTCCGGCTCGACGACGCCGTCCGCATCGCCCGCGACGACGCGATGCCGGCGCTCGCGCTGACCGATCTCGCGAATTTCTTCGGACTGGTCCGGTTCTACCAGACCGCGCGCGAGGCCGGCGTGAAGCCGATCGCCGGCTGCGACGTCTGGATCACGCACGCCACCGAACGCGACTCGCCGTGGCGCGCGCTGCTGCTCGCGACCGGACGCGACGGCTACCTGCGGCTGTGCGACTGGCTGTCGCGTGCCTATGTCGGCCACCAGCACCGGGGCCGCGCCGAGATCGACCCGGCCTGGTTCGACGAAGGGACCGACGGCCTGATCGCGCTCTCGGGCGCGCGCGACGGCGACGTCGGCCAGGCGCTGCTGCAGGGCAACGGCGAGGCCGCGCGCGCGGCGGCGCACCGCTGGGCCGCACGCTTTCCCGGACGCTACTACCTGGAGGTCCAGCGCGCCGGTCGGCCCGACGACGACGCCCTGGTCGACGCGACGGTCGCGCTCGCCGCGAGCGAGTCGCGGCCGGCGGTCGAGACCGGCGTTCGCCTCGTTCGCGAGGTGCTGCTCCAGCGTCACCCCGTCGGGCACCGGGACGTCCGGCAGGTGCGGCTTGCCGAGCGGGATCGTCAGGTTGCAGCGGCGCGCGATCGCGACCGCGTTCGCGAGCGTCTCGGGCAG
>JADZDA010000123.1 GCA_020851255.1 Burkholderiales bacterium | reverse complement strand
TCGCCCAAGGCGAAATTCGAGTCTGACCCCATTTTCCAAAGGCGAAATTCGAGTCTGACCCCATTTTCCAAAGGCGAAATCCGAGCCTGACCCCATTTCCCCCATTTCCCCCGTTTCCATCAGGCGCGATATCTGTCGATCAGTCGAACGACCCGTTCGACCGCCCCAACTGCTGCCGCGTGGTTCTGCGAGAAGTTGAGCCGAATACTGTCGCCGGCTTGCGGACTGAACTCGGTTCCGGGCGTCACCGTGACGCCGGCCTGCTGGCGCAGCGCGCGAACGAAGTCATGCAGCGACATGCTCAGCGCCGGAAGACGCGGAAAGAGATAGCTGCCCGCCTCCGGCGTGCGCACGGCCAGGCCGGGAACGGCGAGCATCGCCCTCAGGAGGTCGTCCCGGATCGCCCGATGCTGCGCGATACGCGCCTCCATCCAGCCGGCAGGCTCGTCGAACCAGGTGCGCAGCACCGCCTGGCTGTACCCCGGCGCGCGCAGCGAGACGATCGCCTGGAGTTTTTCCATCCGGTCGATCAACCGGGCAGGACCGAACGCCACGCCCAGGCGGTAGCCGCTCAGCGACTCCGTCTTCGACGGGCCCATGATGGTGACGACGTTCCCGCCGGCGATCGGTGAGGCTCGCAGGTGTGTGTAGACGCGGCCGGGGTAGAGCAAGCGTGAATAGAGCTGGTCCGCGATCACCGTGACGCCGTAGCGGTCGGCCAGGGTCGCGATGCGCTCGATCTCCGAGGGCGCGTAGATCACGCCGACCGGGTTGTTCGGGTTCGAGAAGAGGAACGTCCGGGCGCCGGAGTCGAACGCGCGCTCCAGTTGACCCAGGTCCAGGCCCGCGCGATCGTCGTGGGTCAGGTAGTCGAGCCGGACCGGAACAACTTCGGCGCCCAGGAACTCGACCAGCTTCCGGTTCGCGAAGTAGTCGGGCTGGACGATCGCCACCCTGTCGCCCGCGGTCGCGGATGACGCCAACGCGAGGAACAGCGCGCCCTGAGTGCCCGGCGTGATGATCAGTTCCTCCCCACCCGAGATCGGACGGCCGGTGTACGCCGCGAGCTTCGCCGCGACCTCGTCGCGCAAACGCGCGGCGCCCCGGTACTCGGTGTACGCCTGCGATCCGCCGCGGTGCACGCCCGCGACGAACTCGACCAACGCGCCTGGCGCCGGTGCGAACGAGTCGTCGTTCACGTCACCGTGGGAGAAATCGACGGGAGCGCCCGGCAGGTTCTCCCCGCGCAGCGCCGTGTCGGCCGGGGCGGCGCGCTGACGCCCTTCCTGGCCCGGGGCGTGTTCGACGCCCAGCTTCGCGAATTTCTGTTCGATCGCACTCATGGGACAGATCACTCGAATCGGGTGAGGCGGGAAGAACCCAGGGGTCGGACTCGCAAGTTCCCGGCGGCCGCCTTTCGCCACATCCGTGACCCGACCCGGTGCGCGTGGTCGCGCTGCGACACCCGTCAGCGGGACGACCATCCATGCCGGCGCCGAGCCGAGAGGCGAACGTTGCGGGTCGACCGAACCGCCCGACCCCGTTGAAACCATTGCATGCCCCCGGCTGCTGCGCAACTGCGAATGCGCATGGCCGCGATCGTGTCGAACCTACACGTGACGGCCGCGTAGTGGAAGCGCCGCGGCCTGCCGTCCGTCGTGAGAACCCGAGCCGCCGGCGGACGCGCGCCGATGGGCACGTCCTCGACCCGGCGCCCCTGCGAGACGAACAGGTCGCTCCGCTGCGCGCCCCCAGGGTCGCCGCCGGTGATGGTCAACGCCCGTACGCGGTGTCGGACCGGCCCCACCCGGATACGGGGGCTTGCACGCGGCGATCGCCCGTGTTTTAATAGGAATGCTTCTCATTCGCACATGAGCCCGCGATGCCGACCCCCATCCCTTCCGACCCCGTCCACCGCACGATCGCCGCCCTGCTGGAGCTGATGAGCGAGTACGCGTGGCATACGTCCGAGCCCCATGAGCGGCCGCGCGTCGCCGCTGCGATCAGCGCCTGTCTCGACCGCCTCGCCGCCGACGATGCCGCGCCCGAGTGGCTGCAGACGCTCGCGGCGGACCTCGCCGACCAATGGCAGCCGGTCGCCGCGCACTGCCGTTCGCACGCCCGCGCCACCGCGCGCCGCTCCATCCTCGCGCTGGTGCGCGCGTCGACGCACGACGGGGAGGCCGGCCATGCGCATTGATCCGGTCGTCCGCCGGCTCGTCATGGCCGTGTTCGCCGGGACGCTGGCGGCGTGCGGCGGCGGCGAGCCCGAGCCCGCGCCTCCCGACGAGGTCGGCCTCACTCGCCTGGAGGTGCTCGGGAAGCGCCTGTTCTTCGATGCGTCGCTGTCGGTGCCGCCCGGCCAGAGCTGCGCGAGCTGCCACGACCCCGCCCTCGCGTTCTCCGGCAACAACGGCACGACCGCGGGTGTCGCGCTGGGCGCCGACGGCCGTTCGCTCGGGCTGCGCAACACCCCGACCGCGATGTACGCGCGTTTCGCGCCGGCGTTCGACATGGAGGACACCGACGGCGGGTCCATCCCGGTCGGCGGGCAATTCCTCGACGGGCGTGCCGCCTCGCTGGAGATCCAGGCCGCGCAGCCGTTCTTCGCACCGGACGAGATGAACAACCCCTCGGCCGCCGCCCTGACGACCAAAGTCGCCGTCGCGAGCTACGCCGAACTCTTCCGCGAGGAGTGGGGCGCGCTGGTATTCGAAAATCCGGATGCGACCATGAAGGCGATCGCCGCTTCGATCGCCGCGTTCGAGCGCACCGAGCGCTTCGCACCGTTCTCGTCGAAGTTCGACCACGTCGGCGCCGGGCTCGCGCAGTACTCCGCCCTGGAGCAGCGGGGGCTCGACCTCTTCCTCGACCCGGAGAAGGGCAATTGCGCCGCCTGTCACGTGGCGAACCCCGCGTCGCGCAATCCGGCCGACTCGCTGTTCACGGACTACACGTACGACAATCTGGGCGTGCCGCGCAACGCGCGTATCCCCGCCAACGCGGATCCGGCGTTCTTCGACCTCGGGCTGTGCGGACCCAGGCGCAGCGCGCCCGGCGGCGACGAAACGCTTTGCGGTGCGTTCAAGGTGCCGACGCTGCGCAACGTGGGGAAGCGGGTCGCGCTGATGCACAACGGCTATTTCACGCGGCTGCGCGACGCGGTCGCTTTCTATGCGACGCGCGACACCGATCCGGCGCGCTGGTATCCGGGCGGCGTGCCGTTCGACGACCTGCCGCCCGGCTACCACGCCAACGTCAACCGCAGCGAAGCACCGTACGACCGAAATCCGGGGGATGCGCCGCGGCTCGACGACGCCGAAATCGACGCGATCGTCGCGTTCCTCGGCACGCTCACCGACGGCTACGGGGCGCCGCTGGCGGCGCAGGCGAAGTCGCCGGCGAGGCGCAACGGCGCGCGCGCGACGGGACGACCATGAACGCGCCGTGCGAGGGTCGCGCCCGAGCGTGCACTCGCTCCCCTCGCGCAGGAGTTCGACCGCCCTCGCCGCCATCCCCTGCGCGAGCGCCCCGGTCCGGGCGATCCCGTGCTTCGAGGTGAAAGCGCGCATGTCCCGCGCGAGCTTCATCGGATTGCATCGTTGGCATCGCGCCCCGACCGTCGCGACTCGCCTTCGACCGGTGCGGCCACTCAACGCTTCCGGACGTTCAGCAGCTTCACGAGCAGCCCCGTGCCGCCCAGCGCGTAGCCGAGCGCGGTCGTGATCGCCATCGCCGCGAAAGCGGCCTCATGGCCGCCTCCTTCCGCTTTCACGACGGCGTTCATCACCATGCCGCCGACCATCGCGCCATAGAGGCGCATCCGGCCGCCGCCGAAACCGGCCACGGCAGCGAGGATCGCGGCCAGCAGGACCAGCGCGATCACCATGCCGGCGCTGTTGATCGCGCGAAAGGCCGCGGCGCCGAGGTCGAGCAGCGTGTACGCCCAGTCCATCGTCGCGCCCTCAGCGGTCAGGAGGGCTCGCGACGCCGCCAGGTCGTTCGCGCAACCGCTGGGCCACGTCGCTGCGCAAGCCCGGCGCGTCGGCGAGACCTCGCAAGGCCTCCCCCGCCAGGGCCTCGGCCTCGGCCTCGATCTCGGCGGCGCGCTTCGGCGCGAGCGCCCTGTGCGCGAAGCTGACCACGGCCGCCGCGATCATCGCGGCCATCGACAACGCGATCATCGCCGGCCAGGCGACGAGCAGCCCGCCCGCGACGAGTACGAGGAAAGAGGCCTCGGCCAGCATGTTGCTCGCCGCGACCGCGCCCAGCGCGAAGAGGATCACGAACACGCCGAAGGCGACGAGCACGACATCGGCGTTGCTCCACGTGGCGGCGAACGATGCACCGCTCCCGAGGGACAGCCGCGTGTACCAGTCCGGCATGGCCCGTGCACGCTACGACGCCGGTCGCGCGCCTGTCAACGCCAGCGAGCGGATCTCGCGCACGGCCCTCCCGCGGAGACCCGGGCCGGACATCGCGACGCGTAGACCCCGGCGGGCGGCCATCGCCCGCCCGTTGCGGTGCGATGCGGGTTCGAGCTGCGATGCGGGTTCGAGCTGCGATGCGGGTTCGAGCAATCGCGACCTGGGAAGGATTTCGCTCTACCATTCCACGGGCGCGCTCGACCGCCGCCCCTACACCCTGCCCCCCCGCCTCTAGGCACCGCCGATGCAGAGGATGACCCGAACCGCGGCGCAGGCCCTCTCCGGGCTCGTCGCGTTGTTCGCCGCGTTGCTGGCCTATTCGGCCTGGCTCCCCGCTCCGCAGACCGCGGCGCGGCCCCTCGACCGGGCGCGGTTCGCGGTGACCGAGGAAGCGAAGGTGCGCGCCGGCCTGCTCGACCCCGAGGGCGCCCGGTTTCGCGAGTTGCGCGTGTCGACCCTGCGCCAGGTTCCGGTGCTGTGCGGCGAGGTCAACGAACGCACGCCCGCGGGCGGATACGCCGGCTACCGGCGCTTCCTTTCCGGACCGACGATTCGCCTGCACGAACGCGACCTCGACCGCGTCGACATGGATCGGGCCTGGCAGGCCCTGTGCGACGACCACGCGCCGGTGCGCGCCGCGCCGAAATGAGCGCACCGACGCGGCCGTCGACGCGGCACGAGTCCGGGCGCGCCGACGCGCCCGACGGCGCGCCGGTCGAGTTCGCGCTCTTCGAGGACGACAACTGGCGCCGCTTCTTCGCGGCGCTGGGACTCGGCTCGCGCGTGCCTTTCCGACTGGTGAAACGCGCGCTGGTCCTGATGTTCGTGACCTACGTCCCGATGGCGGCCCTCGCGCTCGCCCAGGGACTCCACGACACGGTGGCGACGCCCACCAACTTCTTCGCCGACTTCGCGGCCTACGCGCAGTTCCTGCTCGCGCTGCCGCTCTACATCATCGCCGAACCGGTCATCGACGCCAGCACGCGCGATGCCGCGAAGCAGTTCCTCGCCAGCGGGATCGTGTCCCGGACGGACGTTCCCGCGGTCTACCGGGTCCACGCGACCGTCGCGCGCGCGCGAAAGGCGCTCTGGCCGGACCTGCTGTGCATCGCACTGGCCTACGTCTTCTCGCTGGTGATCCTGATACCCCAGTTCGGCCCCGATCCGCTGCCTACCTGGCACGTGCAGGGCGGCGAGAACTCCCGCTGGATGACCGCCGCCGGCGTATGGGCTTTCTTCGTCTCGATTCCGCTGCTCAACTACATCTGGCTGCGGTTGATCTGCAAGATCGTCCTGTGGATCTACTACCTCTACCGGCTCACGCGCCAGCACCTCGACCTGCATCCGATGCACGCCGACACGACGGGCGGGATCGGCTTCATCAGCGAGACACAGGGCCGTTACGCGCTGTTCATCCTCGCCTTCGGCATCGGCAACGTGGCCGCTCCCGTGGGCTACCAGGTGGCCGTGCTGAACTACGACCTGTCGATCCTGCCCGTGTGGGGGCCGCTCGTGCTGTTCGGACTGGGCGCGCCGCTGCTGTTCACGCTGCCGTTGCTCATGTTCACCAAGCAGCTCTACCGCAGCAAGAAGCGCGCGCTCGCGGCCTACCGCGCGCGGGTCACGGAGCAGAGCCGGCGCGTCGAGGAACGCTGGCTCTTCACCGCGGACCGGGAGCCGGCGCCGCAGGACGCGCGCGAACTCGCGGAACTGGAGACGCTGGGCACGATCTACACCCGCATCGAGCGCATGCGGATCATCCCCTTCGACCTGCGCTCGTTCGGTCAGCTCATCGGTTCGTCGCTGGGCGCCGTCGCGACGCTGCTGCCGCTGCTGTACGAGAAGGGCGAACTCACGGTCGTCGTCGAGGCGCTGGGTCGGATCATGGGTCGTTGACGGGGTCGGAGCCGTGACCTCTCCGGCTGCGCGCAGAACCCGCGAGTCCATCCGGCAGCCCTCCTCGGCGAAGGGACACGGCAGGCGGTCGTCGCCCCGCTGGAAGACGTACAGCGGAAAACCGCGATCGGGCCTGTGGTCGAAGCCGCCGGCTGTATGGCGCTGTCGTAGGCGCGCGCCCTCGAGCGCCTTCGACCGATTCCGCGAACTACGGCTCTGACCCCACCCAACGGATCTCGCTCGTCGGCACGCTGAGCGGCACCGAGCTGCCGAGCTCCAGTGGCGCCCGGCCGCGCGCATGCGGGACGTCGGCGACGATCACCGACTCGCCCACGCGCAACTCGTAGCGCAGGAACTCGCCGAGGAACTCGGCCGACTCGACCCGCCCTTCGAGTCGCAGTCCCGGCGCGTCGTCGACACCGATGCGCACGGCATGGGGCCGGAACGTGAGGTCCCCCGTCCCCTCCCGCGCCGCCAATCCGGCGGGCAAGACGATGTCCCCGAGCTGAGGCGAGGCGAAGCGCAGCGCGCCGCCTTCGCCGCGGACCGTACCGCTGAACAGGTTGGCGGTGCCGACGAACTGCGCGACGAAGCGATTGACCGGATGGTCGAACAGCTCCATCGGCGCGCCGACCTGCTGGATGACGCCCTGGTCCATCACCGCGACACGGTGGCAGGTCGTGAGCGCTTCTTCCTGATCGTGGGTGACGAAGATCGTCGTGATGCCGAGCCGGCGCTGCAGCCTGACCAGTTCCTTCCGCGTCTGCACGCGCAGCCTGGCGTCGAGATTGGAGAGCGGTTCGTCGAGCAGCAGCACCTGCGGCTCGATGGCCAGCGTGCGTGCGATGGCGACGCGCTGCTGCTGGCCGCCCGAGAGTTGTCCGGGCCGGCGTGTGGCGTAGTCGGCCAGTCCCACCAGTTCGAGCACGGCGGCGACCTTGTTGCGAATGTCGGCGCCGGCAAGGCGGCGCTCCTCGAGTCCGAACGCGACGTTCTGCGCTACGGTCATGTGCGGCCAGAGGGCGTAGTTCTGGAACACCATGCCGACGTTGCGTTCCCAGGGGGGGATGCCGGTCACGTCCCTGCCGCCGATCAGCACCTCGCCGCGCTGGTGCCGGTTGAAGCCGGCGATCAGACGCAGCAGCGTCGATTTGCCCGAGCCGGACGGGCCCAGCAACGCGAAGAACTCGCCGGGCTCCACGCTCAGTTCGATGTCGCGCAACACCGGCGTGTCGCCGAAGGACAGCGCGACGTTGCGGATATCCAGACCTACGGGATTCACTCGCGCGCTCCTTGCCGGTGCTGCGCGTTCGCCGCGACGAGGCGATGCGACAGATAGGTGCCCAACGCGACCAGCACGACGGCGATGACGCCGAGCGCCGCGCCGGGACCGCGTCCGGCGATCGACTGGAAGTAGAGGTAGATGCCGTAGGACATCGGCGCGAGGCTCTCGCGGCTGGTGAGCAGCATCGTCTCCGAGATCTCGGCCGCCGCCGTGATGAAACTGGTGACGAAGCCGGCGAGGATGCCACCCGTCATCAGCGGGATGACAACCCGCCTCACGGTGCGCCAGCGGCCGGCGCCGAGGTTCTGCGCCGCCTCCTCGAGCGCGGGATGCACCTGCGTCAGCGCGGCCATGCACGAGCGCAGCGCGTACGGCAGGCGCCGGATCGCGTAGGCCAGCACGAAGATCACCCAGCTCGCCGTCAGCGCCTCGCCGCCGGGCAGTTCGACGCCGCGAAAGGTACGCAGGTAGCCGATGCCCAGCACCAGACCCGGCATCGCAAGCGCCACGGTGACGAAGTGGTCGAGCAGCTGCCGGCCGGGCAGTGTCGTGCGCAGCACGATGTAGGCGATCGCGGTACCGAGCGCCACGTCGACCAGCGCCGCGAGACCACAGTAGAGGAAGGTGTTCCAGATCATGCGCGCCGAGTCGTCGAACACCGTGAAGTAGTGATCGAAGGTGAAGTGTTCCGGCAGCACCGAAAAGCTCCACACCTTGAACAGCGACATCAGCAGCAGGCCGAGGTGCGGCGAGAGCACGAGCAGCAGGACACCACCGATCCAGCCGTAGGCCAGCGCGGCCTGCCACGCGGTCAATCGACGTACCGGCGCACGCGTGCCGCCGCGCGAGACGAGCGCGTAGTCGCGACGCCTGACGAACCACCACGCGCCGGCCATGGCCGCGACCGAGAACAGCACGAGGATGACGCAGACGACATAGCCGATCGGGTCTTCGAGCCCGATCGAGGTCACGCGCAGATAGGCCTGCGGGGCGAGCATGTTCGTGACGTTGAGCACGAGCGGCGTGCCCAGGTCGTCGAAGACCTTGATGAACACCAGCGAGGCCCCGGCGAGGTAGCCCGGCAACGCGAGCGGGAACACCACCTTGCGGAACAGCCGCCAGCCGTGCGCGCCGAGGTTCTGCGCCGCTTCCTCCATCGAGGAATCGATGTTGGCGAGCGCAGCCGACAGGTTGAGCAGGATGAACGGGAAGTAGTGCAGGGTCTCGACGAAGACGACGCCATTCAGCCCGCTCATCAGCGGCAGCGTGATGCCGAAGGTATCGTTCAGCAACAGATTGACCGATCCGGAGCGGCCGAACAGCAATTGCATCGCGGCGGCACCGACGAAGGCCGGCATCACCAGCGGCAGCACGCCGAGCGTCTGGATCAGCAGCGCGCCGCGGAACTCGAAGCGCATCGTCAGGTAGGCGAGCGGCACGGCGATCAGCGATGCCAGCGCCACCGTCATTCCCGCCACGAACAGGCTGTTGGCGAAGCTCTCGCGCATCAGCGAGATCTCGTTGAAGGCGACGAAATGCGCGAAGGTGTAGCCACCCTGCCCATCGGCGAAGGCCGTATGGATCACCGTGCCGATCGGGACGATCAGGAAGACGACGAGAAAAGCCGCGATCGCCAGCGCAACGACGGCGATCGCGGAGTTGCCGCGGGACATCGGGCGCCTACCTGGCGCTCTTGGCGAGTTCGGCCGCCCTGGTGTAGTTCGCCTTGATCTTCGCCGCCCACTCCTCTTCGACCTTGGCCTTGGCCTGCGAAGCGGCCGCGTCGGCCTTGTTGGCCTTGAAGAGTTCGAGCAGCTTCCTGTCGGCCGCCTGCTTTTCGTCGATGGCGGGCAGCAGTGCGAGCCTTTTCGCCTCGGCCAGCTGGGCGTTCGGCCGGCCGCCCAGGCGTTTCTCGGCCTCGTGGATCTCCTTCTGCGTCGCGACCAGTTCCTTGTGGCGGAAGGTGATCATCTGGTCGAACAGCGACAGCACGACGTAGTAGCGCGACTCGGACAGGTTCGAGTCGAAGTTCACTTTCGCCTGGATCTTGCCCGTGAACGGGTTCGGATAGCCGGCCGGCGCCTTGGCATAGACCGACGGCAGCACCGGCAGTCGGCTGATTTTGGGATCGAGCAGCAGCATCTGCCCCTCTTCCGACAGCGTGAAGTCGATGAAACGCCGGCCGGCGTCGGGCGACCTGGCGCCCTCGATCAGACCGATGTTGGCCGGCACGATCGCGGTCTGCGACGGATAGACGAATTCGACCGGCATGCCGGAGTTCTTCGCGGCGAGACCGAAGAAATCGATGACCAGACCGATGCCGAATTGGCCGTTCGACACGCCGTCGGGAACGCCGAAGCTCCGCTCGGTGATCGCCGCCGAGTTGCCGCAGATCGCCAGCAACTGCTCCCAGCCCCTGTTCCAGCCTTCGGCCTGCAGGATGGTCTCGACCGTGAGGTGCGTCGTGCCCGAGCGCGATGGACTCGAGATGGCCAGGTGGCCGAAATAGACCGGCTTGACGAGATCGGCCCACTCCTTCGGCTCGGGCAGGTTGTTGGCCTTGAGGTAGCGCGTGTTCCACATCAGGCCGTAACCGGCCAGCGCCTGCCCGCGGTAGTAGCCTTCCGGGTCGTTGACCGGATAGTTGCCGATCTTCTGCGGCAGCGCAGGATCCCCGATACCGATCCTGGTCAGCAGCTTGCCGCTCGACAGCACCTCGAAGGCATCGGGCGCCGACACCCAGAACACTTCCGGACGTGATCCAGGCGGCTGCTCGCGCACATAGGCGATGCCGGCGGCCGTGTTCTTGTTGAGCACCTCGAGCTTGTCGTTCGGGTACTTCGCCTCGTACGCCTTCTTGTAGGCGGCGGTCAGTTCCTTCGGAAACGAGGTGACGACGGTTACCGTGTCTGCCAGCGTGGCACATGAAAGGCAGGCAAGAGCGAGGAACAGCGTCCGACGAGCGATACGGTTCATGCGGCATTCCCCCGGTTGCGATGGCGCGGGCATCTTAAGGCGGTTCCCCGGTCAGTGCCAGCACGGTCGCGTCACCGGTGGTGACGCGCTGCGCCCGGCATAGTCCCAACCAGCCGCGCCGATGGTGGCCGGACCCTCGGACCGCCCCGGTGCGGACAAGCGCGTGCGGCGGAGTCGGGACATCCGTTGCCGGGAATTCCGACCCGAAACGCCGATCCGACGGTTCAGGAATTCCCGTTTCGCCGCGGTCGATTCGACGAAAGCGAGCGAGGTGATCCACAATCCGCCTTTCGAAGGCATGTCCATGCCTTTCCCGGACTTTTCTCGACACCGAATTCGGAGATCGCCGCCATGCACCCCATCGCGCGCACAGCCCTCGCCGCCCTGGCGCTCGTCACGACCGTCCTCCTTCCCGGGCACGCTCACGCCCAGAGCTACCCGACCGGCCCGATCCGCCTGGTCGTGCCCTACACCGCCGGCGGCTCGTCGGACTTCGTCGCTCGCACGATGGCGCAGAAGATGAGCGAAGGCCTGGGCCAGACGGTCGCCGTCGACAACAAGCCCGGCGTCGCCGGGATTCCGGGCACCGAGGTCGTCGCCCGGAGCGCCCCGGACGGCTACACGATCGCGCTGATCGGGCTCACCACGCTTGCGGCCAATCCGTCGCTCTACAGGAAGCTCCCGTACGACGCGACCAAGGACTTCACGCCGATCGGCAACGCGATCGTCTCGCCGTTGGTGCTCTCGGTGCCTGCGTCGCTGCCGGTCGCCAACGTGCAGGAGCTGATCGCCTACGCGAAGGCGAATCCGGGAAAACTCAATTTCGGTTCGGCCGGCGTCGGCAACACACTGCACCTCGCCGGCGAGCTGTTCAAGTCTCGCGCCGGCATCGACATCGTCCACGTGCCGTACAAGGGTGCGTCGGCGGCGGTCACCGATCTGCTCGCCGGCCGCATCCACCTGATGATCGACGTCGTGCAGACGCCGCTCCCGCATATCCAGGGGGGCAAGTTGAAGGCGCTGGGGACGACCGGCGCGCAGCGCATCGCACTCTTGCGCGACGTGCCGACGATCGCCGAGCAGGGACTGCCCGGCTTTCAGTTCACCACGTGGATCGGGCTCGCCGCGCCGGCCGGGACGCCGCCCGCGGTCGTCGCCCGCCTGCACGCCGAGATGGCGAAGGCGCTGGCGATGCCCGAAGTCAGGGAAGCGTTCGCGAAACAGGGCATGGAGGTCGCGCCCAGCGCCTCGCCCGAGGCGTACGCCCAGCACATCCGCGGCGAGCAGGAGCGGCTCGCGAGCGTCATTCGCGGCGCCGGCATCCAGCCCGAGTAGCGATCGATGAACCGTCGCGAACGCTTCCACGCCGCGGTCGAAGGGCGCCCGGTCGACCGCCCGCCGGTCACCGCCTGGGTCCATTTCCTGTCCGATCACCTGCCCGGCGCGCGCACGGCCGAGCTGCACCTCGAGTTCCTGCGCGAGTACGACTGGGACATCGCGAAGGTGATGAACGACTACCGGTATCCGCTGCCCGCCGGACTCGAGCGGCTCGACACCGCCGAGGCGATGCGTCGGTTCAAGCGCCTGACGTTGAACGAGCGGAGCTTCGCCGAGCAGCTCGACGCGATCGCCCGCCTGCGCCGCGAGCTGGGGCCGGACTGGCCGATCGTCGACACGCTGTTCGACCCATACCAGCAGGTCGTGCGCAACGTCGGCTTCGTGCAGGGCAGGGACATTCCGCGCCACCCGCAGGCCGCGGCCGAGATGCTCGAAGCGGTCACCGAGACGCTGTGCGAGTACGTGCGCGCGTCACGCGCGGCGGGCGCCGATGGTTTCTTCCTGTCGGTGAACACCGCGATCCGCGCCGGGTTCCCGCGCGGCGTCGACGACGCGATCGCGCGCGACTTCCAGCGTCCGTACGATCTGCGGCTATTGAAGGCGGCCGAGGGATCGGTGCGCGTCCTGCACGTCCACGGCGTCGGACTCGACCTCGACCGCGTGCTCGACTACCCGTTCGAAGTGCTGAGTCTCTCCGACCGGTTGCAGGGCAATCCGTCGCTGGCGGACCTGCGCGCGCGCACCGGTCGCTGCCTGATGGGCGGCCTGAACGAGAACACGATCCAGGAAAAGCCGCTGCCGGAACTGCGCGACGAGATCGACGACGCCATCCGGCAGGCGGGACGCGAGCGCTTCATCCTCTCGCCCGGCTGCACGGTGCCCTCGTTCACGCCGCAGCGGACGTTGCGTTGCCTGCGCGAGACCACGCGCGGGCCGTGATCGGCCGATCGAGTCCGACCCCTTTGACACCCTTGATCAGCGATTGACCGCCGCCGCCAGCGATCGCCGGTACTGCCGCGCGAGATCGCTGTCCTGGCCCAGCGCCTCGAAGATCGTCAGCATCGCGCGGCGCGCGTCCTCGACATACGCGCGGTCGGCCTCGATCAGCGCGATGAGCGTGGCGAGCGCGGCGTCATGCCGGCCGGCGGCGGCGAGCGCATTCGCGTAGGCGAGTCTCGCGGTCGCGTCGGCGCCGGTCGCCTCGGCGCGCGCGCGCAACGAAGCGAGATCGCCGCCGGACGCGGCGAGTTTCACCCGTGCGCGCAGCGCGGCCAGCCGGTTCTCGTCCCTGACCGGCTTCGTGCGCCTCCGCTGCGGCGTCTCCAGCGCGTCGAGCACGTGCCCGGCATCGACGGCGCGGTCGAGCACGACCAGCGCCTCGGCACGCGTCAGCATGGCGTCCTCGTCGTCGGGATCGAGCGCGTGGACCTCGTCGAGTTTGGCGAGCGCGCCGACCGCGTCCTTCGACGCGAGCCGCGCCTTGGCCTGGGCGACCGCCGCCGCCGCCGGCGAGGGGACGATGCGCGCGAGCCAGGCGCGGACCTGTGACTCGGGCAGCGCACCGGTGAACTCGTCGACGACCTGGCCGTCGCGGAACGCCTTCACGTTCGGGATGCCGCGGATGCCGTAGCGCGACGCGATCTCGGGCTCGTCGTCGGTATTGAGCTTGACCAGCGTCCAGCGGCCGGCACCCTCGGCGGCGAGCTTCTCGAGGATCGGCGCGAGCGAGCGGCAGGGACCGCACCACGGCGCCCAGAAGTCGACGACGACCGGACGTGCCGCCGATCCGCGGATCACGACTTCGTCGAAATTGCGGGAATCTGCGTCGATCGCGCTGCCGGCCATGGGATGTCGAAGGAATGTCGGAACGGGAGACCTTGGGGCGCGGACGGCGGATTTCAAGCCACCGTGAGCGTCGTGTCGCGCCGCGGTCCGGGCCGGCTCAGCCCCTGCGGCGCGGATGCGCGCCGGCGACCCGCTCGTTGCCCCTGCGGTAGTTTCCGGTGACCCGCGCCATCTCGCGCTGGCGGTCCTCGTCGCCGGCGCCGGACACGGCGGCCAGGAAGCGCGACGCCGCCTGCGAGCGCAACACGGTGACGATGCGCCCGGACCTCTCGATCGCGACCGACCCATCGCCGCGCGCGCGGAAATCGAAGCGGTCCGCGTCGCCGCGCACGGTCAGGCGATCGCGAGGGAAAGCCCGCGGATCGGCAGCGCGCCGTAGTCGCTCATCCAGGTCTCGCCGGCGGCGACCGGCCAGGCGTCGGTGATCGTCCCGGTCGTGACGATCTCGCCGGCCGCGAGCGGCGGGTGTTGGGGCTGCGCGGCGAGCACGTCGCGCAGATGGACGAGCGCGTTCGCCGGGCTGTCGAGCACGTTCGCTCCCACGCCGGTATCGACGACGGTGGCGCCGCGCCGCAACGTCACCTTGAACGTCGGCAGCAGCGCGGCGAGGCGATCGCGCTCGTCGGCGGCGATGCGGGTGCGCGGACCGACGACCAGCCGGGCGTGCAGGCCGAACGCCGCCGTGCAGTCCGGCGCGCGGAACTTCCACCCGGGGAACACCGACTGGACGATCTCGAACCCGGGTGCGATCCAGTCGACCGCGTCGAGCGCGCCGCGCGCGTCCGCGCCGGGGGGAATCGGTCCCGTCAGGCCGAAGACCAGCTCCGGCTCGATGCGCGGCTCGTGCATCCGGGCGATGTCGACGCTCGTCGAGCCGCCGTCGGCCCGGACCAGCGTGCGGTCCCAGACGTGCGACCACATCGGCCGGTAGACGCCGTAGCGAGGCCAGATCGTCCTGTTGGTGAATCCGATCTTGCGGCCGACCGGGCGCCAGCCGGACGCCGTACGCCGCGCGTGCAGGACCGCGAGCGTCTCGTACGCGCACTCGACGTCGAAGCGCGGATCCGCATCGGTGATCGGCGCGAGCGCGGGCCCGCCGTCGGCGGCGGCCAGCAGCGTCTCGACGAGCCCCTCGCGCGCACTCATCGGGCCTCGCGCTTCGGCGGGAACAGCGCCGCGCCCGCGATCCACAGACCGGTCGCCGTGACCATGCCGATGAACGCGGCGACCAGCGCCATCGGCGTGCCGGTCAATCCGATCGCGCCGGCGACGATCCAGCCCAGCCAGGCGCCGGCGCCGCCGCAGGTCACGATCGCGAGTACGTAGAGCAGCAGGGCCATGAGCGCAGGATGTCGTTCGGTGCTCGCCGGAAGTCGCCACGATCCGGCGGAAGTCGCCGGGCATCGGTGGATGCTTGCCGGAACGCCCGTGCGTTCAGTATAAGGCAGCATGGACGAGGTCGCCGTGGCCTGCGACACCGGCGCATCGACCCGCGGACCGGCGCGCCGATGCGCCGCCCCGCGCCGGTGCGCCGCCGCGGTCGTTGCCGCGGTCGTTGCCGCGATCGCGTTCGGCTCGACGGCCGGCAGCGCGCTCGCGCAACCGGCCCGGACGCTCAAGGTCGCCTTCGCCGTGGCCGAGACCGGCTTCGACCCGCCGGCGATCGCGGACAACTACTCGTCGCTGATCGCCCGCGCGATCTTCGAGCCGCTCTACTCGTACGACTATTACGCGCGGCCCTCGAAGCTCGTTCCCGCCGCGGCCGAGTCGCTGCCCGAGGTCTCGTCCGACCTCACGACCTACACGATCCGCCTGCGCAAGGGCCTGCGTTTCGCCGACGATCCGGTCTTCGGCGGCAAACCGCGCGAGTTGACCGCGCAGGACGTCGTCTACAGCTGGAAACGGCTGCTCGATCCCAAGGTCCGTTCGTATTTCGTCCACGTATTCGAGAACCGGCTGGCCGGCGGCGACGAGGCGATAGCGAAGGCGCGCAAGAGCGGCGCGTTCGACTACGACGCGCCGATCGCCGGCCTGGCCGCGGTCGACCGTCACACGGTCCGTGTGAAGTTCACCCAGCCCTACTACGGCTTCAGGCATTGGCTGACCACCGTGAACTTCGCGCCGGTCGCCCGAGAAGTCGTCGACAGGCACAAGGACGCCTCGAACCGCGTCGCCGAGCATCCGGTCGGCACCGGACCGTATCGGCTCGTCGAGTGGCGCCGCTCGCAGCGGATCGTCCTCGAAGCCAATCCGAACTGGCGGGACGCCCGCTACCCGACGCCTTCCGATCCCGCCGACGCGGCGATCGCACAGGGCCTCGCCGGCCGCAAGCTGCCGCTGGTCCCGCGCGTCGAAGTCTCGATCATCGAGGAGGCGCAGCCGCGGCTCCTCGCGTTCGACCGCGGCGAGCTCGACATGGTCGAGGTGCCGTCCGAGCTCACACCCAATGTCCTCGACGGCGACAGGCTCAAGCCCGCGCTCGCCGCCCGTGGCATCGCGCTGCACCGGATCCTGGAGCCCGCGCTCAACTTCACGTACTTCAATCTCGACGATCCGGTCGTCGGCGGGTACACGCCGGACCGCATCGCGCTGCGCCGCGCGATGATCCTCGGCTACGACCGCGACACCGAGATCCGGGTGCTGCGCAGCGGCCAGGCGGTGCCTTCGTCGCAGATCTCGCCGCCCGGCACCGAGGGCTACGACCCCGATCTGCCGCCGTTGCAGAGGACCGACGTCGCCGCCGCCCGTGCGTTGCTCGACCGCTACGGCTACAAGGACCGCGACGGCGACGGTTTCCGCGAGCAGCCGAACGGCAAGCCGCTCGTCGTCGAGAAGGCGTCGACGCCCAATGCGACCGATCGTGGGTCCGACGAGCTGTGGAAGAAGAGCATGGACGCGATCGGCGTGCGGATGACGTTCGTCAAGCAGAAGTGGCCCGACCTCGTGAAGATGGCCGAGGCCGGCAAATTGCAGATGTGGGGGCTGGGCTGGATCGTGTCGATTCCCGATCCCGATTCCAGCTACGCGCTGCTCCATTCGAAGCAGATCGGCATGATGAACGACGCGCGGCTGCGGCTGCCCGAGTACGACCGGCTCTACGAGGCGTCGCGCAGGCTGCCCGACGGACAGGAGCGCAACGCGCTCTACCGGAAGATGACCGACCTCATGGCCGCGTACGGCGTGTGGGAGGTCGGCCCTGCGCGGATTTCGAACTGGCTGGTGCAGCCGCGGGTCCGGGGGTTCAAGCGCCACCCGTTCATCCAGCATTGGTGGGAGCATTACGACGTCGCGCCGCAGTAGTCATGTAATTGGGGTCAGACTCGAATTTCGGTTGCAACTGGGGCGGCTGCAATTGGGGTCAGACTCGAATTTCACCGGCGGCAATTTCAATTGCCGCCGGTGAAATTCGAGTCTGACCCCAATTGCAGCCGCCCCAGGTGCAACCGAAATTCGAGTCTGACCCCAATTACCCAGTTACCCGATTGCCCTTGGAAAATACATGACCCGCATCGCCATCGGCGGCTTCCAGCACGAGACCAACACGTTCGCGCCGTCGCCGGCCGATTTCGCCGCGTTCGAAGAGGGCGGCGGCTGGCCCGCGCTCGCGTTCGGCGACGCGATCGCGCCACGGCTCGCCGGCGCGAACATCCCCGCCGCCGGCGCGATCGACGCGCTGCACGCCGCCGGCCACACGACGGTGGGACTGGTCTGGGGCGCGGCTTCGCCGTCCGCGCAGGTCACGAAGGACGCGTACGAACGCATCGCCGGCGAGATCGTCCGCCGTCTCGCCGCCGCGGGACCGGTCGACGGCGTCTACCTGGACCTGCACGGTGCGATGGTCGCCGAGCACCTCGACGACGGCGAGGGCGAGCTGCTCGCGCGCGTGCGGCGTGTCGTCGGGCCGTCGGTGCCGGTCGTCGCGAGCCTCGACCTGCACGCGAACGTCTCTGCGGCGATGGTCGAGCGCTCGCAGGCGCTCGTCGCCTACCGTACCTACCCGCACGTCGACATGGCGGCGACCGGCGAGCGCGCGGCCGATGCGCTGACGGACATGCTCGCGCGCGGTCGAGCGCCGGCGAAGAGCTTTCGCACGCTCGATTTCCTCACCGGATTGCCGGCGCAGTGCACGTCGATCGAACCGGGGAGGAGCCTGTACACGATGCTGGAACGCCTCGAGCAGGAGCACGACGCCGTGCTCTCGTTCACGCCGGGATTCCCGATGGCGGACATCCCCGAGTGCGGGATGGCGGTCTTCGGGGCCGGCCGCGAGGAAGCGCGCGTGCAGGTCGCGGTCGCCGCGCTCGCGCAGGCGATCGCCGATGCGGAACCGGACTTCCGCATGGATCTCTACGCCCCCGACGACGCCGTGCGCCGGGCGCGCGATCGCGGCGCCCCCGGATCGCCGGTCGTGCTGGCCGACACGCAGGACAATCCCGGCGCCGGCGGCAACGGCGACACGACCGGATTGCTCGCCTCGCTCCTGAAATTCGACGCGCCCGACTCGATGTTCGGGCTCCTGATCGACCCGGATTCGGCGAAGCAGGCGCACGCGGTCGGCGAAGGCCGCAACGCGCGCTTCCGGCTGGGCGAGACCTCGGGCCTGTCCGGTCACGTTCCACTCGAAGGCGAGTTCGTCGTCGAGCGCGTCGCCGACGGCCGATTCGTCTGCACGGGACCGATGTTCCGCGGCTTCCGCATGGACCTGGGTCCGATGGCGGTGCTTCGCCGCGGCAACGTGCGCGTCGCGCTCGCGTCGAAGAAATGCCAGGCCGCCGACCAGGCGATGTTCCGGCACATGGGCGTCGAACCGCGCGCCGAACGCATCCTCGCGCTCAAGAGCTCGGTGCATTTCCGCGCCGACTTCGAGCCGATCGCGCGCGAAGTGCTGGTCGTCGCGGCGCCCGGCCCCGCGCTCGCCGATCCCGCGCAATTCCGCTGGCGCCGGCTGCGCAAGGGCCTGCGCCTGCGCCCGATGGGACCGGTCTTCCGGCCCTGGGTGTAGGCGGCCGATGCGCCCTCGCTACGTCCTCGCGCTGGTCAAGCACGAGACCAACACCTTTTCGCCGATCGCGACGCCGCTCGCGTCGTTCGGCCACGGCGAGGGACCGGCGTTCGGCCCGGAAGTCGTCGGGCGGTACCGGAACACGGCGACCCCGCTCGCCGCCTACATCGACCTCGCGCTGTCGCGCAACGCCGAGATCGTCACGCCGGTCGCCGCCGAATCCTGGCCGTCGAACGCCTGTTCGCGCGCGACCTTCGAGACGCTGGTCCGGCCGATCGAGGACGCGGTGCACGCCGGCTGCGACGCGGTCTTCCTCGACCTCCACGGCGCGATGGTCGTCGACGACTGCGACGACGCGGAAGGCGAGATCGTCCGGCGCATTCGCGCGATCGCGCCGCGCATCCCGATCGCGGTGTCGCTCGACTACCACACCAATCTCTCCGGTGAGCTGGTCGACCACGCGACGGTGATCGCCGGCTACAAGACCTATCCGCACGTCGACATGGCCGAAACCGGACGGCTCGCCGGCTCGATCCTGCTGCGCGCGCTCGACGGCGAGATCGAGCCGGTGATGGCGTGGGGTTCGAGACCGATGCTCGCGTCGATCATGCGGCACGCGCCCGAGGACGGTCCGTCGGGCGAGATCGTCGCGATGGCGCGCGCGGCCGAGGCGGGCGGCCGGGTGCTCGCGGCGACCTGGCTGCCGTCGTTCCCGCACGCCGACACGCCGCACACGGCGGTGTCCGCGGTCGTCGTCGCCGACGCACGCCGCGGCGGTCGCGGGGCCGCGCGCGAGGTGTGCGACCGGATGCTCGACCTCGCATGGCGGCGGCGCGCCGGGTTCGACCATCATGCGCCGCCGCTCGCCGAATCGGTCGCCCGCGCCAGGACGCTGGGACTCGCGAACCCCGGCGCGCCGGTGCTGCTGATCGACCATTGCGACAACTGCGGCTCCGGCGGCGCGCAGGACGCGATGAAGGTCGTCGCCGAGATCCTCGCGCAGGAACTCGACGGCGTCGCGATCGCACCGATCCGCGATCCGGTCGCGGTGGAGACGATGGTCGCGGCGGGCGTCGGACAGCGCGTGCGGCTCGCGCTGGGCGGGCGCACCGACATGCCGGCGATCGGGCTTTCCGGCCGCCCGCTCGGGATCGAGGGCACCGTCGCGCGGATCACCGACGGCGAGTTCACGGTGACCGGGCCGATGTACACCGGCATCCGGATGACCATGGGCCGCACCGCGGTGCTCGACACCGGGCGCGCGAAGATCGTCGTCACCTCGCGGCCGCACGAACCGTTCGACCTGGGCGTGTTCACGCACGCCGGCATCGACCCGCGCGCGCAGCGCTACCTGATGCTCAAGTCGCGGATCCACTACCGCGCCGGGTTCGGGCCGATCGCCGCGCACATCGTCGAGTGCGCCGGCGAGGGCGTCACCAACGCCGACCTCTCGGTCTACCGGTACCGGAAGCTCACCCGGCCGATCCACCCGCTGGACGCGGTCTGAGCGCGACGCCCGGACGCGGCGCCGGGCTCGTCCGGACCCGGTCGTAACCCCGCACGGCCCGACACCGGCGCGCCCGGGTAGACTGGCGGCCGTCCTCCCGAACCCACCCGTCCCGACCGATGGCCGAACGCGACTTCCACCTCCTGATCGACGTCGGCAACACCTTCCTCAAGTGGGGCCTGTTCCGGCCGTCCGCGACCGGCGGCGCGCGCGAGAACCGGCTCGAATCCGGCCACGCGCTGCTCGAGGAAATCCAGGCGCTGCCGGCGCAATGGGTCAGGTACGCGGCCCCGGCCAGGATCGTGATCTCGAACGTCGCCGGCACGCGCGTGCGCGCCTCGACGATCCGGGCTCTCGAGGTCTGGCCCGATGCGCCGGCACCGCACTGGCTGGTCCCGCAATCCGTTCAATGCGGGGTGCGCAACTGCTATCGCAACCCGGCGCAGCTCGGATCCGACCGCTGGGCGGCGTTGATCGGCGCGCGCGCGATCCTGGGGCCGCGCGACGCGATGGTCGTGGTCTGCGGAACCGCGACCACGATCGACTTCCTCTCGGCGGACGGCGTATTCAAGGGCGGGATGATCATGCCCGGCGTGGGGCTGATGCTGCGTTCGCTGCACGAGGGCACGGCCGCGCTGCCCGACCAGGGTGGGGATTTCGCCGACTACCCGACACAGACGATCGACGCGATCGCGAGCGGTTGCCAGACCGCACAGGCCGGCGCGATCGAGCGGCTCCATGCCAGGGAGTCGCGCGAGGTCCCCGACCTGGTCTGCCTGATCTCCGGTGGCGCCGCGCGCGCGGTGATCCCCCGGCTCTCGATCCCGCACCAGCACCACGAGAACGTGGTGCTCGAAGGGCTCTACCGGTTCGCGAACAGCGCGTAGCACCCGACCGCCGGATTCCCGGTCCGGGAAGCGGGCCGCGGACCGAATCCGGTGGGCCCCGCCGAGCACGGCTGGTCGCTGGTGGCGGATGCTTGACATTTTGTAAGCATTCGCTTACCGTTAGCCATGGCTAACCTATTGGCGATCGGCGCCCTCGCCGACCCGACCCGCCGGGCGATCTACGAATCGATCGGCGCGAAGCCGAATGCGGTCGGCGAGATTGCGGCGCGCTTTCCGGTCACCCGTCCGGCCGTTTCGCAGCACCTCAAGGTGCTTCGCGAAGCGGGGCTGGTCGTCGAGACGCGCGCGGGAACCCGTCGCCTGTACACCGCGAACCCGGCGACCGCGCTCGAGCTGCGCGATTACTTCCAGGGGGTCTGGGAACGGGCGCTGCGCGCCTACGCCGAACACGTCGCTACCGAGGAGTCTCGACATGGCCGCAACGACCGCTGAGGTTCCCGGCGAGCTCGCCCCGATCGAAATCGACCTCGTCGTCCCCTGCGCACCGGAGCGCGCGTTCGACTATTTCACGCGCGACATCGGTCGCTGGTGGCCGCTGGCAACGCACTCCTGCGCGGGGGAGCGTGCGGCCGGCGTCGCGTTCGAACCGCGCGTCGGCGGCATGCTGGTGGAGACCGCGCGCGACGGAACGCGGCATTCGTGGGGAACGATCGAGGCCTGGGAACCGGGCCACCGGGTCGCGTTCACCTGGCATCCGGGTCGCGATCCGGCGACCGCGCAGCGTGTCGAAGTGGAGTTTCGCGCCACACCGGCGGGCACGCGCGTTACGCTGGTGCACGGCGGCTGGGAAACCCTCGGCGAACAGGCGGCGCAGACCCGGGGCCACTACGTCGAGGGCTGGCGCCAGGTGCTCGTGCAGCGGTTCGGCGCCCACTGCGCGGCCCCGCGAACGGAAGCCACGCGATGATCGCCGATCCCTGGGGACGCGCGGCGACGATCGCGCTGCTGGCGAGCGCCGCGGCGATGCTGCTCGCCGGCTGTCCGGTGTCGGCCGCGTGATCGGCGCCGCGAAGGGTCGATCGGGTTCGGTGACGCGCGCCGCGATGCCGATTACTTGACCAGGCCGAGCAGCTTCGCCGAGTTCATGTACTCGGCGGTGCGCGTCTTCATGAACGCCGGGATCCGGTCGTAGGACACGTCGATCACCTCGAATCCGCCATCGACCATCTTCTTGCGCAGGTCGGGATCCTTGTTGATCGCATCCATCATGACGGAGACCTGCTTGCGCACGTGCTCCGGCGTCGACTTCGGCACCGCGACACCCCGGTAGGCGCCGTCGATCCAGTCGATGCCGAGCTCGCGGAACGTCGGCACGTCGGGGAACTGCGGGACGCGCTGCGCGGTCGCGACCGCGAGCATCCGCATCTTGCCCTTCTGCTGGATCGCGAGCGTCGTGTAGGACATCGTCGCCGCGACGTGCCCGCCCAGCACCGACGAGATCAGGTCGCCGGTGCCCTTGAACGGCACGTACTCGGTCCTGATGCCGAATTCACGGTTGAGCCGCGCGTGCGCGACGTGGTTCGCCGAATTGAGCGCCGACCCCGCGATCGAGAGCTTCCCCGGATCGGCCTTCGCCGCCTTGAGGAAATCCTGGAAGGTCTGGAACGGGCTCGACGCGGGCACGATCAGCGCGTCCGGCGTGTAGTGGAACCAGTACACCGGCGTCATGTCGTCGGTCTTGTACGACACCGTGCCTTCGAGCGGCTGCAGCACGACGTGCGGCAGGTTGATGCCGGCGATCGTGTACCCGTCGCCCGGCAACGTGTTCAACTGCTGCCAGACCAGCGCTCCGCCACCGCCGGCGCGGTTGACGACGACCATCTCCTGCTTGAACTTCTGCGCGAACACGACCTGCTGCAGTCGCGCGGCGACATCGGACTCGCCGCCGGCGGGGAACGGGATCAGGTACTCGACGCGCCTTTCGGGATAGCCCTGCGCGGAGGCGGGCGCGACGGCGAAGGCCGAGGCGAGCGCCAACAACGTCGCCGAAACGGTGGCGGACACGGAATGGAACTTCGACGGCATGGCGGCTCCTCGGGACGACGCGCGGCCCCGGTGTCGGAGCCCGCGCGAGTCCGCGATGCTACCCGATGCCTCCATCGGCGCGCCAGCGGGCGCGCCCGAGGCCTCAGCCCGCCTTGCGCGACAGGAAGAAGCGGGCCGTGCCGTTGGGGTCGGGCTTGCCGCCCCCCCACGAGTACCAGGTCGCCTCGACGCGGTCGCGCGCGGGGAAGCGCATCGTCGCGTCGTGCATGTGGAAGTCCCTGGCGGCGTCGAGGTTGGTTCCGCCGGCGAACTCGAAGACGAGTTCGTTCTCGGTCGCCCGGGCGAGTTTCATCCGCGGCTGGTTGCCGGCGGCGCAGTAGTGGGTGAGCAAGAGGTCCTTGCCGTCCAGGTGGTAGACGGTGACCATCTCGTGCGCGGTGCCCGGGAACTGCGTCTCCATCACCGCCGATCCCGCCCCGGTCACCCGGTAGACGACCTCCGCCTTCGGGCCGTCGGGCTTGCCGATTCCGCCCGACCACGCACCATCGAGCGCCTTCAGTCTCGCGAACGCGGCCTTCGCGTCGATCGGCGCGCCGGCGGACGCGCTCGCGGACGGCGCCGCAGGCACCGGCGGTGCGGTCGAGCACGCGGCGAGCGTTAGAGCAACGCAGGCGGCGGCGATCGGGACGAGGCGCATGGCGGGGTTCCGGGAGATGGTTGCATGTACATGGTAATGCACGCGCGCGCGCCGCCGCAACCACCCGCCGGCGGTCTTCGAGGCCGGCTGCGCGCGCGCGTCGCGCCGACTACGGGCTCGGCGCGACCGCGCACATGATCGTCGCCTCCGGGCCGTAACCCTCGCGGACCCAGCCGGCGGCCTCCATCTGCGCGCGGATCGCGAGGCTCGTCATGTAGCGATGGTTGACGTCGGTGCGGTTGTTGAACACGCGGTAGACCGGTTGCGACCCTGTCGCGCACGCGCCGGTCGACGTATCCGGCAGTGCGACCTGGAACACATTGCCGGCCTCGACCTGCCACGACGACGGGAACAGGTCGAAGACGCGCAGGCACTCCGCCGGGTCAGCCGAGTAGAAGTGCGAAGCGAGCCCGGCCGACGGCAGGCCGTAGAAGCGGCACACCGGCCGGATCGGGACGTCGTTGGGGCTGCCGGGGGCGAACGCGCTGAACGCCTGGCCTGTGCGCGCCCAGCCAGGCAACACGCCGGTGTCCAGCACCAGGATCTCGTTGGCGTCCGCGGTGAGGAAGTAGTGGTCGAGCCCCGAATGGTAGAACTCGACCGCCTGCACCAGCTCGCCCAGCGGCGGCGGCGACACCACGAGCGCGCCCGCGACGATGAGCCGCGGTGCCCCGCAGTTGTAGCACTCGACCCCGCCCGAACCGCCGTCCGGCGTGGCCAGATTGAGCGGATTGGGTGATGTGCCCGCCGACAGCGGCAGCGTCGCGGTCAGGCGCAACTGGCGCTCGTTCAAGGGGAGTCCCGCGGCCGCGGACGAGAAGAGGATCTGCGTTCCGGCCGCGTCCACCGTCGTGACCACACCCGAGTCGCCGGGCATGTAGGTGAACGGAAGATACGACACGCCGGCGTCGACCGAGATGTTCCACGACACGACGGTCTGGGTCACGTCGTCGTAGGTGAACACCCCGCGCGCACCGGCGCCGTCGTCGAAGGTCACACCCGACAGCGCCCAGTGGTGCAATGCGGCCGTGGCCGGCGCGGCGAGGACCGACACCAGCGCGAACACCGCTGTCACTGTGACAACCCGGTTCCGGATGCTCATCACGCACTCCTTTCGCGGCGTCCTCGCCGTCAGGGCCCGATCGCGCAGAATACGACACCGCCCGGGCCGTAGCCCTCGCGCACCCAGCCGGCCGCTTCCATCTGCGCGCGAACGGTCGTGCTGGTCGTGTAGCGGTGGTTCGCATCCGCCTGGCTGTTGAACAACCGGTAGACCGGGATCGTGCCGCCAGGACACCCACCGACCGAATCCGGCACGTCGATCTGGAACACGTTGTCGCTCTCGATCTGCCACACCGTCCCGAACAGCACGTACACCTGGTAGCACTCTACCGCGTTCGCCGAATGTAAGTGCGAGCTGATCCCCGGTACCGGCACGCCGAAATCGCGGCAGACCGGGTTGGTGGCCGCCCCCGGACTGCTGCCGATCGCGTAGGCCTGGAACACCTGCCCGGTCCTCGTCCAGCCGGCGATCGTGCCGAGGTCGAGCACCTGGACTTCGCCCGGGTCGCCGGTGATGGAATAGTGGTCGAGGCCTGCGTGGTAGAACTCGACGACGTCGACCAGTCCGACGGCCAGCGTCTGCACGCCGTCGAGCGACCAGTAGCGCGTCGCGGCGAGCGCGTCGCTCCCGAACGCCGCGACCAGCACGACCAGCGCGACGACCGACGCCCCGAAGACCCTGCGCAGCGATGCCATGCGACCTCCTCGTTTCCCAGGATACTCGCCAACCATCCTGCGCGTCCGGCCGTTACGCGACCGTCACACGACCGTCGGAAGGAGGACCGCCACCGTCCCGATCACCCCCGCCGCGTCACAGCGGCGCTCTCGCGCACAGGATCACGGCATCCGGCCCGTAGCCCTCGCGCACCCAGCCGGCGGCTTCCATCTGCGCGCGCACGACCGCGCTGGTCATGTAGCGGTGGTTCGCGTCCGGCCGGTTGCTGAAGACCCGGTACACCGGGATCGTGCCGCCGGGGCAGGCGCCGGTCGTCGCGTCCGGCAGGTCGACCTGGAAGACGTTGCCCGACTCGATGCCCCATGGCGGCGAGAGATTCGCGTTGACCTCGCGGCACTCCAGCGCGCTTCCCGAATAGAAGTGCGAGCCGACGCCGGGCAGGATCACCCCGAAGAATCGACACACCGGATTGATCGACGGACCGCCGCCGCCGCTGCCGGCGGCGAACGCCTTGAACGAGTAGCCGGTGCGCGCCCATCCGGGGATCACCGCGGCGTCTAGCACCTGGATCTCGTTCGAGTCCGCGGTGATGAAATAGTGGTCGGAGCCCGCGTGGTAGAACTCGACCACGTCGACGAGCCCCGGCGGCGGCGGCAGCAGCGCGAGCGCGAACGAGCCGCCGGTGATGACCCGGAACACACCGCAGGCCGTGCATTCGAGGTTCCCGTCGACGCCCGCGCCGGCGATATCCAGCGCGACCGTCGACGGCGTTCCGTCGAGGGTCTCGGCTGGTGTGAGCCGCAGGAGTCGGGGCTGCGTACTCGTACCCGCGTCAGGGGCGGTGAAGTTGATCGTCGGCACGGACGTCCAGGAGGCGAACGCCGTCGCCGTCGAATTCCCCGGCATGTAGGTGAATGGGAAGAAGACCGGCTTGGACGCGCTGCCGCCGACGCTGATGTTCCACGCCGTGACCGCGCGCGTGACGTCGTCGTAGGCGAACGAGCCGGTCGCGGTCGTGCCGTCGTCGAAGGTCACGCCCTGGAGGAACCAGTAGCGGACCGCGGCGTCGACAGGGAACGCGCAGGCCAGACCGATCAGGACGGCGAGGGACGCGTTGCGGACGCCCGCTCCGATCGATCCCCGCGCCGACGCGGTGTTTCTGCCCCTCCTCGCTGTCATGCCCGACTCCCGGTGGCGGTGCCATCGTCATCGTCGTCGGATGATCGCCGCTCTCCGGCGCCGCGTCGGCTCAAGGCCCGACCGCGCACAGGATCGTCGCATCGGGCCCGTAGCCTTCGCGGACCCATCCGGCGGCCTCCATCTGCGAGCGTACCAGCGTGCTGGTCGTGTAGCGATGGTTCGCGTCGGACCGGTTGTTGAACACCCGGTAGACCGGCACGGTGCCGGACGGGCATGCGCCGGTGGAAGTGTTCGGCAGCGCGATCTGGAAGACGTTGTCGCTCTCCATCTGCCACGATGCGGCGAAGAGCGCGTGTACCTGGTAGCACTCCGCCGGGCTGCCGGAGTAGAAGTGCGAACCCAGGCCCGCCTCCGGCAGGCCGTAGTAGCGGCACACCGGATTGATCGATCCGCTCGCGGAGCTGCCGGCCGCGTAGGCCTTGAACTGCTGCCCGGTACGCGCCCAGCCGGGCAGCACGTGGGTGTCGAGGACGTTGATCTCGTTCAGGTCGGCGGTGATGAAGTAGCTGTCGAAACCGACATTGTAGAACTCGATCACGTCGACCAGGCCCACCGGGACCGGCAGCAGCGTGCGGTCGATCCGGCCGGCGACGATCGCGCGCGACGGCGAATTGCCGATCCGCTCGCCGGAGACGTCGGCGATCAGGACGACGTCGACCGACGACGGCACCGGGATCACGTCGAAGTCCCAGAACGGCATGATCCGAAGCACGCGCGGATCGACACCGTTGCCGCCGGGCTGCGAGCGGAACTCGATGTACGCGGCGTTCGTATAGAGCGGGCTGCCGGCGCGGATCACGATCGAGTCGCCCGGGACGTAAGTGAACGCGAGCAGTCCCGAGCCGGCGGTGACGCGGATGTTCCACGAGGTCACCGTGTTGGCGAGGTCGTCGTAGACGAAGCTCCCGTTGACCGTCGCACCGTCGCCGAACGCCACGTTCTTCAGTTGCCAGAACGTGATGTCCGCGCTGGCACCGTGCGCGACCAGCCCGAGGACGAGGGCGGCGAGCCCCCGGCGCAGTCCTTTCGTGAGACTCATGGGGTCAACTCCTGGGTGCACGACCACCCCGCCGGATCGGGGGCGATCGGGAATGCCGGCAAACGGATCGGCTGGGCGCCCGAGCCGGCGCGGCGGGCGCGCCGCAGCGAGGGCAAGCCTGAATATGATTCCAAATCATGAGGTTGCCACATCCGCGGCCATAGACCGGTGCGCCGGGTCGTCCATGCCTGCCCCGGCGCCCGCCTTCGACGGAACCCTGCGCGCCGGAACACAATTCTTCTACAGACTATTCCCCTGGCGGCGGCCCGGCGACTTGACCCGGCTCAACCGGGCACGATGCCGCAGTGCGTCAAAAACCGAATATCATGCCGGTTTTGCCCGGAGGAGAACCCATGACCCAGCGCAGCGTCGTCATCCTTTCAGGAGTGCGAACCGCCATCGGCGACTACGGCGGCAGCCTGAAGGACATCCCCCCCACCGATCTGGGCGCCCGCGTCGTCCGCGAGGCGATCGCCCGCGCGAAGGTCGACGTCGCCGACCTGGGCCATGCGGTGATCGGCAACGTGATCCACGGCGAAGCGAAGGACATGTACGTCTCGCGCGTCGTCGCGGTGAACGGCGGCATGACGCACACCTCCGGCGCGATGACGGTCAACCGGCTGTGCGGCTCGGGCCTGCAGGCGATCGTCTCGGCGTCGCAGTACATCCTGCTGGGCGACACCGATGCGGCGGTCGGCGGCGGCGTCGAGAGCATGAGCCGCGCCGCCTACGCGAACCCGACGCAGCGCTGGGGGACGCGCATGGGCGACGCGAAGTCGATCGACATGATGGTCGGCGCGCTGACCGACCCGTTCGACACCGTCCACATGGGGATCACCGCCGAGAACGTCGCGAAGCAGTGCACGATCTCGCGCGAGCAGCAGGACGCGTTCGCCGTGGAGAGCCATCGCCGGGCGACCGCCGC
>JADZDA010000122.1 GCA_020851255.1 Burkholderiales bacterium | reverse complement strand
CTGGAGGACAACCTCGACGTGCTCAACAAGACCGACGACGAGGCCGGCGAATGGGGGCGCGCCGCGACGCGCGACCTCATCCGCTCGCGGATCAAGGTCAAGAGCCTCAATTTCATGCGCGGGCGCACGTTCATCAACAAGTTCCTGATCATCGACGAGGCGCAGAACCTCACGCCCAAGCAGATGAAGACGCTGATCACGCGCGCCGGCCCCGGCACCAAGGTCGTGTGCCTGGGCAACATCGCGCAGATCGACACGCCCTACCTCACCGAGGGGAGCTCGGGGCTGACCTACGTCGTCGACCGGTTCAAGGGCTGGCCGCACTCGGGGCACGTCACGCTCACGCGCGGCGAACGCTCGCGGCTCGCCGACCGCGCCGCCGAGATCCTCTAGGTTTCGGCGGCGACCCGGAGGGAACGGGCGTGGCGGGGCGCCCTCGGGCGCCGCCGGGGCCGCGCGACCTCGCCCGTGCGACAATCCGGGCCGTGAGCGCGCCGCCGGTCCTTACGCTCGTGGTCCCCTGCTACAACGAAGCGGCGGGCCTCGAGGCCTTCTGGTCCCGCGCTTCCGCGGCACTGGACGCGATCGGCGTCCCCGCCGAGGCGGTCTTCGTCGACGACGGCAGCCGCGACGCCACCTTCGCGGTCCTGAGCGCGCTGGCCGCCCGCGACCGGCGCGTGCGCGTGCTGGCGCTCTCGCGCAACTTCGGCAAGGAAGTCGCGCTCGCCGCCGGCCTCGACCACGCGCGCGGCCAGGCGGTGGTCCCGATCGACGCCGACCTCCAGCACCCGCCGGAGCTCTTGCCCACGCTCGTCGAACGCTGGCGCGCGGGCCACGACGTCGTCGTCGCATTGCGCCGCTCCCGCGCCACCGACCCGCTGCCGCGGCGGCTCGCCTCCGACCTCTTCCACCGGATGTTCGCGAGCGTCTCCGCGGTGCCGCCGATCCGCGGCGCCGGGGATTTCCGCCTGATGGCCCGCCCGGTCGTCGACGCGCTCAGGTCGATGCCGGAGCGCACGCGCTACACCAAGGGCATGTACGCCTGGGTCGGCTTCCGCACGGCGACCGTCGACTACGACGTCGAGGAGCGCGCGGAGGGCCGCTCGCACTACGGACTGGTCAAGCTCTGGCGGCTCGCGATCGACGGACTGGTGTCGTTCTCGGCGATGCCGCTGCGCGTGTCGAGCTTCCTCGGCGCGCTGTTCGCGCTGATCGCGCTCGGCTACGGCGCCTGGCTGGTCGCGAGCACGCTGGTGCGCGGCATCGACGTGCCCGGCTACGCGTCCCTGATGGCGATGGTCCTGTTCCTGGGCGGCGTCCAGCTCCTGTCGCTGGGCGTCATCGGCGAGTACCTGGGCCGCGTCTACGACGAGGTCAAGGCGCGGCCGCTGTACGTGGTGCGAGCGCGCGCCGGTTTCCCCGACCGCACGGACGACGCGAGTCCGCCCTGACGCGGCGATGGAGCTCGTCCGCTCGTTCCTGCGCTTCGCGCTCGTCGGTGCGACCGCCACGGCGGTCCATGCGGCGGTCTTCGCGCTGCTGGTGGAGACCACGCCGATCGACCCGGTCGCGGCCACGGTCGTCGCCTTCGTCGTCGCCTTCGCCTGCGGATTCGTGCTGAACCGGCGCTGGACGTTCGACTCGCGCGCCGATCCGATGGCCCAGCTCCCCCGCTATCTCGCCGCCCAGCTCGCCGGGCTCGGCCTGTCGGCCGCGATCATGGCCTACGCCGTGCATGCCCGGGACTGGTCGCCGTACGTCGGGCTCGCGCTGTCGATCGTGATGGTGCCGCCGGTCACCTACGCGCTGGCGCGGTGGTGGGTGTTTCGCTGAACCCCGGTGACCCGATCCGAAGCACCGATTCGAGCGGCGTCGGCGCGCCGGCAGGACAGGATGCCGCCCGCTCCAGAGCCGCCGAGGTCGCGCGCAGGAACTGACGACCGGTACGACGATCCGGCTCGAGGTGGGCCCCCTCCGCCCACTCGTTCCATGCGTTGATGAAGAGCAGGCGCCGGTCGCGCGGCTGCCGGCGTATGGTGCGTACCGCGGTTTCCTCGAGCCAGAGCCCGTAGGTTTCCGGCGTCGCGTTGTGGAAGACCATGCCGTTGAGCGGCCGGCGGGCGGTGTTGTCCCAGCCCGGGAACACCGTCGGATGCACCGGATAGGACTCCGGATCGCGTCCCAGCCAGTCGCACACGAACTGCCGGTAGTCGAAGACCGTGCCGATGTAATCGGGCACCAGCGGCGCCAGCGCATCTCCGATCGGCGTCGAGACGACGCCGTGCGGCGGGAACTCCACGACGGCGTCGAATCCGACCGCCGAAGGGTCCGCGGTTTCGTAGGTCTTCGCGGCGCAAAGATAGAGCTCGCCGACGCCTTCGCGTCTCGCGATCTCGCGCCAGACGCGCGCGGTGCGCGCCGGATCGGGCAGGACGCCGATCCGATACACGATCAGCAGGGCGCGGCCATCGACGCGGATATAGCGGGGATCGCGCAGATGAGGAAGCAGATCGCGCAGGATCGCCTCGTCGTCCTGCGGGGCCGCGCGCTGGGCGATCAGGATCTCGCGGTCGGCCCCATCCCACCGCCGGGTCCAGTTCTCGTTCGCCCAGCACAAGCAGTAGGGAAAATCCGGGCGACCGGACTCGCGCATGGTCTCGAGCGGACGCTCCAGCAGCCGTTGTCCGCCGAACCAGTAGTAGTAGTAGCAGAAACCGTGAACGCCGTACTCCGCGGCGAGCGAGGCCTGGGCCTCCAGCACCTCGGGCAGGCGCAGGTCGTAGAACCCCATCTCGCCCGGCAGATGCGGCTGGTAGTGCCCGGCGAACATCGGGCGCGCGCGCGTCGCGTTCGTCCACTCGGTGAACCCCCGACCCCACCAACGATCGTTCTCCGGTATCGGATGGAACTGCGTCAGGTGGAACGCGATGGCGCGCAAGCCCGTCGATTCGAGCGCGGCGGCGAGTGCAGGCGTCACGGCGTCGCCTCCCGAGGTCCGATCGACAACGCTTCCGCCACCGCGTCCGCGAGGGCCGATTCGGCCTGCGGACGGGGTCGCGCGTCGATCGGTACAACGGGGACGCCGCTGCGCGACCATTCGGCGATCGTTCGTATCGCCGCGGCTTCGTCGCCGACCACATGGATGCCGGGATGGCCGGCTGCCGGCGCATGGATCGACGAATCGAGCATGACGACCGGGAGCCCGCGGGAGAGCGCGAGTCCGATCTCGGGTTGCAGCCCTTCGACCGCCCAACCGCGGGGAGGCACGAGGAGCGCATCGACCGACGCCAGGAACGCATCCATCGGGCGATCGGCCCGGCCCTCGAATCGGACTCCGGCGAGGTCGCCGACCCTATGGCGCAAGCGCCCGGGATCCCGGATCGCGACCCGCAGGCCGATCCTGTGGAGTTCGGTCACCATGGCGCTGCGTTGCAGCAGGAGATCGGTCACACGGTCGGTGGATTCGAGCCCCTGATCGGTGGCGACCAGACCCACGATCGGCACGCGCCCGGCCATGCGCGCCCCCTCCCGCGGCAGGGGTGTCACCAAAGAAGGTAGGCAGGGTCCGCGGACACCGAAGTGCGAAGCTTGCCCGGGCGTGAGGAAGATGGCCCGCATCGGTACGGCGCCGTCCAACGCGACCCGGCGCAGGCCGAGGAGCCAGGCGCTCGCGCTGGCGTGCACGCCAGCGACCACGACACGACGCGGCAACGCGCGGTCGAGCCACTCGACGTGATCGCATTCGAGTCCGACATGGATCTGGATGCCGCCGACCGGCGCCATGCCCGCGGCCCCATCCAGTCGGCGCATCGCCCCCCCCGCCGCCGGCGCATCGTAACGCCATGCGAGCGGTCGCCAGGGGGCGAGCAGTTGAACCAGTCGCTCGAAGACGCAGGCGATGTCGCTGTCGATGCGCGTCGTGCCGAGAACGATATGCAGGGGCTCCCCGGTCCGGCGCCCGTCGCCGGCGTCCGATCCCGCGCCGGCGCCCCGCTCACCGGCCAAGAGCGGCAGAACCAGTGGCAACGCGACTTCGGACAGTCGTTCGAGCCCGCGCTGGGATCTCGCATCGCGCGCGCGGCGGAGGCTCTTGATGTTCTTGAGGATCGCCGGGTACGGGTCGCGCAGCGTCGATGCCCGTTCGATGAGGCTCGTCGCCTCGGTGAGATCACCCGATCGCCATCTCGCCACGCCGAGCATGTGCAACGCGTCGTGGGTGTCCGGCGCGACGACCAGCACCCCGCGATAGAGCCGTTCCGCGGTCCGGTCATCGCCGGCGTTCTGCGCGGCCAGCGCCTCGTCCATCGAGCGACCGAGCGACTCCTGCTGCGCCTCGTCGACGCCCCGCCAATCGGGACCGTCGGGGCGATAACTGGGCCGGGGCGCGAACCCCGTGCCGGCCGGCTGAACCGAACCGTGGCAATCCTTGTAACGACGCCCGCTCCCGCAGGGGCACGGCGAGTTGCGGCCCACAGCCGCCGCCGGCGAGGCGCTCATCGCAACGCGGCACCTTCGCGCGCGACGCGCGCGTCGACCGCGTACTGGAGCGCGTAGAGATCATCGAAAGACTCCCGCGTCGGGCAGCGGACCGAGACGTGGCGCGTCGACACGCTGCCGGGGCGACGTTCGACCACCAGCTCGTCGAGCTCCGGCTGCACCAGCGGCTCCATCGATACGACCTCGTAGCCGGTCTCCTCGAACAACCGGCGCAACGTCGACCGGGTGAAGAAGCGCAGATGGGTCACATCGAGCACGCCATGGATGTCGTAGTCGAACGCACCGGCCGCGATATGGTCGAGTGTCTGCAGATTGCGAATATTGGGAACGCTGGCCAACACGCGGCTTTCCGGCGCGAGCCAGGAGCGCATCGTCACCAACGCCCGCCAGGGATCGACCAGATGCTCGAGGACATCGAGCAGCAACAGCACGCCGATCGGGCGTCCGGCGAGGTGCGGGGCGAGACGGACCTGCGCCAGATCGCCGGTCACCACGGCATCCAGGTGTTGTCGCGCCGCCGCCGCGGCCGCCGCGTTGATCTCGATCCCTATGACCGGTGTTCCCGGGAACTTCTCCTTGAGCAGGCGACCGGTCGCACCGGCTCCGCAACCGACATCGACAACCACCCCGGGGGGCTCGTCGAAGAAGCTCGCGATTTCCTTGCGCCGCGACAGGTGGTAGGTCTCGTCGACCTCTACCGCGACCGACAGGTGGGTTTCCCAGACTGGTTTCATCACAGACATCCGGATGGGCGCGATTCGTGTTCGCTCGGGCGCGTCGTTAGCGGCGCGCGGCGGTCGCCTTGCCGCAACAGTCCTTGTACCGCAGCCCGCTGCCGCAGGTGCACGGCCCGTTGCGTGTCGGCGGATCCGGTGCGACGACCGCCTCCCGGACATCGACGTTCGTGGGATCCCACGCGCCCCTGAGCAGCATGGCCCTGGGTCGGTGCCCCGCCGCGTTGGTCGACCGATCGACCCTCAGCTGCAGCTCCCGGTGGAGTTTCGGCAGATCGGCGCGATCGAAGAACGCCACGACCTCGGCGCGCGTGGGCGCCGGCACCGGCAGCACGACATAGACGCCGCTGCCCGTCGACAGCCGGCTCGCGTGCTTGCGATTGAAGGCCGCCTCGGAGCGGACGTAACCGTCGCCGAAAGTTCCCTCGGACCGATGGATGATCGCCAGATCCAGGACGACTCCCAGTCTGAATCCCGCGAGGTGGGCGCGAAAGCTGAAATCCGTGTCGTAGCCGTGCCAGTCGTCGAACGTCTCCGCGTCCCAGCCGATCGACTCCGCCACCCGCCGCCGTGCCGCGATCAAGACGCCTTCGAAAGCGACGATACCGTCGTTCTGCCGCTCGCTGCCGCCGAAGTAGCCGATGCCGAACTGACCGGCCGCGTTCTGCCCGCACATCGCTCCGACCAGGTTGCGCGAGCCGGACGATGCCCAGTTCATGCTGATGAGCTTCCTCGTCCCCACCGGCGCGATCAGGTCGAAACGCTCGAAGTGCCGCGCGAGGCGCGCCGGCAGGTCGGTCATCAACAGTTCGATGTCGTCGTGGCAGAAGACGACCGGATCGCCGCGGCTGGCCGCCAGCCCGCGCCGGTAGCCGTCGCACATCGACTTCGCGTCGTGGATGCCGATGATCTCGAAGCGCCCGCCGCCCATCGCGCGCGTGATGCTCGCGCTCACGAACGCGAATTTCGCCGGGTCGATGCTGTTGATGACGAACGAGATCAGCCGATCCGCCGCTCCCCCGTCCACGCCGGTGTCCATCAGTACGACCCCGGAGCCGCGAAATTCTCGAAACGCGTGTACTCGCCGAGGAAGGTGAGCCGCACCGTGCCGATCGGCCCGTTGCGCTGCTTGCCGATGATGATCTCAGCGACGCCCTTGTCCTGGGTCTCGGGGTTGTAGACCTCGTCGCGGTAGATGAACAGGATCACGTCCGCGTCCTGTTCTATCGCACCCGAGTTATGGCTGACGATACCGTCCGCGAGCCAGGACGATGGCCCCGGCACCGTCAGGTCGTACACCTCCTCGACGCCTTGCGGCTCGATCGCCACGACCCGGTCCCAGTACAAGTCCGAGGTCGCCCGGCGGGCGAGCGTGGTGTCATCGAGCAGCTTCGCATAGGAGAGGAGCGTCCGACGGCTCGGCGCGAACCGGAAATGGCTCGCGCCGCCGTAGGAAGTGCCTCGCCTCGCGGCCATCGATCGTTGCGATACGCCACCGGATGCCATGGCCGCCCGCACGCTCTCGAACACTTCCTCGGGCGGCGTGTCGACGTTCGGATTCGAGCGCACGGTGCGCAGGTACGCCGCGAGTTCGGCCGCAGGCGCGACACGGGGGCCGAATGCACCGATCTCCTCGACGAATACGCGCTGGTCGGATGCTCCGCTCACGTCGACCGTGTATACCGTGCGTGCGTTCGGATACGCGACCGCGCGAATCCGGGTGACGATGCCGAAGCGCATGATCAGCGCGGCGACGTCGTCCGCGAGCAGGCGACTGCACGTGGAAAAATAGACGCGCGGCGCCCCCCTGCTGCCGGGCCGGCGGACCGTGATCGATCCATCGGTCGCCCACAGGTGCCTCAGCAGCAGGGCGACCTGGCGGTTCGGCAGCCGGAAGACCTCGGCCGGCAGGCGTTTCTGGTGCGAACGCTGGTCGAACAGACCGAGGCCCTTCAGCCAGGCGCCGACCCCCCGGGGATGCCGGCGATCACCGTTGCCGCCGATCACGAGCTGGTGCCACGCGCCGCGCCCCGGATGCCGCGACACGGTGCTGCCCATCTCGATCGCGGCCGCGCGCACGGCTTCGCTGTTCGCCTCCGATGCGGTCGTGTAGCGGAGCGGTTGGTGCCGCAGATAGCTGCCGTCGCCGACGAGATGCCCGAGGAGCACGATCGCGAAGTCCGGCCATGCCGCCGGTTCCGCCGGTTCGGGTACGTGCCGCGCGAGGGCGACGCGCGCACCGGGTCCGATTTCCTGCACCCGGCGCCAACCGTCGCCGGCCAGCAGTCGATGCTCGGCGGTCGCTCGAATCGATCTGCCGCTCGCGAGCCTCACGCAGAACACCGGCCTCGGACCTTTCGCCCAGACGAGGTCGCTCCGGGCGCGGCACAGTTTCTGTTCGTCGGAAATCGCCCACACTTCCGGCGTCTTTCCGGCGAGATCGCGAATCGGAGTGCGCGATCCGTCCGCGCCCACGACGAGCGTGTCGCCGGTCACGCACTCCCGCAAATCGCTCATCACCGGTCGCTTGTTCGGCCGCTGTTCCAGCGAGCGGTTCAACTGGGACAGTGCGATCACCGGGACGTTCAGCTCCTTGGCCAGCGCCTTGAGCGAGCGGCTGATCTCGCTGATCTCGGTCGCGCGGTTCTCGCCTTGCGTCGACGCCTGCATCAGTTGCAGGTAGTCGACGATGACCAACCCGATCGGCGAATGCGCGCGGGCGATCCGGCGCGCGCGCGAGCGCAGTTCCATCACGGTCAGCGCCGGCGTCTCGTCGATCAGGATCGGCGCTTCGGCGAGCCGCCCGAGCGCCGAGGAGAGCCGCGTCCAGTCCTCGGCCTGCAACCTGCCGGTCCGCAGGTTCTGCGAAGGCAGCCGGCCGACCGAACCGATCAGGCGCAGCGCGAGCTGGTTCGCGCCCATTTCCATCGAGAAGATCGCGACCGGCCGCTTCGACTCCAGCGCGACGTGCTCGCCGATGTTCACCGCGAGGGCGGTGTTGTGGGTGACGACGTAATCGTCGGTCAGGTAGAGGCGCGACGGGTGCGAGACCGAGATGCACACCGCCGGCGCGACGCCGTGCGGTTCGATCGACTCGAAAACCGGCATCCGCCGGCGTGCGCGCGCAGCAGGCAGTCTCACCTGCTTGGGCGACAACAGCATCAGCTCGCGCGGATCCGGATGCGCGATGGTGAGCACATGGGCGGCCCGGCCGGCCCGTCGCTCCCCCCGGTGCGAGTACGCCGGCCAGCGCACGCCGCGCGAGCACCATCCGCCCAGCGATCGAACCAGTTCGACGACGTCGTCGGCCAGGCGCTGGCTCGACGTCGAATATCGGATCGTGCCCCAGCGCTCGACCCATCCGTCGGTGTCGAGCAGGCCTCGCAGGAGATCGAGGCGCGCCGGACGCGTCGCGTCCAGATAGACGCGCGGGATCCGCTTTTCGTGCGAGCCGCAACCCCACAGGTCCAGCGCCCGCAGGCGATCCGTCAGCGGATTCGGCGTCTTCGCGCCATTGGCGACGCGGCCGGGTCGACGCTGGACGATCCGCCAGTCGGGGCCCTGCGCGTGGACGAGGGCCAGTTCCTCCGGCAGCCTGCGCGACATCCGCTCGATCATCTCGCCGGACACGGTCGAGAACCGGACCGACGCCTGGGTCAGGTCGCCGTCGCCCAGCAACGCGCCCAGCACCCAGGGATCGATCGGCAACGGATCGCCATGCCCGTGCTCGCCCTCCGGCAGGTCGATCCACAGGCGCTTCCGGTAGCGCTCGGAGCGCAGCAACGCGCGGATCTCCGCGGTCGGCAGGATCCGCGGCGCAGGCCACGAGCGGTGATACACGCGCCAGAGATGTTCATCGCAACAGCGGGTTTCGCGACCGTCGGAGAAACGCACGCGGAAGATCGGACGCGTGCCCTGGGGAAAGACCCCGGTCACCACCGACGGCCCGCCGTCGATCGACGCGAGCGCGTCGCCGACCGCGAGATCGCCGATCGCCCGCCATCCGTCGGGCGTGCGAACACGCGCATCGAGCGGCTGCGCCTTGCCCATCGACGGTCTTCCCGCCACGATCACCAGGTCGCCCGGCTGCAGCCCCGCCGTCATCCGGTCGAGATCGGAGAATCCGGTCGAGATGCCGGTGACGTCGGTCGGATGCTCGCGATTGAACAACTCCTCGATGCGCTCGACGACGCCGGTGAGGAGATCGCCGATCTTCTCGTACTGCTTGCGCCCGCGCGAACCGGCCTCGGCGATGTGCATCACCTTGGTCTCGGCTTCGTCGAGGACCTGGGTCGCGCTGCGGCCCAGCGGCTGGTAGGCGGACTGCGCGATCTCGCCCGCGGTCGACGCGAGCTGGCGCAGCACCGAGCGGTCGCGCACGATCTGCGCGTAATGGCGGATGTTGGCGGCGGTGGGCACGCTCTGCACGAGCGCGCCCAGGTACGCGAGCCCGCCGACGTAGTCGAGGCGCCCCGCCGAGGCGAGCGATTCGGCCAGCGTCACCGCGTCGGCCGGCCGGCCCTCGCCGATCAGCTTCGCCGCGTGCTCGTAGACGACGCGATGGGCCTCGCTGTAGAAGTCGTTCGCGCTGACCACGTCGCCGATCTTGTCGGCGGCCTCGTTGTCGAGCAGCAGCCCCCCCAGCACCGCCTGCTCGGCTTCGAGCGAGTGCGGCGGCAGGCGCAGCGATTCGGTGTCGTTGTCGGGCATGGCGGTTGCGGCGGGCGACTCCCGGATTCTACCGCCGGGCGCGGCGCGCGCGACCAAGTCGCAGCCTGCGCGTCGCCGTCACGTCCTGCCCGCCGCCCGGCCGTGACAGTCCTTGTACTTGAGGCCGCTGCCGCAGGGGCACGGCGCGTTCCGGGGCGCGGCGTAGGGTCGCGACGCCTCCCGCTCGAGCCGTGCGGCCTCGGCGCGCGTTTCCCGGTGCAGCCGGGCTAGATTCGCCGGATCGAACGCCGCGGCGATGCCGCCGGGCACCTCGATGGGCACGCGGACGTGCACCCACGGGCCGCGCACGTTCACGATGCGATCGGCGTACTTCCCGGCGAAGCGCAGGTGGTAGCGCATCCGCGCGGCGTCGGGCCTGCCCCGCGAGCGGTGGACGACCGGAATGTCGAGCGCCGCGGCGAGCTTCCAGCCCGCGCCGTGGCTGCGGAACGTGAAGTCGGCGTCGTAGCCGTGGAAGCCGTCGAACGTGTCGGCGTCGAATCCGACGCTTCGAGCGATGTCGCGGTGGGTGGCGAGCAGGACGCCGTCCATCGCCTGCAGGCCGCCCGCCGCATGGTCGGCGTCTCCGGCACCGTAGAAGCAGAACTCGGGCCGGCCGTCCGCGTCGTGGACGATCGCGCCGGCCGCGTGCTCGATGCCGGCCTCCGACCAGTCCATCCCGACGCAGCGTCGCGTACCCGCCAGACCGACGAGATCGTGGCGCCCGAGATGGCGGTCGAGCCGCCCGAGGAGATCGGGAACGAAGAACTCGATGTCGTCGTGGCAGAAGACGATCCGGTCGGCGCGTGCGCGGGCGAGCCCGCGCGTCCAGCCCTCGGCGAGCGAGCGGGCGTCGTGGATGCCGACGATCTCGTGATCGCCGCCGGCGCTGCGCCCGACGCTCGCGGTCAGCGACGCGAACTTGCCCGCGTCGATGCTGCAGACGACGAACGACCAGCGCGGCGCGCTCATCGGCCGCGATCACCGGCGCCGGTCGCGCGGGGGCGCCGGCCCGGCCCCAAACGCCAGGGGCCCCGTGCGGGGCCCCCGGAACCGCGGACGCCTGCGCGGCGACCCGCGTTCACCCCTGGGTCGTGTCGCCGATGACGCGCACGGTAACGTGCGCGAGCACGTCGGTGTGGAGCTGGACGGTGATCGGATGTTCGCCCGTGTGCTTGAGCGGACCGGCCGGCATCCGGATCGCGGCCTTGACGACGGTGACGCCGATCGCCTTCAGCGCGTCGACGATGTCGACGTTGGTGACCGACCCGAACAGCCGGCCGTCGACGCCGGCCTTCTGCGTGACCTGGACGGTCGAGCCTTCGATCCGGGCGGCGGTCGCCTGGGCTTCGGTCAGCTTCTCCGAGGCGGCGCGCTCGAGATCGGCCCGCTTCTCTTCGAGGAGCTTCACGTTCTCCGGCGTCGCGCGCCGGGCCTTGCCCTGGGGGATCAGGAAATTGCGCGCGTAGCCGTCCTTGACCTTGACGACGTCGCCCAGGTTCCCGACGTTGGCGACCTTTTCGAGGAGGATGATCTGCATGGCGATTCTCCGGTCCCCGTCAGTGGCGATCGGTGTACGGCAGCAGCGCGAGGAACTGCGCGCGCTTGATCGCCGTGCCGAGCTGGCGCTGGTAGCGCGCCTTGGTGCCGGTCACGCGCGCCGGCATGATCTTGCCGTTCTCCTGGACGAAGTCCTTGAGGACGTCGATGTCCTTGTAGTCGATCGACACGACCTTCTCGGCGGTGAAGCGGCAGAACTTCTTGCGCTTGAACAGCGCGTTGCCGCGGTCGCGGCGCTTGGTCTTGTTCTTGTCCTTCCCTCGGATCGGACGGGGCATGGCGTTTCCTTTGGGCTCGGTGTTCGGGGGGATTCGGGAACGTTCGGATTCGGATTCGGGTGGGTCGGTCGGGACGCGAGAGCGCCGGAGCCTGGTTCGTTCGCCCGGTCACCCGTTCGGTCAGCCGTCGAGGCGCTCGAGTCGGTCGACGTGCAGCGCGAGCGAGATCCCGGTCCGCCAGCGGCGCGCGAGGAATCCCTCGCAGCGGATCGATGCGCCTTCAGGCAGCCTCGCGATCGTTTCGGCGATCTCGCCGAAGGCGACCGCCGCGATCTCGCATTCCACCTTGCGCATCCCGCCGGCTTCCGGCTGCTCCGACCGGTGGATCAGCACCGCATCGATCGCAGGAAGTCCGGCGGGCGTGTAGCGCAGGGCTTCGCGGCTCGCGACGCTCGCGTCGATCACGAGCCGGTTTCCCGCCGGCACGCCGATCTCCGCGGACGGGCGTCAGGCCGCCGCCGGCGCCTCCGGCTGCGCGGCACGCTCGCCGCGGTCACCACGGTCACCGCGCTCACCTCGTTCACCTCGTTCACCGCGCTCGCCACGCTCGGCCGGCTTGTCGGTGAGCGAGCGCGACTTCTCGTCCTTCATCATCGGCGACGGCGTCAGGACCGCGTCCTTCATCGCGACGATCAGGTGGCGCAGCACCGCGTCGTTGAACTTGAACGCGTGCTCGAGCTCGGCGAGGGTCTCGCGGTCGCACTCGATGTTCATGAGCACGTAGTGGGCCTTGTGCATCTTCTGGATCGGATAGGTCATCTGGCGACGACCCCAATCCTCGAGGCGGTGCACGCGGCCGCTGCGGCCGGTGACCATCGTGCGGTAGCGCTCGACCATCGCGGGCACCTGCTCGCTCTGGTCGGGGTGCACGATGAAGACGATTTCGTAGTGACGCATGCAGAGACTCCTTTCGGTCTGTGACGCCCGGGTCGGGCGACGGCCGGACAGCGCTTGAAGCCCCTGCCGGCGCGCGACGCGCGCCGATCCCGGGGGCCGTTCCGGCGTTCAGGCCTCCCCGTCTGCGGCGGGTGAGGCAAGAAAGCCTTTGAGTGTAACCCGAAAATGGCTGCCCAATCAAGGGGCTGTCGCCGGCCGCCCGGGAACCCGCCGTACCCTGCGTGCCTCGCCAGGTTTACGCGCGGGCGGACGGTGCTTCTCCGATACGCTCTGCACGCGCAGCCGGCCACGGCGGCGATACCGGGGGATAGGCGATCCGGTCGCCCCTCGGCCCGGCACCGGCCGCGGGGGCGGCGGACACACCGGGGGGATGGTCCATGCGGCACTCGTTCCGGCACTCGTTCGTCGCGGCACTGGCTTGCCTGGGATTGGTGCCACCCGGCACCGCGCAAACGGTGGTCGATCATCCGTACGACACCGGAGTGGTCGCGACCCACACGCTCCATTCAGGCCCGAATACCGCGTTCTTCGACTACCACGACAACGGCGGCAGCGCCGCCAACTACTCGAACAGCGCGGTCGCGGCCACCAGCGTGGTCACGTTCGTCGCGGCGCCGGGCCAGCGGATCAAGGTCACGTTCTCGGCGTTCCAGACCGAAACAGCCTTCGCGGACCGCCTGTTCGTCTACGACGGCGCCGACACGTCGGCCCTGATCATCCCGTCGGCCAACGCCGCCCCGGGCGCATTTTCCTGCGCGGCCCTGGGTTGGGACGGTACGCTCGCGCCGAACAACGCCGGGGCGAACACGCTGGTCTCCTCCGGGAATTCGCTGACGTTTGCGTTCTGCAGCGATTCCAGCATGAACTTCGCGGGCTGGGCGGCGCGCGTCGAGGTCTACGTGCCCCCGCCACCGGCGTCGGTGCCGGCGTTGAACGATCCGGCGATCGCCGCGCTCGCGCTGCTGCTCGCGCTCGGCGCGCTGGCCGCGCTGCGCCGGCGCGGGTCCGGCTGAGGTACCGCGGGCCGGTTCACGACGCCGGCGCGTCCAGCGCGCGCCGGCGCTCGTCCCTGGGCAGCGCGGCGAGGGCCTCGACCCGACGGTAGAAAGCCCCGAGATCCCCGCGTTCGCGGGCGAGCAGCGCGCGGAATCCCGGGACCAGGTCGTCGTAGAGCGCCACCGACGCCAGGCTCGCGTTGTTCGGGCCCGAGCCCCCCGGGCCAGCGAACCAGCGCTCGTAGCCGGCCAGGCCCGGCTCGCCAGCCTTCGCGCGTTCGTAGCCTTCGCGCATCGCGGCGAGCGCCGCCGCCTTGCCCCGGCGCTTGGCCGCGTCGTCCGCCGTGCTCGCGTAAAGACGCTCGAGCACGGCCCGGGTCTCGAAGACGAGGCGGCGGACTTCGGCGCGCAGGCGGTCGTTCCGGTCGCGCTCGGACGCGAGCCGCGCCGCCTCGGCCGGCGGCCGCGAGGCGATCCAGCGCTCCAGGCCCGCGTCCTCCACCGCGGTCGCGAACGACTCGTTGAACGCGGTGTCGTCGCGGACGTAGGCCCGCTGGTGCGCGAGCTCGTGGAACACGAGCCGCGCCAGCTCGACATCCGGATAGCCGACGAACGACGACAGCAGCGGATCGTCGAACCAGCCGAGCGTCGAGTACGCCGGCACGCCGGAGACATGGACGTCGTCGCCGGCGGCGGCCAGCCGCGCCGCCTCGGCGCGCGCGTCCTCCTCGCGGAAATAGCCACGGTAGCTCACGCAGCCGGCGACCGGAAAGCACCACTCGCGCGGCGCGAGCGAGAGCTCGGGGGCGGCGATGACGTTCCAGACCACGTAGGGACGCCCGAGGTCGGCGTAGCGGCGGTAGCTCGCGTTGTCCGGCAGCCCCAGCCGCTCGCTCGCGAACCGGCGGATCGCGGTCGCGCGCTCCAGCCGGTCCTTGAGCCGATCGTCGGTCGTCGCCGCGATCACCTCGTCGACCGGCCGTGCCCGCGCGATCAGGTCGAGCTGCCCGGCCGCACCCTGCCAGTAATACTCGGCGCCGCAGCCGCCCAGCGCCGCCGCTCCGGCGAACGCGAGGGCCGGCGCCAGCATCCGCGGCCGGGGCGTCGCGCGGCCTTCCCCGTCCGGGCCCACGTCAGGCGCGTCCCAGATGCCGCGCGAGCCGCGCGATGCCGTCCTCGATCTTCGCGCGCGCGACCGTGTAGGCGAAGCGCACGTGCTCGTCCGCGCGGTGCCGGCCGAAATCGACGCCCGGCGTGATCGCGACACCGGCGTGTTCCAGCACCTCGCGGCAGAACGCGCGGCTCTTGCGCGAGAATCTGGAGACGTCGGCGTAGACGAAGAACCCGCCTTGCGGCATGACCGGGATCCCGAAGCCCAGCCCGCGCAACGCCGGCACGAGGAGGTCGCGGCGATCGCGGAACGCCTCGCGGCGCTCTTCGAGGATCACGATCGTTTCGGGACGGAAGCAGGCGAGCGCGGCGCGCTGCGAGAGCGTCGGCGGCGAGATGTAGAGATTCTGCGCGAGCTTCTCCAGGTCGCGGACGTGGCGCTCGGGCGCGACCATCCAGCCCAGTCGCCAGCCGGTCATGTTGAAGTACTTGGAGAAGCTCGACACGACGAACGCGTCGTCGGTGACCGAGAGCGCGGAGACCGGCCGCGCGCCGGGGGCGAGATCGTAGGTGAGCCCGAGGTAGATCTCGTCGACGATGAGCCGCCCGCCGCGCGATGCAACGACTTCCGCGATCCGGCGCATCTCGTCCGGACCGACGGTCGTGCCGGTCGGGTTCGACGGCGTGGCGATCAGCACGCCGCGCGTGCGCGCCGACCAGTGGCGATCGATCAGGTCGGCCGAGAGCTGGTAGGCGCTGTCGGGACCGACCGGGAGCGCGCGTGCGCGCCCTTCGAGCGTGCGCACGAAATGCCGGTTGCACGGGTAGCCGGGGTCGGACATCAGGATCTCGTCGTCGCGGTCGACCAGCAGCGCGCTGACCAGCAGCAGCGCCGCCGACGAGCCGGCGGTGACGACGATGCGCGACGGCGACACCTCGACGCCGTGGCGTTCGGCATAGTGCCGCGCGATCGCCTCGCGCAGCGCCGGCAGGCCGAGCGCCGACGTGTAGTAGACGCCGCCGTCGGCGAGCGCCGCGCGCGCGGCTTCGAGCACCGGCTCCGGCGTCGGGAAATCCGGCTCGCCGATCTCCATGTGCACGACCGTCCGGCCCGCCGCTTCGAGCGCGCGCGCGGCGGTCTGCACCTCCATCACCTGGAACGGCGCGATGTCGGCGACGCGCGCGGCCAGTCGGTCGGGTTCGGTCATCGGTCGAAAGGCCGAAGGCGGCCGGGGAATCGGGCGGCTATCGTACCGCGCATGGGCACCGCGCCGACCGGAACCCGGAACGACTCGCCGAACCCAGGGCGCGCCCGCGCGGCGTGGCGCAGCCTCGGGGCGGTCGTGGCGGCAGCGGTGATCGCGGCGACGCCGGAAGCCGGGGCGCTCGGCGCCGTCGTGCACAAGTGCGCCGATCCGGCCGGCGGCATCGTCTACCAGGACCGGCCGTGCGGACCGGAGGCCCTCGCCGCCGACTCCTCGTCGGTCCCGATGCTGTCGGTCGTGCCCGGCACCCGCGACTCGAAGATCGTCTCGGCGCCGCGTCCGCCGCCCGCGATCCGCGCCCGGCCCGAACGCACCCGCCGCGCCGAGCCGGCCCGGGGCGACCCGCAGGAGCGCCGGCACCTGCGGGCCGGCATGTCCGAGGGCGAGGTCCTCGCGCGGATCGGGCCTCCGGACCTCACGTCCGGGAAAGGGCGCCGTCAGACGCGCTGGACCTGGATGCCGGTCGCCTCCGATCCGGACACGATCACGGCCGTGCTCTTCGACACCGGCCGGGTCGTCGAGATCGAGCGCACGGTCGTCAAGCGCTGAAACTTCCGCGCGGGCAGGCCGGAACGATCGCCCGCCACGCCGCCGTTTTCCCGGTCGGGGTTGCGATCCGACCGGGCGCAGGCGGATCCGCGTCCCGGACGATCGACGCGGACCCCGGCGCTCGCCATTTCCGCGACAATGGCGAGCCGCGACCGACCCGGGCTCGGCCGATCCCGCGCCGCCTGGCGCGCCGTCGTTCGAACGTGGTCCCGACCCCAGGCGATGCGCGTCGTCCTCCAGCGAGTCCTCGAAGCGAGCGTGACCGTCGACGGCCGCGTCACCGGCTCGATCGGGCGGGGATTGCTCGCGCTGGCCGGCGTCGCGCCCGACGACACCGCCGAGGACCGCGAGTGGCTCGCGCGCAAGATCGTCCAGCTCCGCGTGTTCGGTGACGAACTCGGTGTCATGAACCGCTCGGTGGCCGACATCGGCGGCGAAGTCCTCGCGGTTTCGCAGTTCACGCTGTACGCATCCACGCGCAAGGGCAACCGGCCGTCCTGGAGCGCTGCGGCGCCGCCGGGGGTCGCGCGACCCGGGTTCGAGGCCTTCGTCGCCACGCTCGCGCGCGAGCTGGGTCGCGCGGTCCCGACCGGCGTCTTCGGCGCCGACATGCGGATCGCGCTCGTGAACGACGGACCGGTCACGATCGTCATCGACAGCCGGGCTCGCGAGTGACCCAGGTCACGAAGTCCGCCGCGGTCCGGTCGCTATAATCGACGCCTCGCGATGACCATTACGCGCATCCCTCGCTGGCTCATCGGCGTCGCCGCACTCGCGCTGGCGGTCGCGGGCGTGTTCGCGTGGCGCGCGACGCAGGGCCGTGCCGTCGAGGTCGTCTCGCCGTCCCCGACGCGACTGACACAGACCGTCGTCGTCTCGGGGCGCGTGCTCGCGCCCGCGAAGGTCGAGATCGGCGCGACGATCACCGGGCGCGTCGTTTCGGTCGCCGTCGACGATGGCGACCGCGTCGCCGCCGGCCAGACGCTGGTGCGCCTGGAGACCGCCGAACTCTCCGCGGCGCTCGCGCAGGCGGTCGCCTCCGAACGCACGGCCGAGACGCGCATCCGCCAGTGGTCGAGCGTGGGCGCGCCCAACGCGCGCGAACAGCTCGCCCAGGCCGAGGCGAACGAGCGCCTGGCGCAGGCGGAACTCGATCGCCAGGACGCGTTGTTCCGGCAGGGGTTCATCGGCCAGGCGCGGCTGGACGAGACACGGCGCACGCTCGCGGTCGCCCGGTCCCAGGCAGCGGCCGCGCGTTCGACCGCGAGTGCGAATCGCGACGACGGCGCCGAGCGCGCGCTGCTGGACGACCAGGTCGCCCAGGCGCGCGCCACCCGGGTCGCCGCCGCCGCGCGTCTCGCCCAGGCGACGATCGCCGCGCCCGCCGCCGGCGTCGTCCTCGATCGCTCGGTGGAGCCGGGCAACATCGCACAACCGGGTCGCACGATGCTCACGCTGTCGCTGGACGGCCCGACCCGGCTCGTCGCCCCGATCGACGAGAAGAACCTCGCGGTGCTCGCGATCGGGCAGCGCGCGGTCGCGTCGGCCGACGCCTACGCCGATCGCCGGTTCGAAGCGGTGCTGGAATCGCTGTCCCCGGGCATCGACGCGCAGCGCGGAACCGTCGAGGCCAAGTTCTCGGTGCCTGCGCCGCCCGCGTACCTGCGCGCCGACATGACGGTGTCGATCGACGTCGCGGTCGCGGACAAGGAGCGCGCGCTCGTGCTGCCCGCCGCCGGCGTGCGCGATCTCTCGGCGCCCGAGCCCTGGGTACTGGTCGTGCGCGGCGGGCTCGCGCACCGCACCGGCGTGAGGATCGGTGCCCGAACGTCGACGCAGGTCGAGATCGTCGCCGGACTCGAACCCGGCGCCGCCGTCGTCGTCGACCCCGCGGTCGCGCCCGGCGAACGCGTGCGCGCGCGCTGACATGCCGTTCGAGTGGGTCGTCGCCCTGCGCTTCCTCCGCGAGGGGCGGTTGCAGACCGCACTGATCGTCGGCGGCGCGGCCGCGGGCGTGGCGGTGGTGATGTTCATCACCGCGCTGGTGAACGGCCTGCAGGCCAACACGATCAAGCGGGTCCTCGGGACCCAGGCGCACATCGTCATCCGCCCGATCGAGGAGGTCGCCCGCCCGCAGCGCGACGCCGCGGCCGGCGAGTCGGTCGCCGCCCGCGTCGAGGCGCGCGCGCAACGGCTGCGGTCGATCGACCAGTGGCGCGCGCTCGAACCGCTGCTCGACCGGACGCCAGGCGTCGTGGCCGTATCGCCGATGGTCTCCGGCCCCGCGTTCGCGCTGCGCGGCGACGCTTCGAAATCGGTGGCGGTCCTCGGCATCGATCCGGCGCGCTACGACCGGATCGTCGCCGTCGGCGAGAAACTCGTCGCCGGGGCCTTCCGCCTCGGTCCCGACGACGCGGTGATCGGCAAGGAACTCGCCAAGGACCTGGGGCTCGCCGTCGGCGACCGCTTCCGCCTGCTCACCGCCGAGACCGGCACGCCGGTCACGCAGAACTTCACGGTCACCGGCGTCGTCGACCTGGGCGTGCGCGATCTCAACCGCCGCTCGGTGTACGTCGCGTTCCGCACCGCGCAGACGCTGCTCGCGCTGCCCGGCGGCGCGTCGCAGATCGACCTCAAGGTCGAGGATCTCTTCGGCGCCGAGGAACTCGCCCGCCGGCTCGAGGCGCAGACCGGGCTCACCGTCGAATCGTGGATGCGCACCAACGAGCAGCTGCTCGCCGCGATCAACGCCCAGAACCTGTCGACCGGCACGATCCGCACGTTCGTCGCGCTGATCGTCGCCGTCGGCATCGCGAGCGTGCTCGTCGTCTGGGTCGTGCAGAAGCGCCGCGAGATCGGCATCCTGCGCGCGATGGGCGCGACGCGCGAGCGCGTCCAGCGCGTGTTCCTGCTGCAGGGCGCGATCGTCGCGGTCGTCGGGTCGCTGGCCGGCAGCCTGCTCGCGACCGCGATGATCGCCGCGTTCCTCCGGCTCGCGCGCAACGCCGACGGCACGCCGCTGTTCGACACGATCACCCTGCCGCCGTGGCTCTATGTCGCGGCGATCGGCGGCGCGCTGGTCGGCGGCATCGCCGCCGCCATCCTGCCGGCGCGTTCCGCGGCCCGTCTGGACCCGGCGCAGGCGATCCGGATGTGAGACGCGCGCCGTGTCCGATCCGCTGATCGAGCTCGCCGGCATCCGCAAGGTCTACGGGCGCGGCACCGACGTCGAGGTCGAGGTGCTCCACGGCATCGATCTCGCGATCGCGCCCGGCGAGTTCACCGCGCTGGTCGGACCGTCGGGGTCGGGCAAGTCGACGCTGCTCAACCTGATCGGGCTGCTCGAGGCGCCGACCGCCGGCAGCTACCGTTTCGCCGGTCGCGAGACGGCCGCGCTGCCGGAGCGCGAGATCACTCGCCTGCGCGCGACGTCGCTCGGCTTCGTGTGCCAGGTCCACCACCTGCTGCCGGCGTTCACCGCGGTCGAGAACGTGCTGATGCCGGGGCTGATCGCCCATGGGCCGGTCAGCGCCGAGCGGCGCGAGGCCGCGCGCGCGCTCCTCGGCGACGTGGGGCTGGGCGACCGCGTCGACTACCTGCCGCGCAAGCTCTCCGGCGGCCAGCAGCAGCGGGTCGCGATCGCCCGGGCGCTCTCGATCGCGCCGCCGCTGGTGCTCGCCGACGAGCCGACCGGCAACCTCGACACGCATTCCGCCGACGACATCTTCGCGCTGATGCGTCGCTTCAACGAGACGCGCGGCACCGCCTTCCTGATCGTGACCCACGATCCGCGGCTCGCGCGGCGCTGCGACCGCATCGTGTCGCTGGTCGACGGCAGGATCGCCGGCGACGAACCCAACGTCCGCTCGTCGTAGCCGACGCGGCCGGTCCGCCACCGGCCGGTTCGGCGGTCACTCCGGCTCCGCGGTGCCGATCAGGAGCGGCGCGGGACGTCGATCCCGGCGCGGGCGCGGCGCTCGCGCCATCCGCGAATCCACCCGTCGAGACTCTGCGCGACGAATCCTGCGGCATTGGCGGCCTGCCACACCGCGAGCAGCAGGTACCGCGATGCCCCGAGCGATCGGGCGCCGGCCGACGGCGGTCCGGCGAGCGCGTGCGCGCAGTACGAGACGCTCGGGCGGAAGGCACCGGAACCGCGCATCCGGCGCGCCCGGTGCAGCCGGCTCGCGCCGCGGCCGTAGCCGAAATGCTGGCGCCAGAATCCCGTGAGCCCCATGGCATGGCGGTGGCGGACGGCCGCCCCGGGAACGGTGAGTATCGAACCGCCGCCGCGCAGCCAGCGATCGGCGAGTTCGCGATCCTCGGCGGTGCGAAACGCCGGGTCGAAGCCACCGATCGCCCGCAGGCGCTGCGCGCGCGCGGCGAGGTTGTTCGCCGCATGGAACCTGAGGTCGCTGCGGTTCGTCTCCATCCAGGCGCGCGCGCCCTCGACGATGGCCTGGCTCATCGCCGAGTACGGATTGCCCTCCAGCGCGTTGACCGTGACGCCCCCGACGAGCGCGTCCGGCGCGCGATCGAGCGCATCGGCGAGCGCGACGAGCCATCCCGGGTCCGGCTCGCAATCGTCGTCGGTGAACGCGACGATGTCCCCGGCCGCGACCGCGAGCCCCGCGTTCCGCGCGGCGGCCGGACCGCGGTTGGATTGCCTCAGCCAACGCACCGCCGGCGCCGCCCGGATCGCCGATCGGTCGACCGCGCGTTCGCTCCCGTCGTCGACGACGACGATCTGCAGGCGGTCGGCCGGATAGTCGAGCCGCGCGAGCGCGCGAAGACAGCGCGCCAGCGATTCCGGCCGATCGCAGGTGGGCACGATCACGGTCGCGGACGGACGCGACACCGCGCGCTCAGCGCTCTTGGGCGCCGGATTCACGCGCCCACCGCGACGCCGGCGCCGCGTCGGGCCGATTCGATCGCGGCCCGGATCACCGCGCCCGCCCGCGCGCCGTCGGCGAAGCTCGAACCGGGCGCGCGGTCCGCGCCGATGCAGTCGATGAAATGCCGCCATTGCGCCCGATAGCTCGACAGCCACAGGCCGCGGTGCCGGCGGGTAGCGGGCAGGCCGACGATCTGCGCGAGACGGTGCAACGCGGTCGACATCCGGTCCGTGCGGTCCCCGGGTACGCCACCCCGTCGCAACGTGAATCCGTCGAACCGGTAGAACGACAATGCGATCGCGCCGTCGCGGCCGAATACCGCGAGCGCGTTGTCGTTGACCGTCCGCTCGCCGACGACCGCCGTCGCGAGCGCCCCGTCGGACAATCGCGCCGATATCGCGGCCGAGTCGTCCTCCCACTCGCGGGACCGCGCGCAGGCGGACACCTCGACGACCTCGGATCCGGTCAGCCACCGCCACAGGTCGACGTGGTGGATCGCCATGTCGTTGAGGACCCCGCCGCCGGTCGCCCGCGTCCGGCGCCAGGGCGGCACGTCGTCGTGGCGCGTGGTTATCGTGCTCGCCAGGAGTTCCGGCGCGCCGATCTCGCCCGCGAGGATCCGCCGGCGCGCCTGAAGCGCGTGCGGATGCCAGCGCATGTTCATGCCCAGCATCGCCTTCACGCCCGCCGCCGTCGCCGCGGCCTCGGCGGCGACGAGCCGGTCGGACTCGCCCGCGTCGATCGCGAGCGGCTTTTCCAGCAGCACGTGTTTGCCGGCGGCGAGCGCCGCGCAGGCCAGCCCGGCGCGGCCGGGCACCGGCTGGCAGAGCGCGAGCACGTCGATCGCCGGATCGTCGAGCAGCCGCCGCGCGTCGGCGTACACGCGTTCGGCGCCGATCTCGCCGGCCGCGCGCGCGCGCGCGTCGGCGTCCGGGTCGCACACCGCGACCAGGCGGGCCCCGGGAAGCGCGCGCAGCGAGCCCGCATGCAGGTGACTGCCGGCGCGTCCCCAGCCGGCGATGGCGACGCGCAGCTCGCGCTTCGGCCTCACCCCGCGCTCACCGTCGCGTAGCGTGCCAGCCGCGGATCGCCGAGATCGCGCGCCGGCAGATGGCGATGGCGATCGTACTCGTCGCGTCCGACGGCTGCGGCCGCGTTCCCCGGTCCCTGCCCGCATCCGACCGCCCGTTCGGCCGCGTCGGCGAGGAGCCTGAGCCGATGGCCGCGCGCGCGCAGTTCCCAGTGCCGCGGCGTCTCGGCCTCGAGCCAGGCGTCCTGCTCGTCGCCCGGCGCATTCGCGCCGCCGATCGAGACGACCGGACCGGCCCGCACGGCGACGACCGCACCCAGTCTGGTGCAGGGATCCCCGTCGAGATCCGACGCGCGGTTCGACGGCGCGACCAGCACGAGCTCGATCCGGTCGCGGATCGCCCGGCGCGCCAGGCACTCGATGGTCGTCGTCCGCGTGGCGAGAGTACCGGGCGTCGCGAGGACGATCGAAATCGACGCCGCCGCGCCGCGCGTTTTCCCGCCGGCGACACCGACCACGGACGGGCCGGAATCGCCCGCCCCCGGATCCGCCGGCGTCACTCCTCCAGCAGGCTGCGGAGCATCCACGCGTTCTTCTCGTGGATCTGCATGCGCTGCGTCAGGAGGTCGGCGGTCGGCTCGTCGTTCGCCGCGTCGACGGCGGGGAAGATGCGGCGCGCCGTGCGCACGACCGCTTCGTTGCCCTCGACCAGCCGACGGATCATCACCTCGGCCTTCGGCTGGCCCGCCTCCTCCTTGATCGAGGCGAGTTTCACGAACTCGGCGTAGGTCCCCGGCGCCGGATGGCCGAGCGAGCGGATCCGCTCGGCGATCAGGTCGTTCGCGATCCACAGCTCGTTGTACTGCGTCTCGAACATGAGATGCAGCGTGTTGAACATCGGCCCGGTGACGTTCCAGTGGTAGTTGTGCGTCATCAGGTAGAGCGTGTAATTGTCGGCGAGCAGCCGGGAGAGCCCGTCCGCGATCTTCCTGCGGTCCTTCGCGTCGATGCCGGTGTCGACCGGCGGGGCGCCGGTCCTCTCGCGTTTGGTCGGTTTCGCCATCTCGGTCTCCTTGTGTTTCGATCGCCGGCCGCCATCGGCATGCGTGTCCGCGGCATGCCTCCAATGTAGGGACGCCGCGGCGGGGCGTCCAATCGGATGTTCCTATCCGGGTGATAACCTGCGCGGATCGGTGCTCACCAGCGCAGCGTCGCTCCCGCGAGCGCGGTGAAATTCGGCGCGGCGCGGTTGAGCCGCCCTTCGGCCCCGACGTCGACGCTCCAGGCGTCGGAGATCTGCCAGAGGAGCCCCGCGCGCGCGACGGCGGGCCAGGTCGAGCGGTCGCGGTCGGCGTTCGCCTGCGCCGCGACTTCCAGCGACGCGCGCAACACACCTTCGGCCGGCGCGAGGAAACCCGCGCTCACGAACGGCCGGTGCCGGCGTTCGCCGTCCGCCCGCGAATACGCGTCGCCGACATTGGCGAGCCACTGCCAGCCTGACGCGTTGACCGCGATCGCGACCAAGGCGTGCGCGCCGGCCCGGCCGGATCCCAGTCCCTTGTCGGAGTCGCCGGTCGGAAAATCGATTCCGGCCCGCAGGCCGAGCTGCAGATCGCCGCTTTCGTGGAATCGCCACTTGACGTCGACCGCGGTATCACCGAGTCCGCGCTGTCGGTCCTCGCCCGGCACACGGAACCCGGTCCACGACGGCCGCACGATCAGGTCGAGCTTGTCGGTCGCACCGTACGAGAGCTGGGGCGCGATCTCCCAGGAACGGCCGCCGGGCGGATCGCCGCGCACCGCGGCGAACCCGACTTCGAGCTCGAATCGGCCGGCGCCCTGAGTGCCGGGGTCTTCGTTGATCAGGGGATGGGCCGCGCGCGCGAGCGGCGAGAGGAGCAGGACGAACGTCGCGCCGAGCGTGGCCGTCGTACCGGACATCGAACACCCCCCCGATTGTTCCGGGGCGCGGCACTCCCCGCGGCCCGGACCCGCGGTGTGCGCCGCCGGTGGTCCGATTGTCCCCGATCGCGCGGCCCTTGGCGAGAGGTCAGCCGCGCGTTCCGCCGAAGTCCCCCTGGTAGACGCACGAATAGCCGGGGCCGCTGCCGTTGAAGTAGTAGTGGAACGTGATCGTCGAGGTCGACACGACGATCGACGAGACGAGAGCGATGCCCGACTCGCCCTGAGTGCTCGTATAGGTGCCGAACACGTCGCCGAACCGGCCACGCTGTCCGTAGGTGCCGGTGATCGTATAAGTCCCCGCCGGCGTCGCCAGCGTGCCGGTGAACGCCTCGCCACCCGCATGCGTGAACTGCGCGACCACCGGCACCGGCCCGGTCGACGCGCACGGGCCCGACGTCGTCGTCACCGTCGCGGCGCCGAACCAGTTGCCGCCGACATGGTCGTTGGCGAACGACATTCGTATCAGGTTCTTGACCACCGCGACCGGGCCGATCGTGTAGGTCAACTCGCCGGTGTAGAAAGACTTCAGCGTGAACGTCATCGAGCCGACGATCGACTCGACCACGTTCGCCGGATTCCAGGCGCCGCCGAACCACGGGCCGGTCGTGTGGTACACCGGACCGGACCACTTCGATGGGCCGGCCGGATCGAGGACCGCGACGTAGAAGTCGGTCG
>JADZDA010000121.1 GCA_020851255.1 Burkholderiales bacterium | reverse complement strand
CCGGCGGGCCGCGCCGCCGGGTCCGCCGGCTTCGGCGTGCCGGCGGCGGCCGGCGTCGTGGCGCCCGCGGAGGCTTCCTTCGCCGGCGGAGTCGCAGGCGCGCTCGCGCACCCGGCGACGGCGAGCGCGGCGGCGGCGAGGACCAGAGCGTGGAGGATTCGGGACATGGAGGCGACCTCGGGAGATGGCGCGCCGCGATCAGGCGGCGACTCAGGCGGCGGGTTCGCCGCGCAGCGAATGCGGCAGCGCCGCGGTGACGACGATGTCGACGTACGATCCGATGACCGACGGATCGGCCGCGAAGTTCACGACCCGGTTGTTGTCGGTTCGTGCCGCGAGTTCGTTCGCGTGCTTCGCCGCGCGGCCGGTGACGAGCACACGCTGGCGCGTGCCGACCATCGCGGCCGACGCGGCGCCGTACTGCGCGTCGATCGCCGACTGCAGTCGCGCGAGGCGCGCCTGCGCGATCTCGCGCGGCACCGGGTCGGGCAGTTCGACCGCCGGCGTGCCGGGCCGGGGCGAGTAGAGGAAGCTGAACGCGCCGTCGAAGCCGACGTCGTCGACCAGCCGCATCGTGCGCTCGAAGTCCTCGTCGGTCTCTCCGGGGAATCCGACGATGAAGTCGGTCGACAGCGAGAGCCCCGGCCGGGCCGCGCGCAGCTTGCGCACGGTCGACTTGTACTCGAGCGTCGTGTACCCGCGCTTCATCGCGGCGAGGATCCGGTCGGATCCGGACTGGACCGGCAGGTGGAGCTGCGAGACGAGCTTGTCGACGGTCCGGTAGACGTCGACGAGCCGCGGCGTCATCTCCTTGGGGTGCGAGGTCGTGTAGCGGATGCGCTCGATGCCGGGCATCTCGGCGACGTGCTCGACCAGCGTGGCGAAGTCGGCGATCGAACCGTCGTCGCCGGCGCCGCGGTACGCGTTGACGTTCTGCCCCAGCAGCGTCACCTCCTTCACGCCCTGCAGCGCGAGGTCCGCGACCTCGGTCAGCACGTCGGCGAGCGGCCGCGAGACCTCCTCGCCGCGCGTGTAGGGCACGACGCAGAACGTGCAGTACTTGCTGCACCCTTCCATGATCGAGACGAACGCCGCGGCGCCCTCGACGCGCGGCGGCGGCAGCCGGTCGAACTTCTCGATCTCCGGGAAGCTCGTGTCGACCTGCGCGCGGCCGCTCTCGCGCCGTGCCCGGATCAGCTCGGGCAGCCGGTGCAGCGTCTGCGGCCCGAAGACCAGGTCGACGTAGGGGGCGCGCTTCACGATCGCGCCGCCTTCCTGCGAGGCGACGCAGCCGCCGACGCCGATGAGGAGGTCCGGGCGCCCGGCCTTGAGCGCGCGCACGCGCCCCAGGTCGTGGAACACGCGTTCGGCCGCCTTCTCGCGCACCGAGCAGGTGTTGAACAGGATCACGTCGGCGTCTTCGGCGCGGTCGGTCCGCGCGAGGCCCTCGCTCGCGGCGAGCACGTCGGCCATCCGGTCCGAGTCGTACTCGTTCATCTGGCATCCGAACGTGCGGATGTAGAGCTTGCGGGTCACGTCGTCCGTCTCCGGGGCCGGGAATAGCCGGGGGGAGCGGTGGCTGCGAAGGGGGGCGGAGTATAGCGCAACGGGGCGCAATGCCCGGCCGGCAGGCGGGTCGCCGGGCGGCGCGGAGCCGGGGGCCGCGGATCCGCGAGCCTCTTGCATCAATGCAACTCCGTTGCATAATGACCGTCGCCCGGCCGGTTGCGACGACCCGGCTCCACGCTCCAGGGGAGCGACTCGTTCGCGACCGCATCCCGACGATTCCCAAGCCTCCGGAACTCCCGGCCATCCCTCCCGCCGACTGACGCCGACCCATGCCCATCACACCGACCCGACGCTGGCTCTGCCACGGAATCCTGGCCGCGACCGTCCTCGCGGCGCTGCCCGCCGCCGCGCAGCACGCGCACGACCACAAGCCGAAGCACGGCGGCATCGTGCGCGAGGCCAACGACTTCGTCTACGAGCTGAAGGCGACGCCGACCGCGATCACCGTCTGGGTGACCGACGAAGCCAACAAGCCGGTCGCGACCACCGGCTCGTCGGCGAAGCTCGCGCTGATCGACTCCGGGCAGCGGACCGAGGTCGCGCTCGCGCCGGCCGGCGACAACCGGCTCGCGGCGAACGGGAGTTTCGTGCTGCGGCCCGGGATGGGCGCGCTGCTCGAAGTCTCGGTCGGCGGGAAGACGGTGGCGAAGCTCCGCTACACGCTCAAGTAGCCGGCGAGCTGGCGCCCCCGGTGTCCGTCGCGGGTCCCGCCGGGGCCGCGCCCGGCCCGTCGGCTCCTGGGGTATGATCGCTGGTGCAGGTGTCCGCCGCGCGAGTCTCGCGTGGCGGGTGAAACGGGAACGCGGTGACCGACTCGACCCGCAAGCGTCGAGAACGAATTCCGCGGCTGCCCCCGCAACGGTAAGCCCTTCGAGGGCCGTCCCATCGCCACTGGCGCGACATCGCGCGCCGGGAAGGCGGACGGCCCGCATGGCGAGCCCGGAGACCGGCCTGCGACCGGCCGACGCGATCTTCGCGCCGGCCGGCCTAGCCGCGGCGCGGGTGGCGTCGGCGCGAGGGGTCGATCCCGCGGGCCGCGCCCGCCGCCACCGCCCTTCCGCGACCGGAGTTCCACGCGCCGCACGTCCGTCACCACGGCCGAGCGGGGTCGCCCGGCCAGCGGGAAGGAACGTCGTGGAACCGCAGACCCGCAAGACCCGCAGCCCGGCCGGCGCGCGCGCCGCCGCCGTCGTCACGCTGTCCGCCTCCATCCTCGCCGGCATCGCCGCCGTCCCTCCAGCGCGGGCGCAGGACCCGCAGCCGAAGTCCGCCGCGCTCGATCCGGTCGTCGTCACCGCGGCGCGCGCGCCGCAGTCGCTCAACGAGCTGACCGCCGACGTGACGGTGATCGGCGCCGACGAGATCGCGCGCAGTGGTGCCGAGAGCCTCGCGCAGTTGCTGCAGCGCCAGCCGGGTGTCGAGATCTCGATGAACGGCGGTCGCGCGAGCGTGGCGTCGGCGTTCATCCGCGGCGCGAACGCGAACCAGACGCTCGTGCTCATCGACGGCATGCGAATCTCTTCCTCGACGACCGGCGCGTCCACGCTCGAGGCGATCCCTCTCGACCAGATCGAACGCATCGAGATCCTGCGCGGTCCCGCGTCCGCGCTCTACGGCGCCGACGCGATCGGCGGTGTCATCCAGGTGTTCACGCGCGAGGGCGGACGCGCGTTCTCCGCGAACGCGAATGCGGGCTACGGCACGCACGCGACCGCCGTCGGCGGCGCCGGCCTGTCGGGCTCCTCCGGCGCGTTCCGCTACGCGCTGCAGGTCGCCGCGCGCCGCAGCGACGGCTTCAACGCGATCGTCGATCCGGCGAACTTCTCCTACAACGACGACCGCGACGGCTACGACGGCCGCAGCCTGACCGCGAGCGGTTCCTGGCGCTGGGCGAAGGACCAGGAGCTCACGCTGCGCGCGTTCCACTCGGTCCTCGACGCGCAATACGACGGCGGCCCGGGCTTCGACGACCGCCAGGTGACGAGACTTTCCGGCTGGTCGCTCGCGAGCGCGAACCGGATCAACGATCGCTGGCGCTGGACGCTCTCCGCCGGCGAGTCGCGCGACGACTCGGTGGCGAAGACCGGCTTCGGCGACTTCCCGTTCGAGACGCGGCAGCGGCAGGTCGCGTGGCAGCACGACATCGCGCTCGAGCACGGCGACCTCTCGCTCGCCTACGAGCGCCGCGAGGAGCGCGTGATCAACGACGCGGGCTTCGCGACGACCCGGCGCGACACCGATTCCGCGCTCGCGATCTACCGCGTGCAGCGGGGACCGCACGCGCTGCAGGCGAGCGTGCGCGTCGACGATTCCGACCAGTACGGCGCGCGCACGACCGGCGCGGTCGCCTGGGGCTACGCGTTCGCGCCGGGCTGGCGCGTCACCGTGGGCGGCGGGACCGCGTTCCGGGCGCCGACGTTCAACGATCTCTACTACCCGGGCGTCTCGAATCCCGACCTCTCGCCCGAGCGGTCCCGCAACGTCGAGGCGGGGCTGCAGACCACGGGCACCGCCGCGGGCATCCGCTACGACGCGCGCGTGACCGGCTGGGTCAACCGGGTGACCGGGTTGATCGTCTTCGCCTGCGACGCCGATTTCAACTGCGCGCCGATCAACGCCGAACGCGCGCGGCTCGCGGGCGCGACCTTCGCCGGCGAGCTGCGCTGGAAGGACACGGTCGTCAAGGGTTCGGTCGACGTGCAGGAACCGGAGAACCGCGAGAACGGCAACCTGCTGCCGCGGCGCGCCCGCACGCACGGGGCGGTCTCGGTCGCGCAGACCTGGGGCCGGCTGCGCGCCGCCGCCGAGTTCGCCGCGTCGTCGCACCGTTTCGACGACGCCGCGAACACGCGCCGGATGGGCGGATACGGCGTCGTCAACCTGTCGGCCGAGTGGAACGGCGATCGTGGACTGACGCTGTTCGTGCGTGCCGAGAACGTGCTCGACCGCGACTACGAGCTCGCGGCCGGCTATTCGACCGGCGGTGCGCAGGTGACCGCCGGGCTGCGGTGGGCGATGTGAACGCGCGCGCGTCCGCGATCGGGCGTCGCGCGCGAGCGGCGCTCCTCGCCGTGGCGATCGGCGCGATCGCGGTCGGCGCGCCGTCGATCGGCGCCGCCGTGATCGAAGTCGTCGGCGCCGACGGCGTGCGCGTGCGCCTGGAGGCGCCGGCGCGGCGGATCGTGAGTCTCGCGCCGCACGCCACCGAACTCGTGTACGCGGCGGGTGCCGGTTCGAAGCTCGTCGGCGTGCACACGCATTCGGACTACCCGCCCGCGGCGCGGCAGCTCCGCACGGTCGGCGACGCCGGCGCGATCGACGTCGAGGGCATCGTCGCGCTCAAGCCCGATCTCGTGGTGACCTGGCCGTGGACGGTGCCCGCGCAGGTCGAGCGGCTGCGCGCGCTCGGCATCCCGATCCTGGTGACGCTCCCGAACCGGCCCGGGGCGATCGCCGACGAGATCGAGCGGATCGGCCGCCTCGCGGGCGCCTCGGCGGTCGCCGCCGCGGCAGCCCGCGACTTCCGCGCGCGCCTGGACCGCGTCGTCGCCCGCTACCGCAACGCCGCGCCGATCAGCGTGTTCTACCAGGTCTCGGACCGGCCGCTGTTCACGCTGGGCGGCGATCACCTGGTCACGCACGCGATCTCCGCCTGCGGCGGGCGCAACGTGTTCGCCGATCTCAGGATCCCCGCGCCGGAGGTCGACGTCGAGGCGGTGCTCGCGGCACGGCCCGAGGTCGTCGTCGCCGGGACCGAAGGCGCGGTCCGTCCGGGCTGGCTCGACGGCTGGCGGCGATGGACGTCGTTGCCGGCCGCCGCGCACGGCAATCTGGTCGTCGTCGACGCCGACCTGCTGCACCGCCCGGGGCCGCGCTTCGTCGACGGCGTCGAAGCGCTGTGCGCGGTCCTCGACGAGGCGCGCGGCCGGGCGCGGTGACGCCCGGCCCGGGCCGCGGGCGCCGGGCGTAGAATCGCGGCCTTGCTCCGTACACGCGGCGTCCGGCGACGGGCGCTCCGGTCATGAACAAGGCCTTCACGCGCGAGGACGCGGCGGGCGATGCCGACGACGAGGACGATCTCGCCGGCGCGCCGCCGATACCCGCGGGCGCCCGCAACTACATGACACCCGGCGGCTTCGCGCGGCTCAAGTCCGAGCTCGACCGCCTGGTCGCCGCCGAACGGCCGTCGCTGGTCGCCACGGTCGCCTGGGCGGCGTCGAACGGCGACCGCTCCGAGAACGGCGACTACCTGTACGGCAAGAAGCGGCTGCGCGAGATCGACCGGCGCATTCGCTTCCTCGTCCGGCGTCTCGACGCCGCCGAGGTCGTCGATCCGACCGCGCGCGGCGGCGACGGCGTCGACCAGGTGTACTTCGGCGCGACGGTGCGCTATGCGACCCGCGCCGGGGACGAGCGGACGATCGCGATCGTCGGCATCGACGAGACCGATCCGCTGCGCGGGTACGTGAGCTGGATCTCGCCGGTCGCGCGCGCCCTCACGCGGGCGCGAGAGGGCGACGTCGTCACGCTGCGCACGCCCGGCGGCGTCGAGGAGCTCGAGGTGCTCGAAGTCCGCTACGAGCCGCTCGCCACCGGCGCCGACGCCGCCCGTCCGCCCCTCGGTTGACGCTCCGCCGCCCGGACGACTAGAGTGGCAGACATGGAAGCCGAACTGGCCGCGCTCGAACAGAAGCTCGCGACGCTGATCGCGCACACGCGCGCGCTGCGCGCGGCGAACGAGGACCTGCGCGCGCGCCTCGCGGCCGCCGCCGAGCGCGAGAGCGCGCTCGAATCGCGCATGCGCGTCGCGGCGGGGCGGCTGGACGCGCTGATCAGCCGGATGCCCGCCGAATGACCCAGCGTTCCGAGCGCAGCGTCCAGCTCGACGTGACGATCCTCGGCCGCGAGTACAAGGTCGCGTGCAAGGAGTCCGAGCGGGCCGAACTCGCCGAGGCGGTGACGCTGCTCGACGGGCGCATGCGCGAGATCCGCGACACCGGCAAGGTCGCGTCGATCGACCGTATCGCCGTCATGGCTGCGCTCAATCTCGCGCACGAGGCGCTGCGCGCGCGGCGCGAGCCGCCTGCCGCGCCATCGGTGCCGAAGGACGTCCCGGTTGACGACGCGGTCGCGCAGCGTAGAATCCGATCGATGCAGACCGCGATCGATCAGGTGCTCTCGGGGCAGGACAAGCTCCTCTGAGCGTCGATCGCCGCGGTCCCGACGACATTCCTACGACGCGCCTGCGACGCCGCACGCGAGATCGCGCGGCGACCTTCCCATCCCTGCGGTGTTCGACCTCGGCCAGACATTCCTTGAACCAATGCTAAGTTAGCGCGGCTGCCGCGCCCGATAGCGAGCTTGTGTGCGCTCCCATGCGGAAGCGCCTGATGGCTCCGGCAGGCGGCCAACCTGGACCCCCGGTTCAGGATGACGGCCGAACGGCACAGGCGGGGACCTATGCAGACGAACGGCGCCGGCGACGGCGCCGTTCTCTTTCGACCGCATCGAGTCCGCCACCGCCACCCTCTCGATCCCCGACGATGACCGCGAAGACGAAGCCCAGGGCGATCGCCCGGGTCGCGCCGCTGTCCGGACCCGCGGCCGCGGCCGGCGCGCGGCCCGCGCACTGGCTGATGAAGTCGGAGCCCGCGGCGTTCTCGATCGACGACCTGGTCGCGGCGCCGCGCCGGACGACGCCGTGGTTCGGCGTGCGCAACTACCAGGCGCGCAACTACATGCGCGACGCGATGCGGGTCGGCGACCTGGCGCTTTTCTACCACTCGAGCTGCGACGAGCCCGGCGTCGCCGGTGTGGTGCGCGTCTCGAAGGCCGCCTACGCCGACCGGACGCAGTTCGACCCGTCGAGCGCGTACTTCGACCCCAAGGCGACCCGCGCCGCCCCGCGCTGGGTGCACGTCGACGTGACGCTCGTGGAGAAGACGAGGCTCGTGCCGCTCGCGAAGCTGCGCGCGACGCCGGGACTCGAGGACATGGTGATCCTGCGGCGCGGCAACCGCCTGTCGATCACGCCGGTGACGGTGGACGAGTGGGCGATCGTGACCCGGCTCGCGGGCGCCGGCGCGAAGGTACGCTGATGGACTGGTCGCTCGTCCCGCTGTTCGTCGCGCTGGGGCTTATCGTCGGCTTCCTCGCGGGATTGCTCGGCATCGGCGGCGGCATGACGATGGTGCCGGTGCTCACGATGGTGTTCGCCGCCAAGGGTTTCCCGCCGGACCATCTGGTGCACATGGCGGTGGCGACATCCACCGCGACGATCATCTTCACCGCGCTCTCGTCGATCCGCGCCCACCACGCGCGCGGCGCGATCCGCTGGCCGATCGTCGCGGCGATCGCGCCGGGCATCGTGCTGGGTTCGCTCGCCGGGCCGCAGTTCGCCGCGCTGTTGTCGACGGCGGTGCTCGCCTTCGTGTTCGGCGCGTTCAACTGGTTCTCGGCCTGGCAGATGCTCGCCGACCGCAAGCCCGCGGCGCACCGCGAGATGCCCGGCGCGCTGGGCACCTCCGCCGTGGGTGCCGGCATCGGCCTGGTCTCCGCTCTGGTCGGCGCCGGCGGCGGATTCCTCTCGGTGCCGTTCATGACCTGGTGCAACGTGAAGATCCACAACGCGGTCGCGACCTCCGCCGCGATCGGGCTGCCGATCGCGG
>JADZDA010000120.1 GCA_020851255.1 Burkholderiales bacterium | reverse complement strand
GCGCCTGCGCGATCTCCGGCTGGAGGATCGAAGTGGTGCCGGCCGAGCCGCAGCACATGAACGGATAGGCGACCGGGACGAGCTTGAACCCGGCGCGCCTGAGCAGCCGCTCGACGACGCCGGCGAGCTTCTGGCCGTGCTGCAGGCTGCACGGCGACTGGACCGCGATGCGGCGCGGTTGCGGTCGGGCGCCCGGCGAGGCCGGCGCCGGCGGCGCGACGACGAAGGACCCTTCCTGCCACTCGGCAGCCACGACCTCGGACAGGTCGCGCGTCATCGCCGAGAGCCGCCGCGCGCGCTCCGCGTAGCGCGGGTCGTCGCGCAGGAGTTCGCCGTAGTCGCGCACGTGCGCGCCGCAGCCGCTCGCGGTCATCACGATGGCTTCGGCGCCGGCTTCGACCTCGCGCCAGATCGCGTCGATGTTGTCGCGCATCTGCGCGCGCGCCGCATCGGGCTGCGCGAGGTGGTGCGACAGCGCGCCGCAGCAGCCGGTCCGTGCCGCGATGAGCCGTATCCCGAACCGGTCCAGCACCCGCGCGGCCGCGGCGTCGATGTCGGGCGCGAGCGAAGGCTGCACGCAGCCGCGCCACACGAGCATGGCCCGCGCGTGCGCGCGATCCGGCCAGGGGCCGGCTTTCGCCGCCGGGGGCACGCGGGCGCGCAACGCGGCGGGCAGCACCGGGCGCGCGAGCCGTCCGAGCCCGAGCAGCGCCGCGAAGCGCCGGCGTCGCGGGACGACCGCGCGCAGCGCCGCGCGCATCCACCGCTCGCGGCGAGGGCGCGGCGTGCGTCGTTCGACCAACTCGCGGCCGATGTCGAGGATGCGCCCGTAGCGGACCTTCTGCGGGCAGGTCGTCTCGCAGGAGCGGCAGGTGAGGCAGCGGTCGAGATGGTGGCGGGGATCGGCCGACGCCGGCGTGCCCTCGACCAGTTCCTTCACGAGCTGGATGCGTCCGCGCGGCCCGTCCCATTCCACGCCGGTCAGCCGCCAGGTCGGGCAGGTCTCGGTGCAGTAGCCGCACTGGACGCAGGCGCGCATGAGCTCGGCCGCTTCCTCGGCCAGGGCGTGGCCACGGAACGCTGGGGACACGGTGACGTCCATCGGGGCAGGGGCGCGTTCAGTCGAAGGTTCGAAGCGGGAAGCCGGGCGGGCGGACGCGCGCGACCGCCGTCGTGCGCGGCGGCCGGACCGGTACACGGTGGCCGCGCCGCGGGGCGAGTTTAGCGCAACGCCGGCGCGGGTCGCGTTACCATCGGCGATCGCCCGGATGGCCCGACCAGGAGTGCCGATGTCCGAGAAGCCCGATGCCGGACCGTCCCGCTACGGCAGCGGCCGCGCGGTGCGTCGCGTCGAGGACGACGCGCTGCTCGCCGGCCGCGGGTGCTACGCCGACGACGTCGTGGTGGATGGCGAGCTCGCGATCGTGTTCGTGCGCTCGCTGCACGCGCACGCGCGGATCGTCGCCGTCGACACCTCGGCGGCGGCGGCGATGGCGGGCGTGGCCGCGGTGGTCACCGGCGCCGACCTCGCGCGCGACGGCGTGAAGCCGCTGCCGGCTTCGGGCGACTTCAAGCGCCCCGACGGCGGGCGCACGGCGACACCGGCGCAGCACGTGCTCGCGCTCGACACCGTACGCTACGCCGGCGAGCCGGTCGCCGCGGTCGTCGCCCGCACGGTCGCGCTCGCGCGCGACGCGGCCGAGGCGGTCGCCTTCCGCTACGAGCCGCTGCCGGCGGTCGCCGGCGTGGACGACGCGGTCGCGCCCGGAGCGCCGCTCGTGTGGCCGGCGGCGACGGGCAACGTCGCCTGCGTCGCACGCCACGGCGACGCCGACGCTGTCGCTCGCGCGTTCGCGCGGGCCGCGCACCGCGTTCGACTCGACCTGGTGAACCAGCGCGTGATCCCCGCGCCGATCGAGCCGCGCCACACGCTCGCCGAGTACGACGCCGCGTCGAAGCGCTGGACGGTCCGCACGAGCTGCCAGACGCCGACCGGCTGGCGCGACGAACTCGCGAGCCTGCTGCCCGGCGTCGCACCCGACGCGATCCGCGTGCTGGTCGGCGACGTCGGCGGCGGCTTCGGCATGAAGACGACGCTCTACCCGGAGGACGTCGTGACCGCGTGGTGCGCGCGGCGGACGGGCAAGCCGGTCCGCTGGCGCGCCGAGCGCATCGAGGAATTCCTGACGGCGACGCACGGGCGCGATGTCAACGCGACGATCGAGCTGGCGCTGGACCGCGACGGGCGCGTGCTCGGGCTGAAGCTCGACTCGCGCGCGAACGTCGGCGCCTACGCGACGCCGTCGGGCGTGGTCATCCAGCTCCTGATCGGGCCGTGGGTGACGACCAGCGTCTACGACATCCCCGCGATCGACCTGACGATCGCCGCGGTGCTGACGAACACGACGCCGACCGGACCCTACCGCGGCGCCGGGAGGCCGGAGGCGATCTACTTCCTCGAGCGAGCGATGGACGCGGCGGCGCGCGCGATCGGCATCGATCCGGTGACGCTGCGCCGGCGCAACCTGATCGCGCCGGACCGGATGCCCTACCGCAATCCGATGGCGAAGACCTACGACACCGGGCGCTTCGAGCAGGTGCTCGATGGCGTGCTCGCCGCGTCGGACTGGGCGGGGTTCGACGCGCGCGCCGCCGCGTCGACCGCGCGCGGGATGCTGCGCGGCCGCGGGCTCTCGACGTTCCTCGAATGGACCGGCGCCGAAGTCTTCGACGAGACGGTGAGCGTGACGGTGTCGCCGGGCGCGGACGGCGCGGGCGACATCGAGATCTTCTCGGCGACGCAGGGGATGGGGCAGGGTCTCGCCACGACCTACGCGCAGCTCGCCGTCGACGTGTTCGGCGTGCCGATCGAGCGGATCCGGGTGGTCCAGGGCGACACCGACCGGGGCACCGGCTTCGGCAGTGCGGGTTCGCGGTCGCTGTTCGTCGGCGGCTCGGCGGTGGTGGTCGCGGCGAACGAGACCGTCGACGCGGCGCGTGCGCTCGCGGCGAACGAGCTGGAGGCGGCGCCGGCCGACATCGACTACCGCGCCGGCGTGTACACGATCGCCGGCACCGACCGGTCGATCGGACTCTTCGAGCTCGCCGCCCGTCAGCCGTCGCACCGGATCGCGCTGCGCTCGCACAGCAAGGTCGACGACGCGACCTGGCCCAACGGCGCGCACGTCTGCGAGGTCGAGGTCGATCCGGACACCGGCGCGGTGCGCGTCGACCGCTACGTCTCGGTCAACGACGTCGGGCGTGTCGTCAACCCGATGATCGTGGCCGGCCAGCTCGAGGGCGGCGCGGTCCAGGGGATCGGGCAGGCGCTGTGCGAGGCGATGGTCCACGACCGCGAGAGCGCGCAGCCGCTGTCGGCGACGTTCATGGACTACGCGCTGCCGCGCGCGTCGGACTTCGGCGACTTCGACATGCGCACCGACGAGTCGATCCCCTGCCGCAACAACCTGCTGGGCGTGAAGGGCGTGGGCGAACTGGGCACGATCGGGGCCACGCCGACGGCGGTCAACGCGGTACTCGACGCGCTCGCGCGCGCCGGCGTGCCCGCCGCGCGGCTCGACGCGCTGCAGATGCCGCTGACCGGCGAGAAGGTCTGGCGGGCGCTGCAACGCTGAACCGCCCCGGTCGGCCGGCAGGCCCGCGCCGATGTCACCCCGGCGTCACCTGCCGGGTTCTCCCGCGGTCGGGGGGAGTCGCGATACTGCGATCGGGGCCGCCTCCGCGCGTCGATTCGCGCCGGCGCGGCCCGGATCGACTGGAGAACCGCGATGCCACGACCGTCCCCCCGACGCACGCTGCTCGCCATCGTCGGGCTGCTTTACGCGGCGGTCAGCCTGCCATCCGCGGCGGTCGATCTCGTCGCGCTGGACGGCCATGTCCTTCCGATCCTCGGGAACGCCGACGGGCTCGCCGCCGTCGCGAAGTCGTCGTCGGCCGCCGACGAGCCGGTCACGCTCACCGTCGTCCTCCGGCGCGAGCGGCAGCATGCGTTCGAGGCGTTGCTGGCCGATCTCGAGGATCCGTCGTCGCCGTCGTTCCGCCGCTACGCCTCGCCGGCCGAGGTGTCGGATCGGTACGGGCCGTCGCAGGACAGTTACCAGCGGATCCTGCGCTATTTCGAGTCGCAGGGTTTCGCACTGTCGGAGGGCTCCGCCAACCGCCTGACGCTCACGTTCCGGGGGACGCGCGCCATGGCGGAGGCCGCTCTGGGCGTGTCGATCGTCGACTACCGGATCGGGGACAGGTCGTTCCGGGCGAACGCGAACGAGCCGATGCTGCCCGCCGATCTCGCCCCGCTCGTGCAGTCGATCATCGGGCTGTCGGACCTCGCGCGGCCCCGCTCGAACGTCGTCGCGTTGCAGAAGGCGTTCTGCGCGGTCATCTACGGGCTGTTCGCCACGACCAACGGGGGAGCCCAGGTCGCCGCCCAGCTCATGTCGCAGTACTTTTCCTGGTGCAACGACCTCAAGTGGCCGTGGGAGCCGGGCGGCGGGGGCACCAAGGCGCGCGTTCCCCGCGAATCGTCGCCTGCCCGGGCGCCGGAAGCGACGGTCGTGGCCGACCGGTTCGACGCGGCCGCGGGAACGCCCGCGCTCATCGCAGGCGCCGTCGAGAAGGCGGGCAACGACGACTGGCTGTCGTTGACCGGCGCCGGACAGACGATCGGCATCCTGTCGTTCGACAGTTTCCACGCGTCCGACGTCTCGGACTTCTTCACGCTCGCCGGGCGGGCGTCGCTCGCCGCGCAAGTCTCGCGCGTCGCGGTCAACGGCGGCGTCGCGCCGGGCGTCGACCAGTCGGAAGTGCTGCTCGACATCGTCTCGGCGCTGGCGGTCGCGCCCGGTGCGCAGGTCGTCGTCTACGACGCGCCGTTCACCGGCGGCGGAACGAGCTTCCAGACGTTGCTGAACGCGATGATCAACGGCGGAGTGACGATCATCAGCAATTCGTGGGCGTACTGCGAAGACCAGACGACGCCGGCCGACGCGCAGAGCATCGACGCGCTCTTCGCGGCCGCCGCGGCATCGGGCATCAGCGCGTTCAACGCGACCGGCGATCGCGGCTCGACCTGCCTCGACGGGTCGGCGAACGTCGTGCACGTCCCCGCGAGCTCCCCGCACGCGACGGCCGTGGGCGGCTCGTCGGTCGAACTCGGCCTGGGCAAGCAGATCGCGAGCGAGACCTGGTGGGACGGCACGTCGGACGCACAGCCGACCGGTCAGGGCGGCTACGGATCCTCGGCGGTCTTCACGCGGCCTTCCTACCAGAACGGCTGGGTCGCGGCGGCGCAGCGATCGGTGCCGGACCTCGTCGCCAACGCCGATCCCAAGCACGGCCGCACGATCTGCCAGGCGAGCGACGGAGGTTGCCCCAACGGCAAACTCTACGGCGGCACCAGCATGGCGGCACCGACCTGGGCCGGATTCGCGGCGATCCTCAACGAGGGCACGGGCACGAATCTCGGCGCGTTCAACGCGGCCGTGTATCCGCACGGCGCGACCGCCTTCCGCGGCGCGGCGGCGCTGGGCTCGGATTTCGCCCACGTCGGCCTGGGCGGCGTGCGCCTCAACACGCTGCTGCTGGCCCTCAAGGGCGCGTCGCTCGGTGCGCCGGACGCGGCGCGATCGACGGTCGAGCACCGCTCGACGGTCGAGGACGGATTCGAGCATCCACCGCATCCGGAAGTCCCCGCCGACGGTACGGCCCGGGCGGTGATCGTCGTTCAGGTGCGCGATGCGAACGGCAACCCGATCGGCGGCAAGACGGTCTCGCTCGCGGCCAGCGCCGGCAGTTCGGCGATCGTGACGCCGGCGTCGGTGGCGACCACGGCCACGCAGACCGCCGCGGTGTTCACCGTGACCGACCTCGTGACCGAAGTCGTCACGTTCACCGCCACCGACGCGACCGACGCGCTCGCGCTGACTCCGACGGTCGACGTGACCTTCGGTGTGCCGCCGGCCGCCGCCGCGTCGATCGCGGCGTCGCCGGCGAGCGTGCTCAACGACGGCATCGCGACGACGACGATCACCGTGACGCTGCAGGACGCGCTCGGCCGGCCGACACCCGGCAAGCAGATCGCGCTGTCGCAGGGAGGCGGCCATTCGGTCATCAGCGGACCGAACCCGAGCGTCACCGACGCCGCCGGCAAGATCGAGTTCACCGCGACGGACACGCACGCCGAGACGGTCACCTACACCGCGGTCGATGTGACCGACGGCGATCTCGCCGTTCCCGGCGGGGCGGTGGTCCAGTTCACCGGGCAACCGACATCGACCTGTGTCACGACGGTGCCCACGGCCGCGGCCGGATTCGCGATCACGCCCTGGTCCAGCGGTTACGCGGCGTCGGCGTTCACCTACTCCGGCATCTCGTTCGGCTGTGCCGGCGCGTCCAATCCGGTCTTCGACGCCGACGGCAGCGCGGTCGTCGCGTCGTTCCCCGACGGCAAGCTCTTCCGCCTGCCGGCCGGCGGCGGCGTCGCGACGTCGGGCAACCTGCTCGCGACGCACGGCCCGACGCTCTCTCAGCCGGTGTTCGGAAAGGACGGGAGGCTCTACGCGGCGCGCGGCGCGACCGGCGGCGGACTCTTCTCCGGCGCGATCGTCGAGATCGACCCGGACGACGGTTCGATCCTGCGCACGGTCGTCTCGCCGGCGACCTGCCCGCAGGGCCTCGCGATCGACCCGCTGTCGGGTGATCTGTTCTACGACGACACGTGTTTCGGCGGCGGCACGGACGACGCGCGCGTCTTCCGCGTCTCCGACCCCGCGACCACGGCGACGGTGAGCACCTACGCGACGCTGCCGGGATCGCCGTCCGGCTGGCTCGCGTTCGCGCCGGACGGAACGCTCTTCGTCCAGTCGAACTACCTCGACCCGACGCCGAACGTCCAGCGGATCAGCGGTACCGACCAGCCTCAACCGGCGACGGTCACCGAGATCGCGAATCTCACGTCGACGTTCTGGCTCACGATCGGCGAGACCCTGCCCTCGGGCGCGGCGAAGTCGCTGATCGTGCTGGGACCCGCCGGGCTGCGACTCGCCGACATCACGACCGATCCCCCGACGTTCAGCGAGCTGACGAACGGGGGCTCGTCGTCGGGCGTCGTCGGGCCGGACGGATGCCTCTACTTCAGCGCGCTGGAGACGATCTTCCGATTGTCGAAGGACAGCGGCGAATGCGGATTCGACGCCGCGAGCGCCGTGCCCTCGCTCGTGCTCACGCCCGGTGTCGTGACGCCCGATCCGGCGCAGGGAACGTCGATCGCGTTCTCCGCGCGATTCGCGAATGTCGCGGTCCCGGCCGGCACGCCGGTGCAGGCGGGTGTCGAGGGCGCGAACGCGCAGATCCGCCTGGCGACGACCGATGCGGAGGGCGTCGCGACTTTCGATCTCGTCGGTGTGTTCGCCGGAGACGACAAGGTCGTCGTGACCGCCAGCGTCGGCGGTGTCGACTACCGGTCCAGCACCACGCGCGTGCGCTGGACCGCGGGCAGGCACGCGACCTTCCTCACGGTCGCGTTGTCGCCGGGCGGCGGCACGGTCGGTTCGATGACGACGCTCAGGGCGACGCTGTTCGACGCGTCGGTCGATCCGCCCACGCCGATCGCCGGACAGGCGATCCACTTCACGCTCGGTGTCCTCGCCTGCGACGGTGTCACCGGCGCGGACGGCGTCGCCTCCTGTGTCGTGGTGCCGGCGACGGCGGGCGCGATCGCGCTGTCCGCCCGCTACGACGGCAACGCGAGCTATCTGGGCTCGACCGCCGGCGACATGTTCTTCGCGCTGGCCGCGCCCGATCCCGCGTGTTACCGCGGACTGCTCGCGTCGGGCGGCACGGCGACCGCGTGCGTGTCGGGCCCGCTGGCGGGCTGCCGGTTCGACCGCGCGGCGTTCGTGCCGGTCGCGAGCGCAGGCGCGCCGCCCCCCGCCGGCGTCGCGTTTCCGTTCGGCCTGTTCGAGTTCAGCGCGACCGGCTGCGGCGGCGCGCTGACGCTCGACATCGACTATCCGTCGCCGGTTCCGCCCGGCACGGCGTACTGGAAGTTCGGACCGACATCGGTCAACGCGACGCCGCATTGGTACACGCTGCCCGCAACGGTCAGCGGCAACCGGATCAGTGTCGCCTTCGTCGACGGCGGCGCCGGCGACTCCGATCTCGCCGCGAACGGGACGATCGTCGACCCGGGAGGTGCGGGGATCGGGGCCGCCCCGACGTCGGCGCAGCCGGTTCCGGCGACCCGACCGCTCGTGCTGGTGGCGCTCGCCGCGATGCTCGCGATCGTCGCTCTCGGGCGGGGCCGCGCGGCGCGCGCCGGCGGCTCGCCGTCGGGGACGACCGTCTCGCGGCGCCCGACGAGCGGCTGACCCACCGGGACCGAGCTCGTGGCCGGGCCGGGTCGGCCATTTCGCGGCGGCAACGCCGACGGGAGAAAACCGGCGTCGCGCATCGCGCGCGGCGAGACGACGGAGCGTGGGCTACACTGGCCCCTTCCACGTATCCGGAACGCCCCGAAGGCCGTGTCCCGCGCCGACGTCCCCAACGATCTCTCGCTGGGCCAGCGCGAGGCATCGGCGATCGCGCCGGCGCTGATCCGGCGCGAGCTCGATCGGATCACGTCGAGCAAGGCGTTCCAGCCGTCGCGCCGGCACCAGAAGCTCCTCCGTCATCTGGTCGAGCAGGCGATCGCCGGCCAGACGGCCGCGCTCAAGGAGCCGGTGCTCGCGCTCGAGGTATTCGAGCGGCCGCTCGCGGGATTCGATCCCGCCCGCGACACGATCGTGCGCGTGGAAGCGCGCCGGCTGCGCCAGCGGATCGAACGGTACTACGACGAGGAAGGCGCGGACGCGGTGTTCGAGATCCGCCTGCCGGTCGGGAGCTATGTTCCGACGCTGAGGCGCCGCGACGCCGCGGTCGACGCGACCCGCCACGCCAAGGACCTGACCGAGCGCGGCGAGCATTTCCTGCGCCAACCGCTCGCCCGCGAATCGCTCGAGACCGCGCGCGAGCGCTTCGAGGAGGCGCTGCGCGAGTCGCCGCGTTACGTGCCGGCGCTGGTCGGGCTGGGACGTGCCTGGCTCAACCTGGCGAGCGGCTGGTATCGAGAGCCCGCGGTCGCCTCGGAGCATGCGGCCGAGGCGCTGCGACGCGCGCTCGAACTCGACCCGGCCGAGGCGGTCGCCCACGCACTGCTGGGCGCGGTCCAGCACCAGTTCGAGTACGACTGGCCGGCGGCGCGGGCGAGCTTCGAACGGGCGTCCGCGCTCGCGCCGCAGCAGGCGTTCGTCCATTCCGCGTTCGGGCTGCACCTGCTCTCGCGCGGAGACTTCGACGAAGCCGAGCGCGAGTTGCAACTCGCGCGGCGGCTCGATCCGCAGTACGCGAACGCGCGCATGCACATGGCGAACCTGCGGATCGGGCAGCGCCGTCTCGATCAGGCGCGCGCCGAGCTCGAGGCGATCCTCGACATCGCACCGGCGAGCGCGCCCGCGCACGGGCTGGCGGCGTTGCTGGAGCTGATCGAAGGCCGCACGGACGCCGCGATCGCGGGCTACCGGCGCGCCTGCGAACTCGCCCCGGACTACGCGCTGTGCCACGCGAGCCTCGCCGCGGCGCTGGGCGCGGCGGATCGCGTCACCGAGTCGGATCAGACGATGTCCGCGATGTACGCGCGCTTCGGCGACGCCTGCGTCTCGCCGTACGTGGCGGCGATCGTCGCGGCGCGTTGCCGCCGGTTCCACGAAGCCTGCGCGCTGATCGAGCAGGCGATCCGCGTGCGCGATCCGTCGGTCATGTACCTGCCGACCGATCCGAGTTTCGACGCGTTGCGGCGCGACCCCCGGTGGCCGAAACTGCTCGCGCTGCGGGTGCCGCCGGCCGATCGCTGACACGGCCGCGCCACGCCTCGCGCCGTTCCGCGCCCGGGCTCAGCCCGCCCGCGACTCCCGCCACACGCCGATCGCCTGCTGGATCGGCCGGTCGGAGAAGCTGAACAGCACGCAGTCCTCGTCGGCGGCGAGCGACAGCTTCGCCCACGACGGCACGACGAAGTGGTCGCGCGGGCCGAGCTCGAACGTGCGCGGAACGCCGGCACCCGCGCCCACCGGCTCGACAACCGCGCGACCGTGTCCTTCGACGACGCTGTACACCGCCGCGTCGGTCTGGCGCGAGCCCCGCCCGCGGAAGCCGGCCGGCAGCCACTGCAGGAACGCCGCCATCGTCGGCATCGGCCAGCCGCCGGTCGCCGGGTTCACATAGCGGAGCTTGTGGCCGTCGCAGGGGTCGACCGGGGCCTTCGCCCGCACGAGCGCGGCGAGCGCCGCGCGCGAGCGGTCGTACGGGTAGGAAAAGAGCGGCGACGCCATCCCGTACGGACGCGCGTCGGCGTCGCGTACCGGTGCGAGGTTCGCGCCATGGCGCGCGGCGCTGGTGCCTTCGGGGCGCGCGATCGCCTGCACGGCGGCCGACGCGTTCTCGGCGAAGCCGGCGTCGAGGAAGGCGATCGTCGGGATGTCGAGACCGTCGAGCCACACGACCGGCTCGCGTCCCTCGTTGCCGTGGTCGTGCCAGGTCCACGACGGCGTGAGGATGAAGTCGCCCGGGTGCATGGTCGTGCGCTCGCCGTCGACCGCCGTGTAAGCGCCGCTGCCCTCGACGATGAAGCGCAGCGCGCTCTGCGTGTGCCGGTGGGCGGGCGCGATCTCGCCGGGCAGGATCAACTGCAGCCCCGCGTAGAGCGAACCGGTCACGCGCGACTGGCCAGGGAGGCCCGGGTTCTCGAAGATCAGAACGCGGCGGACCGCCTCCTCGGCGGTGATGACCTCGCCCGAACGCTCGACGAACGGCCGGACGTCGGCGTACTTCCACTGGTGCGGCAGGCAGGCGGGCTCGGGCCGCGGCGGGACGAGGCGGTGCAGCACCTCCCACAGCGGCGTCAGGTGCCGCGGCGCCATGTCGCGGTAGAGCGACGCCCTTTCTCGCGCGATGTCGTTCATGGCTGCTTTCCACCGGGGAAGTTCGACACGAGCGCGGCGATGTGCTTCACGCCGCACCGGCGAGGTTGCGTGCGAAGAACGCGAGCGTGCGGCTGCGCGCGAGATCGGCCGCGGCGCGGTCGTAGGAACCGCGCTGGTCGCAGTTGAATCCGTGGTCCGCCGCGTACACGTGCACCGCGTGCGCCGGATGGCGCCGGCGCCATTCTTCGACCGCGGTGAGCGGGATGTGCTTGTCGCGCTCGCCGAAATGGCCGAGCACCGGACAGCGCGGCGTCTCCGGGAGCACGTCGCCGATGCCGCCGCCGTAGTAGACGACCGCCGCGGAGAATCCGGCGAGTCGGCACGAGGCGAGCCCGGCGAGGTAACCGCCCCAGCAGTAGCCGACGACGCCGACGCGGCCTTCGTGCGCGACCGCGTGGCGGGCGGCGTCGATGTCGGCGAGCGCGTCCCCGGTCTCGACCTTGCCGCGGATCTCGCGTCCCGCGGCGATCGACTTCTCGTCGTAGCCCAGGTCGACTTCGCGCCGGACGCGGTCGAAGAGCGCCGGCGCGATCGCGACGTAGCCTTCGCCGGCGTAACCGTCGCAGACCGCGCGGATGTGCGAGTTGACGCCGAAGATCGCCTGCACGACGACGATCGCGCCGCGTGGCCTGCCCGCCGGCCGGGCGAGCCAGGCGGCGGGGCGGAAGCCGTCGGCGGCTTCGAGGTTCGTCCATTGTCCGTTCGGGGCGGTCATGCGGCGTCTCCTTCGATTCGGATCCCTGGAATCTAAACGATCGCGCGCTGACGCAGTAGCGCCGCGCGCACCGCCCCCGCCGCGGGCCCGTCGCCGCCGTCGGCTCGCGTCGCCGCCGCGACGCCGGCCGCGTGCCCGGTCGCGAACGCCGTTCCCATCACCCGCAGCGACGCGTACGCGGCGACGTCGCAGCCGATCGTCCTGCCGGCGCACCAGAGATTGTCGACGCGCTGGGCGCGCAGCGCGCCGAGCGGCACGTCGTACCAGCCGTCGCCGCCGACCGGGCGGAAGCGGTGTCCCGCCGGGCCCAGGATCGTCTCGGCCGGCCAGGCGCCGCGCGCGATGCCGTCGGCGTGTCGCCGCCCGGCGATCACGTCGTCCTCGGTGAGTCGATGGCGCGTACGCAGCTGGCGGCTGTCGCGGATGCCGGCCTGCGGTCCGGTCGAGACGATGTAGGCGTTCGCGAATCCCGGCACGCGCTCGCGCAGCAGCGCCAGGAATCGCCACGCAGCGTCGCGCCCGGCGCGTTCGGCGGCGGCCAGGTCGGCCGAGTCGAGGCCGTCGGTGTCGAGGTCGACGCCGCCCCACCAGAAATCGTCCGAGCCCGGCAGCCGCATCAGGTGGCCGCCGGTCGGGCGCAACTGCACGCGCGCGTCGTCGAACGCGATCAGCGGCACCAGCGGCGCGAGCGCACCGCGCTCGACGACGACATCCGCGGGCACGCCACCGTAGCGGACCGGGAACGATGCCCACTGCCGCGGTCGCCCCGGATCGCTCGCCGACTCCGTCGGCACGCCGGCCGCCGCTCCGAGGTCGGCGTCACCGCTCGCGTCGACGTACGCGAGCGCCTCGATGTCGAACACGCCGGCGTGGTCGACGAGCGTCACCGCGTCGACGCGTGAGCGCGACGGATGCGCGCAGGCGAGCGTGCAATGCAGCCGCAGGTCCAGACCCGGCACCGCGGCGATGCGGTCGAACGCGAGCTTGGTCGCCTCGGGATCGATCATCACGATCCAGTTGCCGCTGGGCGCGCGGCGCGGCGCGACGTCGAAACCCAGCCGCGCGAGTCCGGCGAGCACTTCGGCGCCGATGCCGCCGACCGCCGGCTCGGGCGTCTCGCGCGAGACGTAGAAGCCGCAGTACGACAGCACCGACGCGCTGGTCGCGGCACCGCCCAGGAAGCCGTAGCGTTCGACGAGCAGCGTGCGCGCACCGCAGCGCGCCGCGCCCACCGCCGCGGCGAGTCCGGCGGCGCCGCCGCCGATCACGGCGACGTCGTAGCGGCGTGTACGCTCGGGGATCATCGTGGACCGCGTGGGGATGGCGGAAACTCCGGCGATGATACGTGGGTCGGCCGGATGCTGCGGCGGCCGATCGCCCAGGCGAAGCCTACGGCCCCGGCGGCAGCAGCGGACGGTTCGCCACCGGTGCGCGCCTTCGCGCCCGCACGCCCGCGATGACGCCCGAGGCGACGATGACCGCGATGCCGGCGAACGCCCAGGCATCGGGCACGTGGGCGAAGATCAGGTGGCTGAATCCGATCGCGAAGACGAGCTGGAGGTAGGCGAACGGCGCGAGCCGCGACGCTTCGGCCTGGTGGAACGCCGAGAGCGCGAACCACTGCGCGAAGCCCCAGATGATCGCCATCGCCGCGAGTGTCGCCGCCTCGCCGGGCGTCGGCATCGGCATCGCCGGCAGCGCGAGCACCGACAGCGCGGCGAGGCCGATCGTCGCCGAGTACGCCGTCGTCGTCGCCACCGAATCGCTGACGAACGACTTGCGCGTGAACACGATCGCGCCCGCCCACGAGGCCGCGCTCGCCAGCGCGAACAGCGCGGCCGGCTGGAAGGCCGCCGACCCCGGGCGCATCACCAGCAGCACGCCGACGAATCCCGCGACCACGACCAGCCATCCGGTCCGGTCGACCCGCTCGCGCAGCGCGAGCGCCGACATCAGCGTCACGAACACCGGCGACGCGAACGCGATCGCGCTCGCCTCGGCGAGCGGCAGCGCGGCGAGCGCCAGCGTGTAGAAGAGCGCCGCGCCGATCAGCCCCGCGCCGCGCCCGATCTGTAGTCCCGGATTCGCCGATCGGCCCGGGAGCCCGTGCCAGGGCGCGGCGATCGCGAGCACCGCCGCCATGCCGGCGTAGCGGAACCACGCGACCTCGACGCCGGAGTACCGGAGCAGTGCCTTCTTGGCGAAGACGTCGGACAGCGCGAAACAGGTCGCCGCGGCGAGCATGAGCGCGACGCCCTTCGGGAACGACGTCGCGGGCGGCGGGTCTTCGGCGCTGTCGGGCGACGACGCCACGTCGGCCGCCGGGTGCGGCGCTGACGTCTGTGGCCGGTCGGCGTTCACGCGCGTCGCGACGCCGGTCCGCGCGCTCGAAGGATCGCCGGCGGGGAGACTCGGGGGGGCATACTCGAGGCAGGGGCGGGAAATGCACGAGGGCCCGGTGCGATTCCGGGCCCTCGGGTGATTCTGGTGGAGACGAGGAGGATCGAACTCCCGACCTTCGCATTGCGAACGCGACGCTCTCCCAGCTGAGCTACGTCCCCACGGAGCCCATAAGTATAACTCCGGGGCGTCGATCCGGCAAATTCCAGTCCCCGCCGACCCGCCGATGGCGGGCTCCACCGGACGGTCGGAACCCCGCGGGGGGTTCGCTCCGAGGCCGCGTACCGGGGATCGTGCGCCGCCGCGGCGTCGGGACGGTCGGGCCCGAGCGCTCCCAATACCTCGGGGACCGTCGCCGACTCGTCGGTACGCCTCGCCGGCAACCGTCGAGCGTGCGGAGCCCCGGTGCTACACTGATTCGGGGAGGTTTGCGATGACCAAGCAGGTGATCCACACGCCCGACGCACCGGCCGCGATCGGGCCCTATTCGCAGGCGATCCGCGTCGGCGACACGCTGTGGATGTCCGGGCAGATCGCGCTCGATCCCGCGACGATGCAGATCGTCGACGGCGGCATCGAGGCGCAGGCGCACCGTGTCTTCTGCAACATGCGCGCGGTCGCGGACGCGGCCGGTGCCACGCTCGACGACATCGTCAAGCTCACGATCTACATGGTCGATCTCGCCGAGTTCGGCAAGGTCAACGAGATCATGGCGACCTACTTCTCGCAGCCGTATCCGGCGCGCTCGACCGTGCAGGTCGCGGCGCTGCCGCGCGGTTCGCGCGTCGAGGTCGAAGGCATCGTCGCGTTGCGCGGCGACCGGCGTCGGTAAATGGGGGTAAATGGGGTCAGACTCGAATATGAAATTGGGGTCAGACTCGAATTTCGCCTCAGCCTGAAATTGGGGTCAGACTCGAATTTCACCTCAGCCCCGGTCGAGATCGACCGGGGCTGAG
>JADZDA010000119.1 GCA_020851255.1 Burkholderiales bacterium | reverse complement strand
TACCTGTCGGAGTGGTTCGAGAGTCCGGTCATCAAGGCGGTGCTCGCCTATTACTGCGGCATCGGTACGTTCGTCGGACCGCGGAGCCCTGGCTCGGCCTACGTCGTCTCGCACCATCTGATGGGCGAGCACGCCGGCGCGGGCGGCTGGGGTTTCGTTCGCGGCGGCATGGGCACGATCACGCAGGCGATCGCCTCCTACGGTCGATCGAAGGGCCTCGAAGTCCGGACGAACGCGGAAGTCATCGGCATAGACACCGTCGACGGCGAGGCCACGGGCGTGACACTCTCCGACGGCAGCCGCCTGCACGCGCCGATCGTCGCGAGCAACGTCTCGGCGAAACTCACGTTCCTGAAGCTCCTGCCGCGCAACGCGCTCCCCGCGGAGTTCGTCCGTGACATAGAAGGCTATCGCACCTACTCGACCGCGTTCAAGCTCAACATCGCCTGCGAGCGGCTGCCGGCGTTCGCATCGTTCGATCCCGTGGCCTGCGGCTTCGACTACCCGACCTACACCCACATCGGCCCGACGATCGACTACCTCGAGCAGGCCTACCAGGACGCCCGGGAGGGCGACTGGTCGCGCGATCCGTTCGTCACCGTGGTCACGCCGAGCCACGTCGACCCGACGGTCGCCCCGCCGGGCAAGCACGTCGTGCACCTCTTCGGCGGGCACGCGCCCTACTCGCTGCGCGATGGCGACTGGCCCTCGCGCAAAGAGGCGTTCGCGAAGAACGTGCTGCGTGTCGTCGACGAGCACGCGCCGGGATTCTCGGACGGCATCATAGGCATGCAGGTGCTCACCCCGCCGGACATCGAGGCGATCATCGGCTCTCCGCACGGCCACATCTTCCACGGCGAGTTGCAGGTCGACCAGTTGTTCTTCGCGCGCCCGGCGCCCCATTACGCGGACTACCGCAGCCCGATCCGCGGCCTCTACCAGTGCGGCTCGTCGGCGCATCCGGGGGGTGGGGTCGGAGGCGTGGCCGGCCACAACGCGGCGCGCGAGATCCTGAAGGACCGCGGACGATGAATCCGGCCGGCGGAAGGCTCGGAACCGTCGCGCTGCTGGTACCCGCCGCGCTGATCGCCGTGCTCGTGTTCGTCGTGCCGCTGGCGCGGCTGCTCGGCATCAGTTTCTCTGCTCCCGCGGGCCCCTTCGACGCGTACACGCACGTCCTCGGCGACGACATCTACCGTCAGGTGTTCGGCAACACCCTCCTGGTCGCCTTCGCGGTTACGACGATCGCACTCCTGATCGCGTTCCCGGTCGCCTTCGCGCTCACCCGGCTCCGAGGCGGCTGGCGCACGCTCGTGTTCGCTTGCGTGCTCCTGCCGCTGTGGATCAGCGTGCTGGTGCGCACGTTCTCTTGGATGCTGGTGCTCGAGCGCAATGGCCCGGTCAACCGGCTCTTGGTAAGCAGCGGACTCGTCGACGCGCCGCTCTCGCTGCTGTTCAACCACGCCGGCGTGCTCATCGGCATGGTGCACGTGCTCCTGCCCTACTCGGTGCTGCCGATCTACGCGGCGCTCGTCCGCGTCGATCCGAGCCTGTTGCGGGCGAGCGAAGGGCTCGGAGCGACGGCCGTCACGACGTTCCTGCGTGTGCTGCTGCCGCTGTCGTCGCGCGGGGTGGCAACCGCCGCGACGTTCACGTTCCTGCTCTCGCTCGGCTTCTTCGTCACCCCGGCGCTCCTCGGCGGGGCTTCGAGCATGACCCTGTCGATGCTGATCGACAGCTTCGTGAGCGACCGCCTCGACTGGCCGCTCGCCGCTGCCGCGTCGGTGGTGCTGCTCGCCGCCGCGCTCGCCATCGTCGCCGTGGCGAGCCGATTCATCCGCGTGAGCAATCTCGCCCGGGTCCACCGATGAGCGGCCGGCTCGCGCTCAACGGGTTCGTCGCGCTGGTGGTGGCGTTCGTCGTGCTGCCGATCATCGCGATCGTCCCGGCGGCGTTCAGCGCGCAGAGTTACATCCGCCTGCCACCGGAGACGTGGTCGCTGCGCTGGTGGGATGCCTTCTTCCGCGACGCCTCATGGCGGCAAACGCTCTTGACGAGCCTGCAGGTCGCGACGCTGACGACGCTCGTCTCGGTCGTCTTCGGGACGGCCGCGGCGATGGGCATCGCCCGTTGCACGGCGCGCGGTCAGGCGATCCTGACCGGCCTCTTCCTCGGCCCGGTCGTCACTCCCGCGATAGTTCTCGCCGTGGCGCTCTACAGCGTGGCGCGCGCCACCGGGCTCGTGTCGACCGTCACCGGACTCGTCGCAGCGCACACGATGCTCGCGCTGCCTTTCGTCGTCCTGAACGTCGGTGTATCGCTCTCCGCGCTCGACCGCCGTTTGCCGATGGCTGCGGAGGGACTCGGCGCGGACGATTTCCACGTCTTTCGCACGGTGACGCTGCCGCTCATCCTGCCCGGCGTCATCGGCGGCGCGGTCTTCGCGTTCGTCACCTCCTTCGACGAGGTGGTGCTGTCGATCTTCCTCGCTGGTCCGACCGTCAAGACGCTGCCGGTGCGCATCTGGGAGGAAATCCGCGTCGAGTACACGCCAGTAGTGGCGGTCGGCGCTACCGTGATGCTCGCGCTCGCGCTCGTCGCCGCCGCGACGAGCCGCCGGGCCGGCCGGAGGAACCGCGCGTGAGCGACGTGCGCTTCGCGGGGATCAGCAAAGCGTACGGCGAGGTTCGGGCGCTGCACCCGCTCGACCTCGACATCCGTCCCGGGGAGTTCCTGACGCTGCTCGGACCCTCCGGCTCGGGCAAGACGACGCTGCTCAACATCTGCGCAGGCTACCTCGCCCCGAGCGGCGGACGCCTCCTCGTCGGCGGGCGCGACGTCACCCGCCTGCCGCCCCGCCAGCGCAACATGGGGATGGTGTTCCAGAATTACGCGTTGTTCCCGCACATGACCGTCGCCGAGAACGTGGCCTACGGGCTCAAGGTGCGTCGCCTGCCGAAACGGGAGATCGCGCGTCGTCTCGACGAAGCGCTGCACATGACGCGGCTCGACGGTTACGGCGGACGCGCGATCCGTGAGCTCTCCGGCGGGCAGCAGCAACGCGTCGCGCTCGCCCGCGCCATCGTGATCCAGCCGGACATCCTGTTGATGGACGAGCCGCTCGGTGCGCTCGACCGACAGCTCCGCAAGGACGTGCAACTCGAGATCCGTCGCATGCACGCCGCGAGACCGCGTACCACGATCTACGTGACGCACGATCAGGAGGAAGCGCTCGTCATGTCGGACCGGATCGCGGTGATGCGCGCCGGGCGCATCGTCCAGGTCGGCACGAGCGTCGAGCTGTACGAGCACCCCGTCGACACGTTCATCGCACGCTTCGTCGGCGAGTCGAACCTGCTGTCGGGCACGGTCGCTTCGATCGCCAACGGGCGCGCGGCGCTGGTGGTCGACCGTCTCACCGTGCCGCTCGAAGGCCGGGCGGCGGAGGGCTTGCGGGCGGGCGGCCAGGCGTCGGCGCTGCTGCGGCCCGAGACGGTGCGCGCGCAAGCCGGCGGCCTGGAGGCGCGCATCGTCGAGCGCGTGTACCTGGGGGAACTCGTCGCGGTCCGCCTCGCGCTCGCGGGCGGACACGAACTGTGGTCGCGTCGCCTCGCCGGCGAATGGGTCGGCGGCGACACCGTGGAGATCGGTTGGGATGCGGATGCGGTCTCGATCCTGCCGAGTGCGTCGTTCGAGGACTAAGCCAGGAGGAAACCATGCTCAGGAAAAGACGGTTGCTGCTGTCACTAGGTGCCGCGTCGCTCGCGAGCGGTACGCTCGGTCTTCCGGCCGGCGTCGCGCGCGCCCAGGGGCGTCCGCTCACGTTCTGCTCGTGGGGCGGCGCGCTCTCGGATCTCGAGAAGACGGCGCTGCTCGAACCGTTCGCGAAACTGAAGAAGATCGAGATCGCGTTCGCGTCGCCGACCAACTACGCGAAGATCAAGGCGATGGTCCAGGCGGGCGCGCCGGAGTGGGATCTGGTGAACGTCGGCGGGCGTTTCATCGACCAGGGCAAGGACGTGCTCGAAACGCTCGACATGACCCTGATCCCCAACGCCAGGGCGCTCGATCCGGGCTGGGTGACGAGTCGCGGGATCTTCACCTCGACCGGGGCCACGGTGATGGCCTGGAACACCAAGGCGTTTCCGGCTGGCAAGGGACCGTCCTCGTGGAAGGAGTTCTGGGACGTCAGGGCGTTTCCCGGTCCGCGCGGGCTCTACAAGCAGCTCTACTACAACTACGAGGCGGCGCTGCTCGCGGCCGGAGCACCACGCGACCAGATCTATCCGGTCACCGACGAGAAGATCAAGCTCGTCTTCGAGAAGTTGCGCGAGATCAAGCCGCACGTGAAGGTGTGGTGGACCGCCGGCGCCCAGCCGCCGCAACTGCTTTCGAGCGGCGAACTCGCGCTGTCCTCGGCGTGGAACGGGCGTGTTCTCGCCGTGATGAAGGAGAACGCACCGGTCGCCATGACTTTCTCCGACGGCATCGCCTGGGGCAACGCCTGGGTGGTGCTCAAGGGCTCGCCGCAGGCGAAGGTCGCGATGGAGGCGATCAATTACGCGGTCTCCGAGGAAGCGCAGTTGCGCCTGCTCGACGCGGGCACCTACGGCCCCGCGCTCGGCTCGGCGGCTGCGAGGGCCACCCCCGAGCAGCAGAAGATCCTCGTCACGGCGCCCCAGAACGCGCGGCAGATGCTGATCATCAACGAAGGGGAAGCGGCGCGTTACTCGGCGAAGTACGAAGACGACTGGAACCGGTTCCTGCTCGCCTGACCCATGCCGCGGCACGCCCTCGCACCGCTGTTGGCCCCGCGCTCGATCGCACTGGTCGGGGCCAGCCAGCGGGAGAACACGCCCGGGCACGACATGGTGCGGATGCTCGCGCGCGGCGGGTACCGCGGCACGGCGACCGCGATCAATCCCGGCTACGACGCCATCGAGGGAATCCGTTGCCTACCCGGGCTGGGCGACCTGCCCGCCCCGCCCGACCTCGCGGTGCTGTCGGTGCGCAACGAACGCCTCGAAGACACGCTTCGCGAGGCGATCGCCGTCGGTGCGCGCTCCGCCGTGGTCTTCGCCTCCGGCCACCTCGCCGGAGACCGCACGCCGCCGCTGTCCGAACGGCTCGCGGCGATGGCGCGCGCGGCGAATCTGCCGATCTGCGGCGGCAACTGCATGGGTTTCTACAACGACCTCGACCACGTCTGGATCTGCGGCTTCCCTAGCCCGCGCGAACCGCGGCCCGGCGCCATCGCCCTGATCGCGCACTCCGGCAGCGTGTTCGGTGCGCTCGCGCACAACGATCCCCGGCTCGCCTTCGCGCTCACGATCTCGCCGGGTTCGGAGCTGACGACGACGGTCGCCGACTACATCGACTACGCGCTCGAACGCCCGGAAATCAAGGTGATCGGCCTGTTCCTCGAAACCGCGCGAGATCCCGCGGGATTCTCCCGCGCGCTGGCGAAGGCGGCGGAGCGCGACGTGCCGGTCGTCGCCCTGAAGCTCGGACGCACCGCGAAGGCCGCGGCGGCCGCGCTCACACACACCGGCGCGACGGCGGGGAGCGATCTCGCCTACGACGCGCTGTTCGACCACCACGGTGTCGTACGCGTCGAAACTCTCGACGAACTCGCCTGCACGTTGCTCCTGCTCTCAACCGGACGCCGCGCGGGACCTGGCGCGCTGGCGTCGATCCACGATTCCGGCGGCGAGTGCGAGATGCTCATCGATCTGGCCGATCGCGCGGGCGTGGCGTTCGCCCCGCTCACGGAACAGACCCGGCAGGCGATCGCGCAGCGACTCGAACCCGGCCTCGTCGCGACCAATCCGCTCGACGCCTGGGGCACCGGCACCGACTTCGGCGAAGCGTTCGAGGCGTGCTTTCGCGCCTTGCTCGCCGACCAGGGCACCGCCCTCGGCGTTTTCGTCAACGACATTCGCGATCGATACTACCTGAGCGACGGGTTCGCGGGCGCGGCGGTGGCGGTCGCCGCGACCACCGACAAGCCCGTCGCGTTCGTCACCAACTACACGCAGCTGCGCCACGACGCCGTGGCGATGCGGCTCACGCAGGCGGGCGTGCCGGTGCTCGACGGAACGGCCAACGCACTCGTGGCGATTCGAAGCGCGCTCGCGCTGCGCGACTTCCGCGCGCGGCCGCCGGATCCGCTGCCCGAGGCGGGAACGGCGCGGAGCCGCCAGGCGGCGCGCGAGCTCGTGGCGGCCGGCGGACTGGACGAGGCCGCGGGACTCGCGGTCCTCTCGGCCTACGGTGTGCCGGTGGTCGCGCACGAGGTCGTGGGCAGCGAGGACGCCGCCGCGGTCGCGGCGACCCGCGTCGGATTCCCGGTGGCGCTCAAGACCGCGGTGGCGGGAGTGTTGCACAAGACCGAGGTACGAGGCGTGTGGCTCTCGCTCGACGACGAGGGGGCGGTGCGGCGCGCGTGGCGCGATCTCGCCGCGCGCCTCGGCCCGCGCGCGATCGTCGCGGCGATGCTGCCGCCCGGCGTCGAAATCGCGCTCGGAATGATCCGCGATCCGCAATTCGGTCCGGTGGTGACCGTGGGCGCCGGCGGAGTGCTGATCGAGTTACTGCGCGACCGCCGCGCCGCACTGGCGCCGTTCGGCGTCGCCACGGCCACCCGGCTGCTGGACCGACTCGCGATCCGGCGGCTTCTCGACGGTCACCGCGGCGCCGCGCCCGTCGACATCGGTGGTCTCGCGCTCGCCGCGAGCCGCTTCTCGGTGCTCGCGCACGACCTCGCCGATATCGTTGGCGAGATCGACGTCAATCCGCTCGTCTGCGGTCGCGACATCGCCGCCGTCGACGCCCTGGTCGTTCCCCGCCCCTGACCGCCCCTATGGATCTCACGCTCCCCGCCGAAGACCTCGCCTGGCAGGCGCGCGCCCGGACGTTCGCCGAGACCGTGCTGTTCCCGCATGAACTCGCGCTGGAACTCGATGGCGCGCTTCCGCAGACGACGAAGGACAGCCTGCGCGACGCCGTCGTCGAACACGGACTGAACGCCATCAACCACGCGCGCGACGTCGGCGGACAGGGCTGCACCCAGTTTCAGCAGACGCTCGTCAACGAAGAGCTCGGCAAATCGACCGGCGCGTTGTGGGCGGTCGCGTGGCACCCGGCGGTGGCTCTCAAGCACGGGACGCCCGCGCAGATCCGCGACTACCTGACGCCGAGCTGCCTCGGCCGGCGACGCGCCTGCGTAGCCGTGACGGAGCCGGACGCGGGTTCGGACACCGGGCTCATACGCACCAGCGCCTCACGCCACGGCGGGGGCTATCTCCTCTCCGGCGAGAAGTGGTTCGTCACGAGCGCGGACGCCGCCGACTACATCATCGTGCACGCGCTCGTCGACGGCGATCCGGCACGGCCCACGCTGTTCCTGGTGGACAGCGATGCCGCGGGCATCACCGTCAAGCGGGAGCCGAAGTTCACGCACACCTACGTGTTCGGGCACCGCGACCTCGTGTTCGACGCCGTCGCGGTCGACGGGGACCGCGTTCTGGGCGGCGTCGGCCAGGGCCTCGAACTCACCAAGGACTGGTTCGTCGAAGCGCGACTGCAGATCGCCGCCAACTGTCTCGGCGCGTCGATCCGCGCATTCGAACTCGCCAACGCCTGGGCGTCGAAGCGCGTGCAGTTCGGCGTCCCGATACGACGCCACCAGGCGATCGAGTTCATGCTGGCCGACATGGCGGTCGAGATCATGGCGGCGAAGAGCATGATCTACCGGGTCGCCTGGCAGATAGACCAGAAGATCGACCGCAAAGTCGCGCACGCGCACGCCAGCGTGATCAAGCTCCACGCCTCGGAGATGGCCGGGCGCGTGCTCGACAAGGCGGTGCAGATCTTCGGCGGGCGCGGGTACATGCGCGAGAACGCGGTCGAGCGGCTGAGTCGCGACGTTCGCGTCGATCGCATCTGGGAAGGCACCTCCGAGATCCAGCGCGCGATCATCGGCAGACAGCTCTCCAAGCGCGGTCCGCGACTCTTCACGGGATGGCATCGATGAACCTCATCAAGCGTTCTCCCTACCACCACAAGTTCGTCGCGGCGGGCGCGACCTTCGTCGACCGGCTGGGATTCCCCGCGCCGATGAGCTTCACATCGACCGAACGCGAGCACCGCGCGACCCGCGAGGCGGTGGGCGTGTTCGACGTCTACTATCAGGTCGCGGTCGAGGTCGCCGGATCGGACGCGGCCTCGTTCCTGCAGGCAGTGGTCGTCGCCGACGCAGCGGCGATGCCGGTGCATCGCGCGCTCTACACCTCGCTGTGCGCCGAGTCGGGCGGCATGATCGACGACCTCACCTGTTTCCGTCTGGCCTTGGACCGCTACTGGCTCTTTCCCACCCCGGCGCGCGTGGACGCCGTGCTCGCGGCGCTCGAATCCGCGCGCGCGGGTCACGAGGTCGTCGTCACCGGCCTCGGGTACCGGAACGCGTACTTGTCGATCCAGGGCCCGAGGTCGCGGGCGCTGCTCGCGACGCTGACCGACGCGGACCTGTCGACGCCGGCCCTGCCGTACTATGCGTTCACTTTCGCACGTGTCGCGGAAGTCCCGGGCGTCCTCCTTTCGCGTACCGGTTACTCGGGCGAGCTCGGCTACGAGATCTTCTACCCGGTCGAATACGCCGAGCACGTATGGGATCGCGTGTTCGACGCCGGCGCGAGGTTCGGCGTCGAACCCTGCGGGCTCGGGGCGTTGCGTACGCTGCGGCTGGAGAAGAAGTACGTGCTGTTCGGTCTCGATGCGAACGAGACGACAACTCCGCTCGAGGCCGGTCTCGCGTGGACCGTCAAGTTCGACAAGCAGCGCTTCGCGGGGAAGGCGGCGCTCGCCGGACAGCGCGCGTCCGGTCCGGCTCGGCGACTCGTACAAATCGAGCTTCCGACCCTCGACCTCGTTCCGCCGACCGGTGCGCGGATCGTCGTCGAGGGCGAGACGGTCGGAAGCGTCACCTCGGCCGACCGCGGCTACACCGTGGGCAAGGCGCTCGCGCTGGGATACGTCGCGAGCGCGTACGCGTCGGCCGGTCGGGAGATCGAGTTGGCGTGGGCGGACACCAAGGTACGTGGCCGCGTCCACGTGCGGCCTATCTACGACCCGGAAGGCGTGCGGCTGCGGACCTGACGGAAGGTCACGGCATGCTGGCGTCAAGCGCATGAGCGATCGCGACGCGCGATCGCACGCGAACCGCTCCGGCGTCCTGGCGATGGTCGCGGCGATGGGCTTCTTCGTCGTCAACGACGCGCTGGTCAAGGTCGTGAGCCAGAGTCTCCCGGCCGCGCAGCTCATCTTCATCCGCAGCGCGATGGCCTCACTGCTGGTCCTGACCGTCGTGCTCACGACCGACGCACGATCGCACATCCGCGAGATCGGGCGGGGCTGGGTCCTGGTGCGCGCGGGCCTGGACGCGGTCTCGACGCTCCTGTTCCTCGTGTCGCTGTTCCACCTGCCGATCGCCACCGCGACTTCGGTCATCTCGTCGGCCCCGCTGCTCATCGCCCTGCTCGCGGCGCGCACCCTCGGCGAACGGGTGACCGCGGAGGTGTGGCTCGCCACCCTCGCGGGCTTCGGCGGAGTGCTCTTGGTCGTCCAGCCGGAGGCCGGACGCTTCGATCCCTACGTCGCGGCGTGTTTCGCCGCGACCTGCACCGTCGCGGTGCGCGACATCGCGACGCGTCGGGTGCGTGACGCCGTTCCTTCCGTCGTCATTACGCTCTCGACGGCACTCGGGGTCACGCTGCTCGCTCTCGTGCTGTCCGTGTTCGAGGGCTGGCGCCCGGTCGGTGCGCGCGACTTCGCGATGCTCGCGGCGGCCGCGATCTTCCTCGCGGGCGCTTACGTGATGATCGTGTACAGCACGCGGCGCGGCGACCTGTCGGTCGTGGCTCCGTTCCGCTACTCGCAAGTCCCGTTCGCGGTCGCGGTCGGCTACGTCGTCTGGGGCGACGCGCCCAACCCGCTCGCTTGGTGCGGCCTCGTGCTCCTGGTCGTGTCGGGCGTCCACGTGCTGCGCGCGAGCCGCGGGTCGAGCTCCACCGCGCGCGCCGGCGATTGACGAACGCGCCCTGGGCACGGGCGGCGTTCGACCTCCCCGCGGCCGTTCTCGATCGCGCCGCATCGCGGTCCAGTCGCCGTGCAGCCTGCAGCACGGCCAGAAACTCGCCGGCGTCGTCGAGCGGCTGCTCAGGCGCGCCGGGTTCAAGCTCGTCCCGGTCGCCTATCCGTTCATGTGCTGCGGCTCGGCCGGCACCACTTCGATCCTCCAGCCGGAGATCGCGCAGGCGC
>JADZDA010000118.1 GCA_020851255.1 Burkholderiales bacterium | reverse complement strand
GACGTAGCAGGTCGCGAACAGCGCCACCTTGCCCGGCGTGCGCTCGCGGTCGCGCGCCGGCCAGGCGACCGACGGGGCGATCGTGTCGCGGAAGCGCTTCGCGTCGTACGGCGGCAGCGCGGCGTCACGCGCGACGCCGAACGCGGTGTCGAGCAGCGCGCGCGCGGCGGCGTTCTTCGCGCCCCAGTTGACCGCCTGCACGACGACCGGGATCGTCGCGAGCCTTCCGACCCTGTCGGTGCTCGTGAGCACGCGATCGCGCAGCGTCGTCTCGCCCTTGCGGAACTTGATCGCCTTGCCGCGCAGCATCAGGTGCGGGAAATCGAGGTTCCACGGATGCGGCGGCACGTACGGACACTTGGTCATGTAGCAGACGTCGCACAGGTAGCACTGGTCGACGACCTTCCAGTAGTCCTCCTTCGCGACGCCGTCGACCTCCATCGTCTTGCTCTCGTCGACCAGGTCGAAGAGCGTCGGGAACGACTGGCACAGGCTCACGCAGCGCCGGCACCCGTGGCAGATGTCGTAGACGCGCTCGGCTTCCTTGTAGAACGCGTCCTCGTCGTAATAGGACGGGTCGCGCCATGCGATCGGGTGGCGCGTGGGCGCGGCGAGATTGCCTTCCTTGGCGGGGGCGGGGGAGGAACTCATGACGGATGCTCGAAAGAGGTACCGCGGAGGACGGCTGCGCGCGGACAGCCGGCCCGGCGACGGGCGGCGATCCGCGCATGCCCGCCGGTTGCCGCGGCGGGGCGTCCGGCCTGCCCGGTCGCCTCGCCACGGCACTGCTCGCCCGCGCGGGGCGGCGGCCGGTGCGCCGGCGCCGCCCGGGCGGGATGCCGCCCGATCAGTCGGTCAGCGAATCCAGCGCCTTCTGGAAACGGTTCGCGTGCGAGCGCTCCGCCTTCGCCAGCGTCTCGAACCAGTCGGCGATCTCGCCGAAGCCCTCGTCGCGCGCCGACTTCGCCATGCCCGGGTACATGTCGGTGTACTCGTGCGTTTCGCCGGCGCCCGCGGACTTCCGGTTCTGGCGCGAGCTGCCGATCGGCAGGCTCGTCGCCGGGTCGCCGACCTGCGCGATGTAATCGAGATGACCGTGCGCGTGACCGGTCTCGCCTTCGGCGGTCGAGCGGAACAGCGCGGCGACGTCGTTCTGCCCTTCGACGTCGGCCTTGTTCGCGAAGTAGAGGTAGCGGCGGTTCGCCTGCGACTCGCCGGCGAACGCGGCCTTGAGGTTCTCGTGCGTCTTGGTACCCTTGAGCGACTTCATGACTGACGTCTCCTTCGTTGAACGGCCCCCGTCACACCGACGGGCGGCGCCGACACCTTGCTCCGCGGCCGCCGCTGCGACGGCGCGGCACGCCCGGAGGTCTGGTTCCTATGCTACGCGCCCGGCGACAGCCGCGTCCAATCGATCGATCCTATCCGCCCGATAACCCCGGTCTATCGCCGGTCCGGCCCGATCCCGGGCCCGGACGCGGCGGGGACCGCCCGCCGCCCCCATGACCCTCGACGACCGCGCGCTCGACACGATCTTCCGGCACGCCCGGACCTACAACCACTACCGCGACCGCCCGGTCGACGACGCGACGCTGCGCGCGATCTACGACGTGATGAAATGGGGGCCGACCAGCGCCAATTCGTCGCCGGCGCGCTTCGTGTTCGTCCGCTCGAAGGCGGCGAAGGCGAAGCTCGGGCCGACGCTCGCGCCGGGCAACCACGACAAGACGATGGCGGCGCCGTGCACGGTGATCGTCGCCTACGACCTCGAGTTCCACGAGCGCCTCGGCGTCCTCTTTCCGCACGCCGACGCGCGGAGCTGGTTCGCCGGCGACCCGGCGGTGATCCTGTCGACCGCGTTCCGCGGCAGCACGCTGCAGGGCGCCTATTTCATCGTCGCCGCGCGCGCGCTCGGGCTCGATTGCGGCCCGATGTCCGGTTTCGACAACGCGAAGCTCGACGCGGCGTTCTTCGCCGGGACGCCGGTCCGCTCGAACTTCCACGTCAACCTGGGCTGGGGCGATCCCGCCCGCCTGCACCCGCGCGATCCGCGCCTCGATTTCGACGAGGCGTGCCGGATCGAGTAGCCGCGGGCCGGCCGCGCCGCCCCCGTCAGTCGATCCGCTCGTAGGCGGGGAGCGTCAGGAACTCGACGAACGTGTCGTTGGCGACCAGGTCGCCGAAGATCCGCGCCGCCTCGTCGTAGCGGCCCTCGCCGAACGCCGCACCGAGCAGGTCGCGGATCCCGGCCAACTCCTCGGGGATCATCGCCGCGACCATCGCCTGGGTCACCTTGCGCCCGTCGTCCAGCACACCCTTGGGCGAGCGGATCCACTGCCAGACCTGCGAGCGGGAGATCTCGGCGGTCGCCGCGTCCTCCATCAGGTTGTGGATCGGCACCGCGCCCTGGCCGGCGAGCCACGCCCCGATGTACTGGATCGCGACGTTGATGTTGAGCCGCAGGCCCTTCTCGGTGATCGGCCGTTCCGGCTCGAAGCGGATCAGGTCGGCGGCGCCGACCTTCACGTCCTCGCGCTTACTGAGGGCGATCTGGTTGGGCGTGGGCATCAGGCGGTCGAACGCCTCCATCGCCACCGCCACCAGCGCGGGATGGGCGACCCAGGTGCCGTCGTGGCCGTAGGTCGCCTCGCGCTCCTTGTCCGCCTTCACCTT
>JADZDA010000117.1 GCA_020851255.1 Burkholderiales bacterium | reverse complement strand
GATCCCGCCGAAGCGCGCCGCCCACGCGCGGCGCGCCGCCGGACCCGCCCGATGATCGGCAACCTCGCCGGCGTCCTGTTCGACGGCATCGCGTACGGCAGCCTGCTGTTCGTCATCAGCATCGGGCTGTCGGTGACGATGGGGCTGATGAACTTCATCAACCTCGCGCACGGGGCGTTCGCGATGGTCGGCGGCTACGCGTGCGTCGTGCTGATGACGCGTGCCGGCGTGCCGTTCCTCGCGACGCTGCCGGTCGCCTTCGTCGCGGCCGCCGTCGCGGGCGTCGTGCTCGAGCGCACGCTCTACCAGCGGCTGTACAAGGCACCGCACCTCGACCAGGTGATGTTCACGATCGGCCTGGTGTTCATGTCCGTGGCCGCGGCGACCTTCGCGTTCGGACCGTCGCAGCAGCCGGTCCGCCTGCCCGACGTCCTGCGCGGTCAGGTCGAGGTGGCGGGACTGGCGCTGGGCGCCTACCGGCTGTTCCTGATCGCGGTGGTCGCCGTCGTCACCCTCGCGTTGCACCTGCTGCTGGTCCGCACGCGTTTCGGCGCCCAGGTCCGCGCTTCGGTCGACAACGCGGTCGCCGCCGCGGGGCTGGGTGTCAACGTGAACCGGGTGTTCGGCGTCACCTTCGCGCTCGGATCGGGGCTGGCCGGGCTGGGCGGCGGGCTCGGGATCGACGTGCTCGGGCTCGATCCGACGTTTCCGCTCAAGTACATGGTGTACTTCCTGCTCGTGGTCGCGATCGGCGGCGCGGGCACGATCCAGGGCGGACTCGTCGCCGCGATGATCCTCGGCATCGGCGACGTCGCCGGCAAATACTACGTGCCGCAGGCCGGCTCGTTCATCATCTACGTGCTGATGGTCGCGCTGATGATCGCGTATCCGGCGGGGCTCTATGGCCGTCGCGCCTGACGCCGCCGCGCCCGCGGCGGGCACGCCCGCGACGCCAGCCGCGCGACTGCCGGACGACCGCTGGCGGGCGGCCGAAGTCGTCTTCTGGATCGCGGTCGTCGTCGCGTTCTTCGCGTTCCCGTCGCACCGCGTGTTCGCGAGCCAGGTCCTGATCACCGGGCTCTTCGCGGTGTCGCTGGACCTGATCCTGGGCTACGCCGGCATCGTGTCGCTGGGCCACGCCGCGTATTTCGGCATCGGCGCGTACACGGCCGGCGTCCTCGCGGTCCGCGGCTGGGGAGAGCCGCTGTCCGGGCTGGTCGCCGCCGGCGCGGTCGGCGCGGTCCTGGGCTACGCGACGAGCTTCCTCGTCGTCCGCGGCGGCGATCTCGCGCGCCTGATGGTGACGCTGGGCATCGGCCTCATGCTCTTCGAGGCGGCGAACCAGCTTCCGTCGATCACCGGCGGCGCCGACGGCCTGACCGGCATGTCGATGGGGAAGGTCCTGGGCGTCTGGTCGTTCGACCTCGCCGGCACGACGGCCTACCTGTACAGCCTCGCGGTGACGTTCGCGCTGTTCGTCGTCGCGCGCCGGATCGTGCGTTCGCCGTTCGGCTTGTCGTTGGTCGGCGTGCGCGAGAACGTCCGGCGGATGCCGGCGATCGGCGCCGACGTCGGCGGTCGCCTGGTCGCCGTCTACACGGTCAGCGCGGCGATGGCGGGCGTCGCCGGCGGGCTGCTCGCGCAGACGACGCAGTTCGTCGGGCTCGACGTGTTCGGGTTCCCGCGCTCGGCCGACCTGATGATCATGCTGGTGCTGGGCGGCGCCGGCCGGCTCTACGGCGGACTCGTCGGCGCGGCGGTGTTCATGGTCGCGCACCACTGGCTCTCCGACCTGAATCCGATCTACTGGCAGTTCTGGCTCGGGCTGTTGCTGGTGGTGGTCGTGCTGTTCGCGCGCGGCGGGCTCCTCGGCGCGATCGACGCGCTGCGTGTCCGGTTCGGGAGCGGCCGGCGATGACGACGGCGCTCTCGACCGATCGGCTGTCGAAGAGCTTCGGCGCGTTCCGGGCCGCGAGCGAGGTCTCGCTCGCGCTGCCGGCCGGCGCGCGCCACGCGCTGATCGGTCCCAACGGCGCCGGCAAGACCACGATCATCAACCTGCTGACCGGTGCGCTCGCGCCCACGGCCGGCGACGTCTACCTCGGCGCCGAGCGCATCACCGCGCTCGCGCAGCACCAGCGCGTCCGGCGCGGGATGACGCGGACGTTCCAGATCAACACGCTGTTCGCCGGCCTGACGGTGCTGGAGTCGGTCGTGCTCGCGGTGTGCGAGCGACGGGGCAGCGCCGCCGTCTGGTACAGGACGGTCGCGAGCCGCCGGGACGAAGTCGCGGAGGCGATGGCGCTGCTGCGCACGCTCAGGCTCGACGACGACGCGAACACGCCGACGCGCAACCTGCCCTACGGGCGGCAGCGGCTGGTCGAGATCGCGCTGGCGCTGGCGACGAAGCCGAAGATCCTGCTGCTCGACGAGCCCGCCGCCGGCATCCCCGCCGCCGAGAGCGCCGGGCTGTTCTCGGTGATCGCGGCGCTGCCGCGCGAGGTGACGGTGCTGTTCATCGAACACGACATGGATCTGGTCTTCCGGTTCGCCGAGCGGATCACCGTGCTGGTCGGCGGGCGGGTGCTCACCGAGGGCGCGCCGTCCGAGATCGCGAAGGACGCGCGCGTGCGCGAGGTGTACCTGGGCGAGGCGCAGCATGCCTGAGCTTCTCGCCGTCGATGGCCTGACCGCCGGCTGGGGCGAAGGCGTCGTGCTCGACGACGTGTCGTTCACCGTGGACGAGGGCGCGAGCCTCGCGCTGCTCGGCCGCAACGGCGTGGGCAAGACGACGCTGCTCGTGACGCTGATGGGGCTGACGCGCCTGCGTTCCGGGACGATCCGCTGGCGCGGGAGCGACCTCGCCGCGCTGCCGACGCACCGGCGCAGCCTGGCCGGCCTGGGCTGGGTGCCGCAGGAGCGCTACATGTGGCCGTCGCTTTCCGTCGAGGAGCACCTGACCGTCGTCGCGCGGCCCGGTCGCTGGACGCTCCCGCGCGTCTACGAGCTCTTCCCCCGGCTCGCGGAGCGACGCGCGAACCTCGGCAACCAGCTCTCCGGCGGCGAGCAGCAGATGCTCGCGATCGGCCGCGCACTGATGACCAATCCGGGCCTGCTGCTCCTCGACGAGCCGATGGAGGGACTCGCGCCGATCATCGTCCAGGAACTGGTCGGCGTGATCCGCGAGCTCGTGGAGGACGCCGGGCTCGCGGTCATCGTCGTCGAGCAGCACGCGAAGCTCGCGCTGTCGCTCACGCGCGACGCGATCGTGCTCGAACGCGGCCGGATCGTCCACCGCTCGTCCAGCGCGGCGCTCGCCGCCGATCCCGGCGCGCTCGAACGCCTGGTCGCCGTCGCCTGAACCGAACGCTCCGGAGCCCGCGATGAGAGCCGTCACCATCATCCAGGACGAGCACCGTGCGATCACCGCGGTGATCGAGGGACTGCGCCACCTGGTCGCCGAAGTCGCCGCCGGGCGGATCGTCGCCGACCAGGCGCTCCTCGCCGCGCTGTTCCACTACATCGAGGCGTTCCCGGAGCGGCTGCACCATCCGAAGGAGGACGAGCACCTGTTCGCGCGGCTGCGGATTCGCCGCCCCGACCTGGCCCCGCTCCTCGACGGGCTCGCGCGCGAGCACGTTGTCGGCCGCGAGCGCTTCGACGACCTGAAGGCGCTGTGGCAGCGGTGGCGCGACGATCCGGCGACGCTGGCCGCGTTCGCCGAGGCGGTCGAGCGCTACTCGCATTTCCACTGGCGGCACATGCGCCGCGAGGAGGACGAGGTGCTGCCGGCCGCCGCGCGCTCGCTCGCCCCCGAGGACTGGGCCGCGATCGACGCCGCGTTCGCGTCGAACGACGACCCGATCGTCGGCGTGCCGGCGCAGAAGGCGTTTCGCGAGCTCTACCGGCGGCTGGTCGCCGCGATGCCCTCGCCGTGGGGCGTGGGGCCGGAGGCGGCGCCGCCCGGCTGAACCGCGGGGGCGGCGTCCCCGGTCGCCGCCAGCACCCGGTCCGCGTACTCGCGCCAGTTCGCGTCCTTCGCGACGCCGGCGAACGCGCCCTGCGCCTTGAGCGCCCCCATCAGCGCCTGCCGCTCGGCGATCGCCGTCGACATCCAGGGATCGAGACCGGCCTCGCGCACGGTGACCGCGACTTCGCGCATCTCCTCGGCGCGCCGCTTGCCGTGCAGCGCCGTGCGACTGGCGAGATACGAGCCCAGCGTCTCCCAGTCGAGCGTCGGGAAGGTTTCCTTGAGCGAGTCGAGCACCGGTTGCTCGACGCCGTAGGCGCGCGCGGTGCCGAAGCTCTCGACGACCAGCGATTCGAGGCCCTTGATGATCACGCTGCGGCACATCTTGATCGCCGAGGCGACGCCGATCGTCGGGGCGGCGACCTCCATCGAGAAGCCGAGCGGTGCGAGCAGGTCCTTCAACCCGGCGGCGTGGGGGCCGCCCAGCAGCATCGGCACGCGGATGCCGTACGGAGGCACCGAGGTCATCACGGCGGACTCGACGTAGCGGCCGCCCGCGGCATCGATCCGCGCCGCCGCGCGCGCCTTGGTGCCCGGCGAGCAGGAGTTGAGATCGACGAACCAGGTGCCGGCGCGGATCGTGCGCGCCGCCTCGTCGGCGACCGCCCAGGCCTGCGACGCGGTGACCGCCGACACGATCACCGCCGAGCGCGCGGTCAGCTCGGCCATCGAGCCGACCGTCGTCACGCCGGCGGCGCCGGCGTGCGCGCGCATCGGTCCGGCGGTCGGCTCGGAGGCGAGCAACAGATCCCACGCGGCCACGCGCGCGCGCCCGGTCTTCGCGAGCGCGGCGCCGAGGATCCCGCCGACCTCGCCGTAGCCGACGAGTCCGAACGCGAGCGGCTCGCCGGTCGTCATGCGGTCCGCTGCGGCGTCCGCACCGGCGGTTCGCCGCTCACACACCGCCCCAGACGTCGCGCGCGGTCTCGACGCACAGGCGTATCTTCGCGGCCTGGGTCTCGACCTGGATCTCGTTGCCGTGCACGGTCGACGAGAATCCGCATTGCGGGGACAGGCACATCTGCTCGATCGGGGCGTGGCGCGCGGCCTCGTCGATCCGGCGTTTGAGGTCGTCCTTCGACTCCATCCGGTCGAGCTTGGTGCTGACCAGGCCCAGCACGACGATCTTGTTCTTCGGCAGGTGGCGCAGCGGTGCGAAGTCGCCGGAGCGCGCGTCGTCGTATTCTAAGAAGTAGCCGTCGACGGCGAGTTCGTTGAACAGCACCTCGGCGACCGGCTCGTAGCCGCCCTCGGCCGCCCAGGCGCTCCTGAAGTTGCCGCGGCACAGGTGGATGCAGACCGTCATGCCGGCCGGCCGGCCGGCGATCGCCGCGTTGATGAGGCGCGCGTAGCGGCGCGGCAGCTCGTCGGGGTCGTCGCCCCGGGCCTTCGCGCCCTCGCGCATCTTGCCGTCGCACAGGTAGGCGAGGTTGGTGTCGTCGAGCTGCACGTACGTGCAGCCGGCGCGGCCCAGCGACGCGAGTTCCTCGCGGTAGGCCTGGGCGACATCGGCGTAGAACGCGTCGAGGTCCGGATACGCGTCCTTCGAGATCGCCTGCCGGCCGCCGCGGAAATGGAGCATCGTCGGCGACGGGATCGTGACCTTGGGCGTGCGCGTGGTCACCGAGCGCAGGAACTCGAAGTCGGCGCGCTGGATGTCGGCGACGTGTCGGACCTTCGAGGTCACCTGCATGACCGGCGGCGCGAAATCGACGTTGCCGGCGTTGCTGTGGAAGCTGACCGCGATCCCGCCCTTGGTCTCGACTCCCTCGAGCCGCGTGAGGAAGTCGATGTGGAAGTAGGTGCGACGGAACTCCCCGTCGGTGATGCCGCGCAGGCCCAGGTCCTCCTGGAACCGGACGATGTCGCGGATCGCGGCGTCCTCGACGCGGCGCAATTCGGTGGCGTCGATCGCGCCGGTCCTGTGGCGTTCGCGTGCTTCGAGCAGCGTCCGGGGCCGCAGGAAGCTGCCGACGTGGTCGGCGCGGAACGGGGGGACGTGGCGGACGCTGGGGCGCTTGGTGGTGTCAGGGGCGTTCATGGCGGGCGGGGGCAGGGGCGCGGGAATCCCGGATTCTATGCCCGCACGCGCGTCACGGGTTGCCGCCGGCGCGGACCGGGGCCGGCGTCAGCCGGCGATGAGGCCCCGGTGCGCGAGGTTCGCCATCAGCGCGCCGGTGCCCATCGTCCACGGTGCGATCTGGTCGGACCGGCGGACGGTATTGGTGAGCGCGCCGAGCTTCGGCGTCGACACGGTCACGACGTCGCCGGCGACGTGCGTGAAGCCCTGGCCGGGACCGTGCCGGTCGGCGACCGGCGCGAACATCGTGCCCAGGAAGAGCATGAAGCCGTCCGGGTACTGGTGGTTCGGGCCGATCGCCTGGCCGACGAGGTCGAGCGGATCGCGGCTGATCTTCGCCATCGAACTCGACCCGTCGAGGCGGAAGCCGTCCGGGCCGTCGACGGTGAGCGTGATCGCCGCGCGCCGCACGTCGTCGATGGAGAACGAGATGTCGAACAGGCGGATGAACGGACCGATCGCGCACGATCCGTTGTTGTCCTTCGCCTTGCCCAGCAGGAGCGCGCTGCGTCCCTCGAAATCGCGCAGGTTGACGTCGTTGCCGAGCGCCGCGCCGCGCACGCGCCCGTCGGCGGCGACCGCGAGCACGATCTCCGGCTCCGGGTTGTTCCACGCCGATTCCGGGTGGATGCCGACATCGGCGCCGGTGCCGACCGCCGACATCGGCTGCGACTTGGTGAAGATCTCGGCGTCCGGTCCGATGCCGACCTCGAGGTACTGCGACCACGCGTTCTGCGCGATCAGCGCGTCCTTGAGGCGCGCCGCCTCGACCGAGCCCGGACGGACCGACGACAGGTTGTCGCCGATCACCGCGACGATCGCGCGGCGCACGCGCTCGGCCTTCGCCGGATCGCCGCGCGCCTGCTCCTCGATCACGCGCTCGAGCATGCTGGCCACGAAGGTGACGCCCGCGGCCTTGATCGCCTGCAGATCGCAGGGTGCGAGGAGCCAGGGCCGGGCCGGATCGCGGCGCGCCGGATCGCTGTTGGCGAGCAGCGCGTCGACCTGGCCGATCGCCGGAAGGCCGCGCGCGGAGGCGAGTACCGCGATCGGATCGGCGAGACCGAGGATCTGGCTCGTCGTCGGCGCGATCGACGACAGGTCGTAGACGTCGCCGGCCTGGCAGAGCACCGGCGCGGGTCCGCCGGCGGACGGCAGCCAGGCGCGGCCGACGAGCGTCGCGGCACCGGCGTCGGCGGGCAGGGCGACCACGGGAGAGAGCGCTGGGAGCATGGTGGATTCGTTCCGTCTTGCGCGAGACGCGATGATAGCGGCCCCGCGGCGGAGGAGCGGTGCGCGGATGCGCGGCGCCGCGCAGGCGGGCGCCCGGGACGCTCGTTCGTGGGCGCGAGGCGCCCGCCGGCCCTGCTTCAGGCGGCCGCGGGTTCGCCGGCGCGGGGCCTGATCCCGATCGCCGACGACGGGCATACGCGCACGCACGCGCCGCAGCCGGTGCAGGCGGCCGGGTCGACGCGCGGCTCCGGGACCGAGCCCGCGCGCGGGCGGAAGCGGATCGCGTGGGACTCGCAGGCGTCGCCGCAGCTCTGGCACACGACGGCCAGTCGCGCGAGGCAGGTGGCGCCGATCCGCGCGACCAGGTTCCACGCGGGCGCGCCGCGCTCGCGCGCCCCGGCGTCGAACGCGTCGTGGCGGCAGGCGTCGACGCACTCGCCGCAGAACGTGCACTCCGCGTCGTCGAAATCGACCTGGACGACACCGGCGCGCAGCGTGAGCACGTGGGTCGGACACCGGTCGATGCAGTCGCCGCAGCGCGTGCACGCGCGGTCGAACGCCGCCGGGTCGCGCGCCCAAGGCGGCAGCATCGGCGCTTCGCCGTCCGACGGCCCGCCGAGGAAGCGCCGGCGGCCCGCGTCGGCGGTGACTCGTGCTCCGCGATCCCGGCCGTGATGCGCTCTCATGGCGTTCGCGAAATTCCCGGTTCGTACGTTCCAGTCCTGCGGCGCCCTGCGTTCGTCGCGGCCGCCGGGGGTTCCGCAGCGATTGTCGGAGCGCTCCGGCGGCCGGAACTTGATCTTACGCAAGTCGCGGGCGCCGGGAAGGGGAAACTCGCGCCGGATTGATCGCTGCGGCGCGACAAGATCGGCGCCGACCGCGTGATCCCTGGCCGTCCGCGCGGACTCCGGACGCGGCCATCGTATCCTTCGCCGATGCGCACCCGCCCGACCGTCCCGTCCGAGAGCGGAGACCGCCTCCCGGCGTGGCTCGGACCCGCGGTCGTGGCGCTGGCGACGCTCGTCCACGTCGCGCCGTTCTTCGTGACCTTCATCGAAGGGGATTTCGCACGCGACCTGCACGCGGCGCTCGGCATCGCCCGGGGAACCGCGTTCCCGCGCGAGGGACCGATCATCTCGGGAACGCTGCACCTGGGGCCGGCCTGGTACTACGCGCTCGCCGCTACGATCTCGCTCGGCGGTACGATGACCGCGGTCGTCGCCTCGATCGCGGCGGTCTCGGGCCTCCAGTACGCGATCGCCTGGCGGCTGGGCGCCGAGGCGTTCGACGAGCGCACCGGTATCGCCTGGGCGATCATGCTCGCGCTGCCGGGGGTCGGAAGCCTCGCGTCGCTGTGGATCGCCCATCCCAGCCTGACCGCCACGCTCACGCTCGCCTTCCTCTGGGCGCTGTGGCGGGCCCACGCGCGGAACTCCACCGCCGCGCTCGTGCTGTCGGGGCTCGCCCTGGGACTCGCGTTCCACGCGCACCCGACCGCGCTCCCGCTCGGCGTGGCCTTCGGCGCGGTCGCGGTGGAGCGGGTGCGGCGCGACCGTTGGCGCGGCGCGGCGGCGGCGCTCGCGGCGTGCGTGCTGGCGGTCGCGCCGTTCGTGCCGCTCGCCGCCGACCTGCCGCGCCACTTCCATTCGCTGGCGACGCTCGGCGGCGTGGTCGCGGCCGATACCGCGTCGTTCCGCGCCGCCGGCTGGGCGAGCGTCACGACCAACGCGCTGTGGCGGGTCCCCGACCTGGTCGTGGGCACGTGGCTCGCCGGCGACGGCCGTCCGCCCGTCGCCGGGCGCGCGGCGCTCGTACTGCTCTACGGGGGCGCGCTCGTCGGCGCCGCGCTCGTCCTGCGGTACGGCCCGGCGAGCCGGCGGCGCGCGTTCCTGACGGTGGGGCTCGCTTTCGCCGCCTGGCTCGCCTTCGTGACGGCGGTGCGCGGCGAAACACGCTTCTACATGCTCTACGCCCCGATGCCGCTGGCCGCGCTGCTGCTCGCGCTCGGCCTGCGCGGCCTCGCGTCGCACGCCGGCCGTGCCGGCCGGGGCGCGGCGGTGCTGCTCGCCGCCGGCGCGCTCGCGTGGTCGGTCGCCGTCGGGACCGCGCGGGTCGTGCGCGCGGTCGGCGACGACGTACGCCTGCCGCCGCTGCTGGGCGCGCACGTCGATCTGCAGCGATCGGACGTGTCGGCGCCCGAGCGGCTGCGTTATCTCCCGGTCCGGGCGCTCGACACGATCGGACGGCGCCTGTGCCGCGACGGGGTCACGCACCTGTACGGCGATCTCGCGCAGGTGATCGACAGCCAGTTCAACGTCGCCGCGCGCATGCGCTGCGGCGAGGCGACCCGGGTCGTGATCGGTGGGACGCCCGGTGCGGGCGACCGCGCGATGTTCCTGCTGCCTCGCGAGATGCTCGAGCCGCGCGCCGCGCTGCGCGAGTTCGGGGGCTTCGGATGGGGAAGGGTCGACACCCTCCTGGTCGCGGGCCCGGCGATCCCGCTGGCGCGCGGCGACGACTATCCGGCCCGGTCCGGGTGCGGCACACCGGCGCCGCGCACGTTCACGTTCGAGACGACTCGTGCGGCGACGCTGGTGATCGCCAACGGCCTGCCGATCACCTGTCCGATGCGCGTGGTCTTGCTGCAGCGCGACGGGGCGCCGGTCGCCCCCGCGGTCGCCGGGGACTCGTCGTGGGTGCGCGCACCGGCCACGCCGGCGCGATGGTCGCTGGTCGTCGAGATCGGCGAGCCCGGCGCGGTCCAGGTGTTCACGGTGGCGCCGCCCCGGGACCCGAACGCGCCGGCGAATTGAGCCGGGAACGTCCCCTATCCGAGCGCCCGCGGTTCGTGCCAGAATCGGGCCAACCCATCGATTCGAGGCATCACGCGATGCTGGATCGCGACGGTTATCGCCCGAACGTCGCCATCGTCGTCGCCAACGGCAGGAACCAGGTCTTCTGGGGCAAGCGGATCCGAGAGCATTCGTGGCAGTTCCCGCAAGGGGGCATCAACGCCGGCGAGACGCCGGAGGCGGCGATGTACCGGGAGCTGCGCGAGGAGGTCGGCCTCGAGCCCCGGCACGTCCGTGTTCTCGGCCGTACGCGAGACTGGCTGCGTTACGACGTCCCGCAGCGCTGGATCAAGCGCGAATGGCGCGGCAGCTACCGCGGCCAGAAGCAGATCTGGTACCTGCTGCGGCTCACCGGCCGCGACAACGACGTGTCGCTGCGGGCGACCGACCATCCCGAGTTCGACGCCTGGCGCTGGCACGACTACTGGGTTCCGCTCGACTCGGTGATCGACTTCAAGCGCGAGGTCTACCGCCGCGCGCTGGTCGAGCTCGAGCGCTTCCTCGCGCGTCCCCAGACGCGGCGTGAACGACTGTTCGGCGTCTCGCACCCGGAGATGCCGGACGACTACGCGGAGCCGGTCGGCGGTTCGGATTGACGACCTGGCGCCTCCCCCGGCTCGTGATGGAGGTTCGCCGTCCGGCCGCGAAGTGGGCCGCCGCAGCGCGTGTACGGTCCGGCCCCGGGGCCAAGCGCCACCCGCGACGCTACCCGCGAGGAGCGTGTTCGACCCCGGCATCCTCGTCTTCCAGCCCTTCGACGCCTCCGTGCGCCTGGCGGGTGACGAAGACCGTGCCGCTGAACGTCGCGACCATCCGGCCGTCGCCGCGCGTCAGGTCGACGCGCCAGGTGGCCACGCGCTTGCCGCGGGCGACCGGGTAGGCGCGCGCGGTCAGCCGGTCGCCTTCCCGCAGGCCGACGTGGAAGGCCATGTGCGTGTCGATGCCGACCGCCACGAAGCCGGCCAGGTTCGCCGCCAGCCCGAACGCGGTGTCGGCCAGCGTGAACATGAGCCCGCCGTGACAGCCGCCGTTGAAATTGACGTGCTCGGGCCGGATCGTCACCGCGACCGTCGCGTGGCCTTCGGCACGACCGGCTTCGACGAGTTCGAGGCGGCAGTGGCGCACGAAGCCGTCGCGCTCGATGAAGCGCCGCGCGAGCTGCGCCGCGGGCGTGTCGGTCGCGTCCGGGGCGCGCGTCCGGCGCCCGCGTCCGACCTCCTGCGCGTGGCGGTCGCAGGCGTCGACGAGCGCGGCGACGCCTTCGTCGCGCGGGGCGACCGTCGGGAGCACCGGGACCTTCCAGCCGCCGGTCGCCCGCTTGAGCTTGAGCATGTCGGCGAGGTCGCGCGTGGTCTCGCCCGCCTGCGGCGAGTCCGCCTTGCTGACGACCAGGATGTCCGCGATCTCGAGGATGCCCGCCTTGATCGCCTGGACGTCGTCGCCCAGGCCCGGCGGGCAGACGACGACCGACGTGTCCGCGATCGCCGCGATGTCGACCTCCGACTGGCCGGCGCCGACGGTCTCGACGATCACGACGTCGAAACCGGCGGCGTCGACGACGTCGACCATGCGCGAGGTCGCCTTGGCGAGCCCGCCCGAGTGGCCCCGGGACGCGATCGAGCGGACGAACACGTTCTCGACGGCCGCGGAGTCGCCCATGCGGACGCGGTCGCCGAGCACCGAGCCGCCGGTGATCGGCGACGACGGGTCGACCGCGACGACGGCGACGCGCCGGCCGCGGCGCGTGCATTCGCGCAGCAGCGCGCTGATCAGCGTCGACTTGCCGGCGCCCGGCGCACCGGTGACGCCGACCACGTGCGCCCGGCCGGTCGACGGTTCGAGGTCGGCGAGCAGTCGCGCGGCGTCGGGCAGCTCGTTCTCGACCGCGCTCAGCGCGCGCGCGATCGCCATCCGGTCGCCGGCGCGGATCGCCGCGACCCGGGCGGCGTGCGCCGCGTCGGCCGTGTCCCGTTTCATGGTCGTGCCGGTCCGGTGCGGGCCGCCGCTCAGATGCCGGGCCGGGGCTGGCCGAAGCCCAGCTCGCGCCGCAGCGTCGCGCAGATCTCGCCGTGCGTGCAGCCGGCTTCGGCGGCGGCGACGACTTCGCCGAACACGTTCGCCTCGCCGCCAGCCGCGCGCGCGAGCGAGTCGAGCGCGCGTGCGACGTCCGCTGGCGAGCGCGACTTCTTCCAGCCGTCGAACTGGGCGCGGTGCGCCTGCATCAGCGCGGGGTCGGGCACCGGCAGCGTCGGCCGCGCGGAGGCGTCCTCGTCGACCGTGTAGGCGTTGACGCCGACCACGGTCTGCTCGCCGGACTCGATGCGCGACTGGAAGCGCTGCGCCGACTCGCCGATCCGGCGCTGGACGAATCCGGACTCGACCGCGCGGTACATGCCGCCGGCCGCCTCGACCTCGGCGAGGACCGCGACGATCTTCGCCTCCATCCCGTCGGTCAGCGACTCGACGTAGTACGAGCCGCCCAGCGGATCGATGACGTCGGTCAGGTGCGCCTCCTCCCGCAGGATGTTCTGCGTCGCGACCGCGATGCGCGCGCCGAACTGCGTCGGGCAGGACAGCGCCTCGTCGTAGGCGTCGGTGTGCAGCGACTGCAGGCCGCCGAAGATGCCGGCCATCGCCTGGACCGCGACGCGCGAGATGTTGTTGAGCGGCTGCTGGCGCGTCAGGTCGACGCCCGAGGTCTGCGCGTGGAACTTGAAGCGCGCCGAGCGCGGGTCCTTCGCGTTCCAGCGGTCGCGCACGATCCTCGCCCAGATCCGGCGTCCGGCGCGGAACTTCGCGATCTCCTCGAAGAACGAGACCGACACGTCGAAGAAGAAAGTGAAGCGCGGCAGCACCTCGTCGGGCGCGAGGCCGGCGGCGACGCAGTCGTCGGCGTACTGGATCGCCGAGGCGAGGGTGAAGGCCATCGCCTCCGCGGGCGTCGCGCCCGCCTGCTGCATGTGCTGGCCGACGACCGACAGCGGGTTCCAGCGCGGCGCGTGGCGCCCGCACCAGGCGATGTGGTCGACGAGGATGCGCCGCGCGCCGGGCAGCGCGAGCCGGAAGAACATGGGGTTGGCGACGTAGTGCGACAGGTAGTCGCTCTGGTTCGAGGTGCCGGTGATCGAGCGCCAGTCGACGCCGCGCCGCCGTGCGGCCGCGAGCATGAACGCGAGCAGCGTGAACGGCGACGGGTCGTTCATCGCGCACGAGGTCGT